>CAUZFM010000042.1:0-23007 GCA_963579235.1 uncultured Binatia bacterium (SeqCode)
GCGAGGTGCTGCTGCTCGGCCTGCTGCCGACGTCACTGGCATGGATGGCCCTGGCTGTTTGTTTTGACTACCTGCCGCACCGGCCCCACCTGGAGCGCAACCGCTACCTGGCCACGCGCGTAACCTTGTTTCCCGGCTTGAAGTACCTGCTGCTGTGGCAGAACTTTCACCTCGTACACCACCTCTACCCCACCATACCGTTCTACCTTTACGAGCGTTGCTTTGAACGGGTACGCGGCGAACTCACCGACCACGGCTCGCTGATTACCGGGAGCTGACCGGGCGGCGCAGCGTCGCGAGCCTTTCTTCGGCCGAGGCCACGTGGTTTGTTCAGCCGCAATGGGATTTTTAGAGGACAAGACCGCAATCGTAACCGGCGCTGGCCAGGGCGTGGGGCGCGGTATCGCGCTCGCCCTGGGCGACGCGGGGGCCCGGGTCGTGGTGGCCGGGCGCACGCTGGGCAAGCTGGCCGTCACCGTTGATCACATACAGGAGCGCGGCGGAACGGCGGTGGCCGTTGAGGCCGACGTTCTCGAGCCTGCCGACATCGAACGGCTGGTGGCCACCACCCTGGCCGAGTACTCGGCCATAGACATACTGGTCAACAACGCGCAGACGGTGCCGCTGGGCAAGCTCCTCGAGGTGGACGACGAAGAGTTCGAGCGCGGCTTTCGCAGCGGACCACTGGCAAGCCTGCGCCTGATGCGCGCGTGCCACGACGAGCTACGCGGCGGCGGCGTGGTCATAAACCTGGGCAGTGGCTCGGCGCTGCGACCCGACCCCGACGGCCTGGGTGCCTACGCGGCCATCAAGGAAGCCACTCGCATGCTCACACGTGCCGCGGCCTGGGAGTGGGGGCCGATGGGCATACGCCTGCTCAACATCGTGCCACTGGCGGCCTCACCGGGCATGGAGTGGTGGAAAGAAAACTTCAGCGACGAATACCAGGACATGCTCAGCAGTGTGCCGCTCGGACGCGTGGGCGACTGCGAGACCGACATAGGCCGGGCGGTGGCCTGGATGTGCGGACCTGACGCGGGCTACATAACCGGCAGCACCATAATGCTCGACGGCGGGCAGGGCTGGCTGCGCTGACGGCGACGGCTGACTGCGCTACTCGAGCCGCCCACCTGGGAGAAAAAACGAGATGCCACGATTCACTCGCGAAGAACTGGAAGAAGCGCTTGATATTTACCGCCGGGCGCGCGACCAGGCCTCGGAAAGCGGCGACTGGAAGCCCTGGGCCGCGCTGTTTACCGAAGACGCGGTGTACATCGAGCACGCCTACGGGGAGTTCAACGGCCGCGCCGCCATAGAAGAATGGATCACGGGAGTGATGGCGCCTTTTCCCTGCATGACGTTTCCGCAGGACTGGGTGGCCTGGGACGAGGAGACCGGCGCCATTGTTTTTGAGTGCCGCAACTGCCTGCCCGAACCCTTCCGAAAAGACGGCAGGCCCTTCAGCTTTCCCAACTGGACGCGCCTGGTTTACGCGGGCAACGGACTGTTCTCGTCAGAAGAGGACGTCTACAACCCGGCACGCGACGCGCCTGCCACCCTGAGCGCGTGGATAAAGGCCGGCGGCAGCTTCGAAAGCGGCGAGCAAGTGCTCATGCGCCACCGCTGATCGCTACCCTGCTACCCCTTACGCAATTGGAGCGTACCCCCTTCAGGGGGACCAGGTTTCACCCGTGCGCATGGCCGCGAAGCAGGCCGGGTGAAAGCGCAGCGATTCGAGTATGTCGATCATCTCGGGCGTAGGCCCGAAGTAGTCGGCCTCAACCTCGGTGGTGGCCCAGTCAAAGCTCAGCACCCAGGGGTCCATCCACAGGCTGGCTACAACGTGGCGTTGGTCATCCGGGGCCCGGCTGCCGGCTCCTCGTCGATTGCCCGCGCGCCCTTCCCAGGCCCACTGCATCCAGATGCCGTTGTCGTCCTCGGCCAGCTTGGGCGACTCCACCGACTGGAACTGGAACAACGGCTTGATGAACTCCGCCTCGGCCCCGATGAAAGCCCGCAATGCGTCCTCGGGCTCCATGCCTCCAACGGCAAAACCCACGTCGCGGTTATCGACAAAATAGACCCTGAGCACGCCATCCAAGCGGGAGAACTGAGCCCAGTCGGGTTTAGATTCTTCCAGGCTCCAATCGGGGTCGGCCAACTCCAGCGAGTAGCAGGGTCGTGCACCATGGTTGTGGGCATAGCCCATTCCCTGCTCTCTTATCTGCACAAAATGACTGGGCGCCACCGCCTCGGGCTTCGCCCTGGCCGAGCAACCCGCTGCCGCCAGTGCCAACACCAGCAAACCGGCTATCCGAAATCCGTCCGTCACCCACCTGCCAGTGAGCCACCCATCGTCTACCTTGCAATAAATTGCCACGTTACCGCCTCCGCTCCCCTGGCCGTCTACCGACCTGCTACCCATCATCGCCCGCGTGCCCATCGCGGGCAGTATCCATCACCGGCCAGTATCCACTGCCGGCGCATGCCCATTGCCGTTTACCGACTGGCGGAGAGGGAGGGATTCGAACCCTCGGAGGAGTATGATCCCCTCACTCGCTTAGCAGGCGAGCACCTTCAGCCACTCGGTCACCTCTCCACTGATAACGATACGCGCCAAAACGGGCAGTCAGCCATCAGGATAGCGCAAGGCGGCGTGGCCACAAGGGGGCCATACAATCAGAACAGCGTCACCGAGTCATTTTTTTCACGCTGCCTGGATGCGCCCGCTGGCCCGCAGACCGCATAAACCGCGCTGTTGCGGTGCCGAGGGCGATGGCACGGGCATTGCTCTACCCCTGCTGGCCGCGGCCGCAACGCAACAGGGAGAGTCAAGCAACATGGAACAACGCATGGTACGGGCAGGCGCAGCCCCGCAACCGGCCGCAAAACACGAACGACGGTCAACCGGCGCGCGCATACTCAAACTCGACGCGGCCCGCCGCCGCCTCGTAAGCGGGCAGTTTGTGCCGCCCCGAGCGAGCTCGCCCGCCGGTGCTGACCCATCGGCCAGTCCCGGCTCCAGCCATCCCGAAGCACTGCAGGTCACGCCCGAAGCCCGGGAGCTGCTGCGCCTTAACGTCAATCGCTACAGCACCGAACTCATAGCCAGGGCCCGGCGGTTGTCGACCAGCGGAGAAATAGAGGGCCAGCACGTGGAGCTGGCTGAAGCCTACCGAATGGTGGAAGAATCGGCCGTGCCCGCTCAGCCGCGGCACAGACTGTTGGCCGTGGAAGGCCTGCAACTGACCTGCGCGGCTGTCTGCGGGGCGCTTGCCACCAGCCCGGCGCTGCTGGAGCCCTTCGGGCTGCTGCCGCTGCTGCTGGCCGTGTCTGGCACGGCGGTGCTGTTTATTACGCGCGAGGTTCTCGAACGGCACTGAGCGCCGCGCCCGGGTCAGACTACGGGCCGCAATCCGCGACCGGTGGGGCCCACAGGTGGCTGGTCGCTACCGTCGCCGTCAACGTCGCCCTCGCCACGCAGCTTGATCAGCTTGTTGCCGCCCTTTGCTGTAGCGCGCGAATCGGCACCGCCCTTGACCAACCTCAGCGCCGCGCGTGCCTTCTCGTTTATCTTTATGCGACCGGTCTGGGCGAGGCCAACGCCTGCCGCCTGGGAGATCAAATTCCACCCATCACGAAAGCGCGCGTACTTGCCGCGGTACTGCCTCGTGCTTCCAGCCCGCGTTGAAGAGCAGAACGTGAGTCCGGTCACCGCCTCCCAGGGAATGACAAAGACACTGAGGTCGCCGCGAACAGCAGTATCGTCGCCCACGGGGGCAAGCAGGCAGATAAAAAAATCGCAGTAGCGCACGTCCATCTTGCCGTGGCGGTGGAAGTTGAAAGTCCAGCGCTTGTAGACATAGCGCGACACCTCGCCGTTGCGCTTGGTGTAGACCTGCTCACGGTCCGAGGTGGGAAAAGCATAGCGCACGGCCAACCGCACCTGCCCCCCGACAAGAAAATCGTAACCGTCCCTGTAATCCAGTGCCTTCTTGGCGTCCAGACCCATGGCCTTTAACGCCGTCTCGCATATGCCTGCCGCCTTTGCATGCGTCAGGCTCGGAACCCTGAGCTCGCTCTTAATCACACCACATCCTCGTCCGCCTCCCTTCCCCGCAACCGGAAAGAAGGGCCAATTACCACACCAGGCAGCGACGCCGCTCAAGAAATGCGGGCTCAAGAATGAAGCGCCTCTGCTGGATGTGTTTACTACTATAACAGTCCAACACAGCCAAGCCCTCAAGCAAGTTGAACACAATGATAATTGTTTGAAGTAGAGCGCCCGGGCCGGCAGGCGATCAGGCGGCCGCGATCAATCAGTGCCCAGGAGGCGATTCACGGTGGCTTCGGCCGCCGGTATGCCGGCAGCCACGTCGGGTGGGTCATTGCGTGCAGCAGCCATCAGAAAGGAGTGGGGCACGCCCAGGATAACCGCCGCAAGTTCTTGCGCTGACACGCCTTTTTTGAATATCCCCTCGTCCATACCGGCCTGGCATATGTCGACCAGTTGGGCCTCGAAGCCCGACAACCGTTCGCCTACTTCGACGGCCAGCTTGGCCCGTAGCTCCCACTGAAAACCGTTAGTGGCCGATATGTAGATCTTCATCGCGTTCTCAATACGGGAGAAGTGCTCCAGGTGCCCGCGCACAACGGCCAGTACCTGCTCGCGCGGACCGCGGGCCTCGCCCAGCAATAGCTCGATCGTGTCGAGAAACTCGCCCTGAGAACGTGAAACAACAGCAGTGTAGACCTCTTCTTTACTGTGAAAAAGATTGTACAGCGTCCCCACGCTGATCTCGGCGCGAGTGGCGATCTCTTCGACAGACACATGCCCGAAGCTCTTCTCCGAAAACACATCCATGGCAGCGTCCAGGACAATATTGAGCCTGAACTGGAGCTCGCGCTCTTTGCGCGACAGTTTTCGTCCCTGTTCTTGGTCAGCCATGAAACTCAAGTGCCTCGCCCCCAGCCCTCAGCAGGTTGAACAAGATTACAAACTATAGCCGCTCCCTCTAAATTGTGTCAAGCGCGTGGCTAGTCGTTGTTTCTAAAATGCACCAGGCATGGGGTATCGGGCGATTCTGCAAGAATCCGCTCTGCCGTCGCGGGGATGCAATAAGGCCCCCTACCCACCCGAACGGGTGAGTCCGCCCCCCCTGAATGGCCAGCCCGACACGAAGAAGCCACGACAGCAAGTAGGGCACACGACCGAATCCAGACAGTAAAAGCTTGTTTCTCGCGCCCTGCCGGGCCGCTCCCGGAAGGGGGTGCGGGGTCTGGACGGCTCGGCCAGGTGACCGTCGCCGGTCCGGTTGGCCCCCGGTTGGCCCCCGATCGGGGAAGGTCGATAGCGGCACAGTTCTTGGACAACCCCCTCCCATGAACCGAAGTAGCAATGAGTCCGCTCCGTCGACCGCAAGCAAGAACGCTTCCGCCTCCAGCGAAGCGCCCTCTAGCCGTGGTTCTTCGAACGGAGACTCCCCTAACGGCGGCCCGTCAACCGGCAACGGCTCTGCGAGAAAGGGCATGCAGGCACCCGGCAAGAGACGCAGCCCGCGCCGCCACGAGCCCGACGCGCTGAGCGGCAACTTCATACTCATGCCGTCGCTGCTCGATCACTTGAGCCCCGACCTCACCCTGCCCGAACAGTACTTTGCCTCCCAGTTAAACGACGACGCCATGGGACCCGAGCGGGCACTGATGTACGCGGTGCTCAAGGACGGTATACGCTGCTTTTACAAGCACACAGGCGCCAACCGACTGAGGTACCGCCGCATGTCCGACGAGGCCGAAACCTGGATAACAGAAGACTGCTGGGAATACCCTTTTTCGTTCCGCACGGTCTGCGACACACTCAACATCGATGGCGTGGCGCTCAGAGAACAACTCATGAAGTGGAAGCGCGCAGAGTTCAACCGGCGCAATACCACCGGCGATACCCACTCGGTGCAGGTGGGACGCAGCCCTTTCCCGACCCCTTCGCTGGGCAACATGGAGGGAGCGCTCAAGGTGCCTGTCACCGACGCCGAAGCCGCTGAGATGCCATCAGGCGTTGAGCTGGACGACGACGAGGGGCTGGGCGTTGAGCTCGTCAGCCTCGAAGATATAGACGAGAACTAGAGCTACTCGCCAGCGTGTGCGTGGCTCGCGCGCCGCTGCCTCGACTGGACTACGCGGGCGGGCTAACAAGTGTGCATGACACTCACGCTTGGCAACATCAGCCCCGCCGACGACTACACCCACCCACTGGGCCCCGAGCCCAACTTCAACGAGAGCATGTACTTCAACTTCTTCGACCGCGATCGCGGCGTGGGAGGTTTCGTGCGCCTGGGCAACCGCGCCAACGAGGGCCGTGCCGAGATGACGGTCACCGTCTACCTGCCCGACGGGCGAGTGCTGTTCAACTTTGCGAGACCTGCCATCGACAACAACGATTCGTTCGAGGCCGGCGGCATGTGCTTCACCGTGGTCGAGCCAGGCCATCACCTGCGCACGACTTACAACGGGCAGGTGGTAGAGCTCGCCGATCCCACGCAAATGGCCGAACCCCGCCGCGCGTTTACCGACAACCCATCGCGGCCACTGTCACTCGAACTCGATCACGTTGCGGTCGGACCCATGTACGGTAGTTCGGGTGACAAGAGCGAAGACAAACTCCCCGATGACCAGCAATTTGCCAAGGCGCACTACGAACAGCACATGCGGGTGAGCGGCCGCTTGCTGCTAGGGGACGAAACGGTGGAGATCAATGGGCACGGCCTGCGCGACCACAGCTGGGGACCGCGCTACTGGCAAGCCATCGAAGGCTACGAGTGGCTCACCATGAACTTCGGCGACGACCTTGGTGCCATGGTCAGCATTATCCGCCGTGGCCCCGACGACATCCGTCTCGGCGGCGTAGTGGTTGAGGGTGACAAGGTCGATCGCGTTACCGGGGTAGAAATAGACGCCGACTACGAGGCCAACGGCCTGTACCACCGCGCGCTGCGCGTGCACATCGCCACCGCGTCGGGCCGCGAGTTCGACATCAACGGCGAGGTAAAAGGTTTCATACCGCTGCGCAACCGCCGGGGTGGAATGACCACGCACATAGGCGAAGGCATGACCGAGTGGACTATGAACGGTCGCACCGGCTACGGCCTGTCCGAATTCCTACGCCAGGGCTGAAGGCACCCTTGGGATCAAAGGTACCTGGGCTGCTCAGGAGGCCGACAGCGCGCCCGGCGTAAACTCGGCCGGCATTCGCTTGAGGCCGTGTATGAAAAACGACATTAGGCGGTCGGGGTCGCCGGTGGGCCTTATGTCGGGCATGCGGCTGAAAAGCTCGCGGAACAATACCGTTATTTCGCGCCTGGCCAGGTTGGCGCCCAGGCAGAAGTGGGGCCCGGGTCCACCGAATCCCACGTGCTCGTTGGGACTGCGGGCCAGGTCAAAATCAAAGGGCCGCTCAAACGCGTTCTCGTCGCGGTTGGCAGAATTGTACCACAGCACAACCTTGTCACCCTCTTTTACCGCCTGCCCACCGATGACGGTGTCTCGGGTGACCGTGCGCCGAAAATGAATGACCGGCGTTGACCAGCGCACTATCTCTTCAATCGCGGTCGCGTTGAGGCCATCAAAGTCGTCCATCCACAGGCGCTGCTGGTCGGGATTCTCGTGCAATGCCTTGAAGCCCTGCGAGATGGCAGTGCGCGTGGTTTCGTTGCCGGCCACCGCCAGCAACACGAAGAACGATGACAATTCCTGGGCGGTGAGCCTTTCGCCGTCAACCTCGGCGTTGACCAGCACCGAGGTAATATCGTCGGTGGGCTTGGCGATGCGCTCCGTCCGCAGCTCCTCCATGAGCTGCGCCAGCTCGGCCCCGGCCGTGAGCTGGGCCATGACCATGTCCTGCACGTCGGCCACGTAGTCGGGATCGCCCGCACCCAGGATTATGTTGGAGCGGTCAAACACGAAGTCGAGCTGGCTGCGCGGGATGCCCATCATATCGCAGATGATCATGAGCGGAAACGGCGAGGCCACGTCGAGCACGAAGTCGCACTCGCCTTTCTCGATGACCGAATCGATGACCTCGCGCGCGGCGCGCTCTACGGCCTCTTCGATGCGCCCGAGCATGCGCGGCGTGAAACCCGCCGAGATCAGCCCGCGCAGGCGAGCGTGGCGCGGATCGTCCATGGAGATCATGCCGTTGAAGAACTCGCTGTACTCCGCCGGTAGGTCGATGATCTGCGTGCCGCCGTAGCTCGAGTCGGAGCTGAAGAGTTCGGGGCTGCGGCTGGCCTCGAGCACGTCGGCATGGCGCGTGATCGCCCAGTAGCCCGAGCCGGCCTCAAGGCCGGGGATGTCGCCCACGTCGGGCGCCTCGAACCAGGCCACCGGGCGTTGCTCCCTGAGAGTGGCGAACGCGCCCTCGCGTATTTCTTCGCTCAGCTCCCAGAAGCTCTGTTCAGAGAGCTTGATTTCATCGAGTCCAAGTTTGCGTACAGGTTCCAAGGCGGCGTCCTCCAACAGGGTCACGCGCGTTTTCGCACACCCCGCCCTCCCACGCAAAGCAACAGGCCCCCGGCTGGCCGGTAGCACAGCGCGTGCGTGTCTCTGCCGCTCGGCGCCTTTTGATTGCGCGGCCGCGCAGGGGAAGGATACGCCATGGCTGCACTGATTCGCTACCTGTTGGTCGCCGCTTTGTTCGCTTCGCTGGGCCTGGTGCTGGGGAGCAGCGAGTACGGCGGCCACAGCGCGAACCAGCTCTACCGGGCAGTAGAAAATCCTGCGCGAACGGCGCTCGACCGTGCCGTGGGTGGTGCCGACCTAGCGGCGCGATCTCGCGTGCTGGCCCGCTACCCCGAGCTGCTGCCGGGTATCATCAGCAACGTTCGCATCTGGGGTGACTACTCACGCGCGATTGCCGAGAACATGTTTTCGCGCGACGACCCGCAGGCGATAGCCGACGCGCGCGCGAAGACCCGCGCTGAGCTTGTGGCTCCGAACACCTGGCTCATCCGCATGCCGATCGTAAACGCCGTGTTGTTCGAAACGCGCGACGGACTGCTGCTGGTGGACACCGGCATGGCGCCGGCCGGGCCGGCGCTGGTTGACGCCATACGCTCGGTGAGCGACGCGCCCCTGCACACGGTTATATACACGCACGGCCACGTGGATCACGCTTACGGTGCCTGGGCGCTGGCGGACGCTGGCATGAACCCGCGTAACATAATCGCCCACGAGGCCATCATCCCGCGATTTGAGCGTTACCTGCGGCTTCGCGGTTCGATCGCGCACTACATGAGCCAACCCGTCGAGCAGTTGCCGGCCACGCGCGACGACATCGTGTGGCCGACGCGTACCTTTCGCGATCGCCTGGTTCTCGAGATCGGCGGCGAGACTTTTGTCCTGGTGCACCACCGCGGCGAGACCGACGATCAGCTCTACGTGTGGGCCGCCGACCGGCGGGTGCTGGCCTCGGCCGATTACTGGCAGCCGTTCATACCTAACGCGGGCAACGGCAAGCGAGTGCAGCGGCACGTTGAAGAGTGGGCGTTTGCGCTCAAGGAAATGGCGTCGCTCAACGCGCGCGTGTTGCTACCCGGGCACGGCCAGGCGCTCGACGACCCGGCCGAAATCCGCGACAACCTGCTGGTGCTGGCCGAGGCGCTGCAGTCGATTGTCGACCAGGTAGTGGCCGGTTTGAACTCGGGTATGCGCAAGGACCAGGTAGTAGCGTCAGTCGTCCTGCCCGCGCAGCTTGCCGCCGACTCTCGCCTGCAGGAGCGCTACGTCGCCGTGCGCGATGTGGCGCGCATGGTGGTGCACGAGCTGACCGGCTGGTGGGATGACCAGCCGTCGCACTGGGACCCGGCGTCACCCGAGCGGCTGGCGGCGCTGCAGGTCGAGATGGCCGGTGGTCTTGCGGCCGTCGACGCGCAGGCGCGGGCACTCATGGACGAGGACCTGCGGCTCGCCTGTCACCTGGCCGACCAGGCCCTGCTCGCCGCCCCCGAATCAATTCTCGCCCGCCAGCTGGTGCTCGACGTTTACCGCCGGCGCATTCTCACCCCGCCCACCCCCGTGGCTGGCACACACGTGGCTGGCACACACGTGGCTGGCACACACGCGGCTGGCACACCAACCCAGGCTACGCTGGCCTACCTCGACCACATGTCCCGCGCCCTCCCTTGAACGGAGATACGCTCCTTCAGGGGGTGTGGCGGTGGAGGATGTTTTCGAAACGAGCGCGGACGGCGGCCTCGGTGTCGTCGCTCATGTCAAGTATCCAGTACTCGTCGTCGTCGAGCGCGCTCATGGCCGTGGCTGCCACCTGTTCCGGGCTTGTCAGCTCCAATTCCTGGCCCGCGCCAGCCAGCATCTCGCGAATCTCGTCGAGCGTGGGCGGTGTCTGCTGACCGTCGTCACGCAGCAACCCACTCGGGCGGTTACGAAACGCCGTAAAAATATTGCTCGACACCATGTGCGGCCCCGGGTACAGCACCGACGCGCGAATGGCCGCGCCGGCCGCCACCAGCTGCAGGTGTAACGCTTCGGTCAGCGTGCTCACCGCCGCCTTGCTGGTCGAGTAGATCGGTGTGGTCGGCAACAAGGTAAGCCCGCCGTTGCCCGAACTCGTGTTGACCACGTGACCGGGCTCGCCGTGCGCCAGCATGCCGGGCACGAACGCGCGCAGGCCGTGAATCACCCCCCACAGGTTGACGTCGAGTGTCCACTTCCAGTCGACCAGCGGCAGCTCCCACAGCGGCAGGTCCTCGTACACGCCCACGCCCGCGTTATTGAACAGCAGGTGCACCTTGCCGTCGCCCAGTTCGACCGCGCGACGCTCAAGTGCGACCACCGACTCGTAGTCGCTCACGTCAGTGACCACCCCGTGGGCCTTGCCACCGGTCTCGATCAAGCCGGCCACTGCCGTGTCGAGCGCCGATTGCTCGACGTCGGCCAGTACCACCCTCGCCCCCCGGGCTGCCAGTTCACGGCCCAGCGCCTGGCCTATGCCGCTGGCGCCGCCAGTAACGACGGCCGTTTTTTCAGCGTAGTCTTTCATATCTCAGTACTCCCCGCGGCTGCTTGCGGAACCCGCAATCGCTGTTATTCCACCCCTCTCGGCGCGGGCAGCCCTGGCTCCTCAGCCGGTGATGTCTTCTATGCGTGGGCCAACGCGCTCCACCACCGGTGCCAGGGCGTCGGCGTCGAAGCCGTAGATCCGGACAGCGTTGCCGCCCAGCATGGCGCGCACTTCGTCAGCTGGCAGACCTTTAAAAGCAACGCACATCTGCTCGCGGGTGCCGGGCCAGGCGCCCTCGGGGTGAGGATAGTCCGAGCCCCACAGCATGTTGCCCAGGCCTATGTCGTGACGGATCTCAGCCTCGCGCCGTGACATGCACGACGCCCCCACGGAAACATTACGACGAAAATAATCGCTGGGCTTCATCGACAGGTGACTGCGGTAGTCGCCGAGCTTGGCTGCAAAGTGCGTCTCCTCGTAACGAAAATCCATCAGTGCTGTGAACTCGGGCACCCACACCGCCGTGCCCTCGGTCACCGCTACCTTCAGGCGCGGGTAGCGCTCAAACACGCCGCCCCAGATCATGAAAGTCAGCGGCCGCGCGGTCCACCACGCCACCTCGCTGATATAAATACCCACCATGCCCTGCCCCTCGCCGTAGTCCTTCATGGGAGCAGCACCGGAATGAAAATTGACGACCAGGCCGAGATCTTCGCAGACCTCCCAAAGCGGATCGTAACGGCGGTGATTCCACGCCGGCTCTCGCCCCCAGCAAGTGGGCAGCAGCACCGACCGCAGACCGTTGTCGTGGGCCCAGCGCGCCTCTTTGACCGCCTCGTCCACGTCCCACAGCGCAGGCACGATGGCCACCCCTGCACGCCGCTCGGGCGCCTGCGCGCACAGTTCAGCCAACCACCGGTTGTGCGCACGCGCACCCGCCCACTGCAGCTCGGGCACGATCTCCTCGGTAGGCAGCGACAGGCCCGCACCAAACGGCGGCATGTTCATCTCGGTAATGCCGTCGGGAAAAATAACCTCGCCGGCACAACCATCACCGTCCATTACCTCGAGTCTTATGTCCGAGTCCCACGCGCCCGACAGCTCACGCTCGATGCCCTTGCGCCACTCGTCGTTGACCTCGTCCACGAGAAAGGCACGCGACGCCTCCTTGGTTTTCTCAATCTGTATGGGCAGCGCGAGGTCAAAAGTTTCGCGATACTCGGGGTCAACGTAAGCACGGTACTGCTCGGGCGGCAGGCCCGCGTGGCAGTCCGACGATATGACGAGACAACGGTCGGCTGCACCCGTGGTGACGGAATCGTTGGTCATGACAGATTCAATCTCCTTTTCATGCCGGGGCGGCCTCCCCTGTAGCAGACGCTGGCGCTTCGACACGCTCCGGGCCCACGGGCTCAGAATAAAACTGCCTGGTCCAACGCCTGTACTCGGCCAGGAAGCGGTCGCCTTCGCACAGCAACGGGTCGGCGCGGTGCATCTTGTGGTTCCATATCTCCATGTCCTGCTGCACGCCTTCCTTCATGCTGTCGATGAACTCCTGGCCGGCACTGCCCTCGAGATTGCGCGTCACCATGAACACCCAGCGCGAGTGAGAACGGGTGCGCGTGATCGGCGTAGTCGACGAAAACATCAACAAGCCCGCGTCACCGACGCCCTTTACCCTGACACCAGCCAGGCCGATGCACCAGGTGTAGCGCTCCAGCTCGGAGGTGTAGGTGCCGATCACTGTCTCGCGCTCGCTCGAACTTGCCATGCGCATGGTCACCCCGCCGTCGAGGTACTCGATCTCGGACTCGGGCACTTCCTCGGAATCGTGTACGAAGAGAAAGTGAGGCGGGTCGCAGTTATTCTCGGCCATGTCCTGAACGTGGGTCTCCACCTCTATCTCCCAGCTGTGGGGCTCGCTCCAATCGGGGTGATCGTACTCGGGTACTTTGGGCACGTCGAAAAACGGCGGCTTACCCAGCGCGTGATTCCACGCGAACACCATTCCCGCGCACTCGACCACCGGCCATGTACCCACACGGGCCTTGGGCGGAATACGCTTTGCGTAGGGAATACCAACGCAGCTGCCGTCGGTGTCGAACTGCCAGTGGTGAAACGGGCAACGCAGGTTCTCGCCCACGACCGTACCACCCTCGCCCAGGTGGGCGCCCAGGTGCGGGCAGTATGCGTCAAAAATCGTGGCCTTGCCCGACTCGGTACGAAACACGACGAGTTCTTTCTCAAACGCGTACACGCGCTTGACCTCACCGGGTTTGATTTCCTTGCTCCAGGCAACAGCGTACCAGCCGTTGGGTATGGGAGGGGCCGCTCGGTCTGTCATCGTTTCATTCTCCTTCGGTTTCCAGCACGCGGGTACCGGTGACCGACTCGGCCAGAAGCTCGGCGACGGCGACTGCCTGCCGCCGCAATGGGTAGTCGTCCAGATTGGCCCAGTTAAACATCAGCACATAGAACGCGCCCATCACCAGCTCGACCAGGGAGTCGAGTTCACGGTCACTACGCAGGTCATCGCCTTTAAGAAAAGCCGCGAAAGCATCGTGCAGGCGACGGGCCTGCTCGCCCCGCCCGCCGTCGTCATGGCCGGAATGGATCATCTCGCTCAAGAGCTCGCGCCTGAGAGGCCCGCGTTGCTCGGTCGCCTCGGCCAGGTTGTCAAAAAACACGCGCACGCGACCGGCGGTATCCCGTGACTGCTCACGCGCGGTGTCGAGCTGGGCGAACAGTTCTTCGAGCGACTGGTCAGCCAGGGCCCTGAGCAGCTGCGCACGCGAGGGGAAGTAGTTGAAAAAAGTTTTCTCCGAAACGTCTGCGCGCTCGCAGACATCGGCAACGGTTGTCTCGGCTACCCCGCGGCTGTCAAAAAGCTCCATGGCCGACTCTATAAGCGACTGCCGCAGGCGCGCCTTGTTGCGCTCGCGCCTTCCGGGCGGCGGTTCTACGGGCTGTTTCAGCTCGGCTGGAGGTAAACCATTCACGCGACTGTAAACTTACTGCTTGCTGTACCTTTGTCAAATAGCCGGGCGGCGGGCAGTCAGAGCGTGGTCGTGTCGGTTGGCAGACCGAGGGCCATACGACCGGTGATTTCGAGGGTGCGCTCGTTTACCATCGCGTGCTGGGTGGCGACGTGGATGTCGCGAAACAATCTCTGCATGGGCGAGCTCTCGTAGACAGCAGAGCCGCCGGCGGCCGTGTAAAGAAAATCCACCGCGCGCACCGACGACAGCGTCGCGTTGGTCGCCGCCAGCCTGAGTACGCGGCGTTGCTCATCGGACAGGCTGCCCTGCTCGGCCGACGCCCACGCCGCCTCCACCGATTCGCGAAGCAACGCGCGAGCCGACAACAGGTCGGCCTCGGCGCGGGCCATCCCGGCTTGCACGGTCGGTCGCTCGGCCAGGGTACGCGCAGCCTGAAAGGGCACCTTGCTCGCCGCCAGGTCGACAAACTCGGCCAACGCGCGGCGGGCTATACCCAGCGAAACGCAGGTGACCCCGCAGGCCAGCAATCCAAAAAAGGGAAAACGTGACAACGGCAGGTCGAGAACCGGCGGGCGCGTAAACGGGTCGGCCCACAACCCGGCCTCGACCACCACATCGTCGGCCTTGAAGTCCACGCTGCCCGTGCCCTTCAGCCCCGACACCTGCCAGGTGTCAATGAATTCGAGTTGTGGGGGCCGCATGAACACCACGGCCTGCTCAAGCCCGTCTGGACCGGACGCTGCTTTGCCCTCGGAGTTGGTCATGCGGCAACCGCCCACCACCCAGCTGCAGTGCTGGGTGCCCGAGCCCCACTGCCAGGCGCCGTTTACGAGCAGGCCGCCGGCCGGCGCCGGCGCCGCCGTGCCCAGCATCGCCGCGTGGCCACCGGTGATCGCGTTTGCATCGCCGTACACCAACGCAGCCGCGTCGGGCTGCAGCCACGCAGACAAGGTCGAGGTGGTTGCGCCGATGCCGGCGCACCAACCGGTCGAGCCGTCGTAGAAAGCTATGTCTTCTATAAGTGCGAGGGTTTCGATCAGCGGCTTTTCGTCGCCGCCGTACACGGCTGGTACGCAGGCACGAAAAATACCCGAGCCGAGCAACTCGGCCACGAGGTCGTCGGGCATGCGCCTGAGTTTTTCGATTTCGCCGCCGCGGCCGTCGAGTGCCGCCACCAGCGACGCCGGGGCTCGTGTGCCTTCGAGCAGCGCCTTCATGCCGGCGTCGCTCCGAACACCCCGGCAAGTTGGGCGAGTACAGCCAACGCGCCTACCACGCTTTCCCCCAACTGTCGGAGAAGAACATCTTGTTCACCGGGCGCCGACTTATACTGCCGTGCCCACCCAGCAGCGGGTATCCAAGCGGCACGGCCGCGGCCACGCCCCAGGGCCCGGGAAAACCCAGCAACGCGCGCAGTTCTTCTTCGACCTCGCACAGCAGCGTCGTGAGCACGCAGCCCAGGCCCTCGGCGCGGCAGGCGAGCAACAGGTTTTCGACCGCCGGGTACACCGACGCGCCGCCGACCACCGACACGCGGTCGAGCGCCCGGTCAGTGATCGCCATGGCCTCGGGGTTAAAGCAGAACACGACTATCGCCGGTGAGTCGGCCCAGTGTTCGGCCAGGTAATCTCCGGCAGCGAGCATGCGCTCCTGGCTGGCTTTTAACTCTGCGCCCAGCCCGTCGATGGCCGCGCGGTGCCCGCCCACGTAGCGCTGCCAGCAGTCGGCGTAGAGGCGGCCAGTGGCCGCCTTGAGCTCGGGGTCGCGCAGCACTATCGCACGCCAGGGTTGCAGGTTGCCGCCGGTCGGCGCCCAGGTGGCGGCCTCCAGCACGCGCTCGAGCACCTCGTCGGGCAAGGGGTCGCTGCGCAGTCGCCTTACGGCCCGCAGCGTGCTCATCGCTTCGTAAACGCCGGTCTCTTCCATCAATCGATCCCCCGGAGGCGAGCACATCTAGGCGACGCGCGGCAACCGACTCCGTTCATACAACAGCACCGCGAAGCAGCAAAGCCTCGCCGCCGAGCC
Source organism: uncultured Binatia bacterium (SeqCode) (assembly GCA_963579235.1). Taxonomy (GTDB): domain Bacteria; phylum Desulfobacterota; class Binatia; order UBA1149; family UBA1149; genus UBA1149. The sequence continues at coordinate 16,039 of CAUZFM010000042.1, forward strand.
AGACCAGTGTGGCTTCAACAGCGACGCGAACATAACCTGCCGGGGGCCGGGGGCGCGATCACGTCCGTCTGCAACCAGGACATAAAACATGAAATTTGGACTGTTCTACGAACTGCAACTGCCCAGGCCCTGGGACGAGGGCGACGAGCAACGGCTCTACCTCGAGGCGCTCGAGCAAATAGAGCTCGCCGATCGCGTGGGCATAGACCATGCCTGGGCCGTGGAGCATCACTTTCTCGAGGAGTACTCGCACTGCTCGGCACCCGAGGTCTTCCTCGCCAACGCCGCCGCGCGCACCAGCCGCATAAGGCTCGGCCACGGCATCCGCCAGGTGATAGGCAACTACAATCACCCCGCGCGCACGGCCGAGGTGATTTCCACTCTCGACCTCGTGTCGGGTGGCCGGGTGGACTTCGGCATAGGCGAAGGCGCCACGCGCATGGAGCTGGCCGGCTTCGGCGTGCCCGCCCGCACGAAGCGCGACATGTCGCTCGAAGCGGCCGAACAGATCGCCAACATGATGGCCATGACCCCCTACCCCGGTTACAGCAGCCCGTCGTTCGAACTGCCCTGCCGCAACGTCATCCCCAAGCCCGTGCAGAAACCGCACCCGCCCATGTGGATGGCCTGCACCAACCGCGACACCATACGCGTTGCCGCCTCACACGGACTCGGCGTACTGGCGTTTTCGTTCGTCGACCCGCGCGACGCGCGCTCCTGGTGCGACGCTTACTACGACACCATCGCCAGCGACCACTGCGTGCCGCTGGGCCACTCGGTCAACCCCAACCTCGCCATGGTCACCGGCTTCTCAGTGCACCCCGATCGTGCCACCGCCGTGGAACGCGGCAAAGAGCATTTCGAGTTCTTCGGCTTCGCGCTCAACTCGCTCGTGGCCAGCGACACGGTGCCCGGCCGCACCCGCTTGTGGGAGCGTTACCAGGAACACCGAGCCTCACAACTAAAAACCGGCGTCGAGGCGGGCCCGGGTATCGGCACCCCGGACGACCTCAGGCAACAGCTCCGTGACTTCGAACAAGCAGGCGTAGACCAGGTCATTTTCATGCAGCAGTGCGGTCGCGCGCGCCACGAACATATCTGCGAGTCGATTGAGCGCTTCGCCACCGAGGTGTTACCCGAGTTTGCCGAACGCGAGGAGCAGGGCGCAGCCGCGCGGGCCGAGCGTCTCGCCCCCGCCGTGGAGGCAGCGCTGGCCCGCAAGCAGAAGATGCCCGAGCCCGCCGACGACGAAATCCCCGTGGTCCGAGCGTCGGTCAAGCGGGCCCAGGTAAACAACTAGGAGGCCTGGGCCCCATTTGGGAAAAACGGCGGCCGCGCTCCCCAGGGAAAAGGGAGAACGGCCACCGCCTGGCCTAATCGCGCTCGGGGCACCCCCTCGCGATCAGTCCCACGCGCGACCAATGTCACGCGCTGCCGCACCGAACCGGGCTCAGTGCACCCTGCGAGGTCCACCTATAGTGAGTAGCGACCTGTCCTCATACAGCCTGGCGTCGAGTGCTCCCACGGCGGCGGGATCGACCCGCAGTCGGCCCCACGCATCGGGCTTGACCAGCATCGAGCCCTGTCCGCCACCCGGCGCCGCCATCCTCGCTCCGCCGCCAGGGCCGCTTCCAACCGCCAGCGTCGGGCAAGGCGAGCAGGGTGGGTTCGACAGAAAATCCTCGAGAAGACTTTCACGCGCCGGTATGAAGACATCGTCCAGGGCCAGCGATGTCTGCCAATGCTGAGTGCCATTGATGGTGACAGTGGTCCCCTCCGACACGTGCACGAAGCCCAGCGACGGTGGCCATGTCAGCCCGCCTCCAAGGTTGGCCGCCTGTCCGAAGTTGTTGAGCTGGTGACAACCGGCGCAGGACTGGGTCTGCGCCCGCTTGACCACCTCGCCTGGTGTCAGGCTGCTTCCGAGCAGGTTAAGTTCCGTCTGCATGGCGTTGCCCAGCGCACCGCTGCCCTGGTTAAAGTGAAACTCGTAGTTGTTTTCCGAGCCCTGCGAGTTGCTCTGTCCCGCGTTGAACAGGTCAGGCACGTTGTAGGAAAATCCCAGCAGGTCGTTGACCACGAGGTCCGGCAACTGGGTGAGCAAATGCGATTGGAACGGGTTCGCCCGCGGCAACGTAGACGTGTCGTTGAACAACTCACCGAAGGGGTTGGTCTTGTCGGTGACGGGCACGAACTGCACCTCGCATGGGCCCGAAGGTGAAGCGCAAAGCTCCACCAGCTTGAACTCCCTCAGCTGCCACGGCACCGGGCCGGGGGTATTGAGAAACTGGTTGGTGCGCACCTGGCCGGCGCCGGGTCCGAAATTGGCTCGCTGTATCACCGGCTCTATCCCCAGGCTGGGTATTCCACTGAAGTAGAAACGCCTGAGCAGGCGGCCCCTGCGCTTGGCGCTGTTAACGTCGGTGAGCTTACCCCAGAACTTGGTCACGTTGCGACAACCCTCCAGCCCGCAACCCGGGTTCGGGTTGGGCAGTACGGCTTCGAAGATGACCAGGTTACGCTGGGTCAGGTTTGTCGCGCCCGAGTCGCGCGCAAAAATTACGCGGTACTCGCCGCAGTTGGCACCGTCGGTCGGCGCGAGGTCAAAACGATTTACCAACGCGATGGGCTTGTAGTAAGACGCCAGCCCTGGATCGAAGGGGTTGTTGTTAACCTCGTCGCCTTCGGACCGTGGGCACTCGACCGGAAAACCGTTGAGGGCCGGGTTGCCCGACGCGTCGATTATGTCGTCGCAGTTCAATCCCAACCCCAGTCCCGGGGATACGTTCTGCGTGTCCCACCACTGCTTCCACAGCGCCTTCGCTCCGAGCGCCGGCGTGATGCTGGGATACGCCAGGCGACCGAGCACGTCTTCAAGCTCAAATTTTTTGAGCACCTTGAGCTCGGTTACGAACACCGAGCGCCTTGCATCCACGTCGATGAGCGGTAACGGGCACACAGCGTTGTTGGGCGGCATCGGCGCAGGCGTAACCCCTATCTGCGCGCTCGCACTACCCGCCAGCAGCACGATGGCGGCGGCGGCCAGCCAGGCCACCAGAACCGCTTTCTGCTCCATGGTTTTTACTGTTGTCATTTTCTTCTTGCCTCCTTTCTCGGTACCGGCCCGATTATTTTTGCCCTGCCAGCCTCGCGGCTTGCCTGGGCATCCCCGGCTCCTCTATTTGGGATAATATTCCCAAAGTAAGGCTCGTGTCAAGAGCTACCCATCCCCCGATCGGGTAAAAATCGAGGTCAGACTGGTTTTTATTCGGATCGGCGCGAAGTTTGGGGGCGGATATAGCGGTGTTGGGGAGCTTATGGCCTGGTTTGAGAATTTATTCCGACGACATGCCGGGATGAACTCAGGCGGGGGCGATTACCCCGTAGACCCGGCGCATGAGCTGTTGGCAGCGCTCGGTACCGGGCAACTCGACGCCATTTTGCGTGGCGTATTCCAGGGTGAGGGCGAGATCTTTCTCGGCGAGCCCGGCAAAGCCCGCCAACATGGTCTGCAGGCCGGCGTCCTCGCGCGTGGCGGCGGGCAACTTGTGCAGGGCAAGAAAGGACTGCATCTGCTCGGTCAGGTTGCCGTTGCTTATGAGCACGCGCTCGAGCGTGTCAGGGTCGAGCCCGGAGCCCACTGCCAGCAACCGCGACTCGAAGGCCGCCAGGAATTCAAGATAGGTGACCAGGTTGTTGCACAACTTGGTCGCGGCGGCCGAGCCGACCGGGCCGGTGGCGAGAACACTGGCGCTGAACGCGTCGAGGTAGGGGCGCGCCCGATCGAGTGCTGCCTGGTCGCCCGCGACCATGCTGGTGAGCGTACCCTGCTCGGCACCCGATGCGCCGCCGGTTATACAGGCGTCTATGAGCAACACCCCCTGCTGCTCGGCCAGGACGGCAAGCTCGCGCACGGTGTCGGGTAGAACCGTGCTGTGCACGGCTATCATGTCGCCCTCCGAGGCGCCCGCCAGCAGGCCGTCGCCGCCGGTCACCACAGCGCGCAGCTGCTCGTCGTCGCGTACGCAGACGCCGGTAACATCGGCAGCAGCGGCCAACTCCTGCGCGGCAGTAGCAGCGTGGGCGCCCAGGTCGACGAGCGCCGCCACCGCCGCAGCGTCGACATCGTACACCGTCGTGTGCATGCCCTCAGCCACCAAGCGCGCCGCCATGGGCCGGCCTATATTACCCAGTCCAACGAAACCCACTCGCAACTTCATGACCCCACCTTAGCCCAAAGGAGAACTCGTACCTATTGGCATAAAAGTCCCGGCATTTTTGCCCCCAAAGGCTCCTGCCCCCTTCTGTTATCGGTGCAAGGAGCGTAGTCTTCGCTGGTCATGGGTAGCGCGTCTACAAAAGGGCCACCTCGGCTGCCGACGCAGGCAGAAGGGGCGGTGGTGTATAACCCCTACGCCTACCAGGTGCACGAGGATCCCTACCCTGTGTACGAACGCCTGCGCGAAGAGGCCCCCCTGTACCACAACGAGGAGCTGGGATTCTGGGCCCTGTCGCGGCACGCCGACGTGTTCGCGGGTTTTCGCAACACCGAAGACCTGTCCAATCGCCGCGGCGTTTCGCTGGACGCGACCATGACCGAGAACGCCGAGAACACCATGTCGTTCCTGGCCATGGATCCACCACGCCACACGCGCATGCGCGCGCTGGTGTCGCGCGTGTTTACGCCCCGGCGCGTGGCAGCGCTCGAGCCCGGCATACGCGCGCTCGCGCGCCACTACATCGAGCGCTTTGACGGCCCTCGCTGTGAGTTCATTTCCGACTTTGCGGGCCGCCTGCCCATGGACGTCGTCAGCCAGATGCTGGGGGTCCCCGAGGCCGACCGCGAAACACTACGCAAGTGGGCCGACCTCGTCGTGCACCGCGAAGAAGGCTCTCGCGACATACCGGCGGCAGGGCTGGAAGCCGCGTTAGAAATCGTAGGCTACTTTGAGCAGTCGCTCGCCGACCGCCACGACAAGCCCGGCGACGACCTCACCGGCGCGCTCTTGACCGCCGAGATCGACGGCGACAGCCTGAGCGAACGCGAGATCATCGGCTTCCTCTTCCTGATGATAATCGCCGGCAACGAGACCACCACCAAGCTGCTGGCCAACGCGTTGTACTGGGCCTGGCGCAACCCCGACCAGTTTAAACTGGTTCGCGCCGACCCGTCGCTGGTGCCCGCGTGGGTGGAAGAAACTCTACGCTACGATCCCTCGTCGCAGGCACTCGCACGCACCAGCTCACGCGAGCTCGAGTGGTACGGGCAAACCGTGCCCGCCGACTCGATGGTGGTGCTGCTCGTCGGCGCTGCCAACCGCGACCCGCGGGTGTTTGACCACGCCGACGTCTACGACATACGCCGCGACACTACCGACACCATGGCCTTCGGTCACGGAACGCACTTCTGCCTGGGCGCATCGCTGGCCCGGCTCGAGGCCCGCGTGGCGCTCGAAGAACTGCTGGGCAGCTTTGCAGGCTACGAGCTCGACCCGGACGGACTCGAACGCGTACACTCGGTCAACGTGCGGGGCTTTTCGGCCATGCCGGTGGAATTCAAGAAGTGAGCGACCGCTCCGCCGCCCGCCGGGCCCCGTCCAAGGTCAGCGGCGGGCTGCCACTGCTCGGCCACGCCGTTGAATTCGGCCGCAACTCGGTCGCGCTCATGCAGCGCGTGCACCGCGAGTGTGGCGAGCTGGGCGAGTTTCGCCTGCTCAACAAGAAGATCGTGCTCATGACCGGGCCCGCCGCCCACGAGGCCTTCTGCCGCGCGCCCGACGAACAGCTCAGCCAGAAAGAAGCCTACGAAATTATGACGCCGGTGTTCGGGCCGGGCGTGGTCTTTGACGCCCCGCTCGATCGCCTGCGCGAGCAACTCGGCTTTCTCATGCCCGCCCTTCGCGACCGCAACATGCGCAGCTACACCTCGGTGTTTGTCGAGGAAGTGAACGGCATGATGTACGGCGGTAATAACGGCGACGGCCACGGCAAGCCGGGGCTCGACGCCGAGGGCGAGCTCGACCTGCTCGCGTTCTTCGCCGAGCTCACCACCTACACATCGAGCCACTGCCTGCTCGGCCGCAAGTTTCGCCACGAGATGAACGAGGAGTTCGCGCGCGTGTACGCCGACCTCGAAGGCGGCGTCACGCCCATCGGTTACATCAACCCCTCGATCCCCATCCCCGCGCACCGCCGTCGTGACCGCGCCCGCGTGCGCCTGGTCGAAATGATCACCGACATCATCGACGACCGCTCGGTCACCGGCGACAGCGCCGACGACGCGCTGCAGGTGCTCATCGAGGCGCGCTACAGCGACGGCTCGTCGCTTACCGCCGACGAGATCACCGGCATACTCACTTCGGCCATGTTTGCCGGCCACCACACGAGCTCGGGTACACTCACCTGGCTGGTGGTCGAGCTGCTGCGCAACCCCTCGGTACTGGCCCGCGTGATGGCCGAAAACGACGAGATCATGGCCGCGTCGGATGACCTGGGCTACCAGTCCCTGCGCGAGATGCCCGAGCTGGAGAACGCGCTGCGCGAGGTTCTCAGGCTGCACCCGCCGCTGGTGATATTGTTGCGCGGCGTGATTCACGACTTCGACTACGGCGGTTACACTGTGCCGGCCGGCAGCCAGGTGGCCATCTCGCCGGTGGTAGCCGGCCTGCTCGAAGAGTCGTTTCCCGACCCGCTGAGCTTTGACCCCTCGCGATACCTGCCCGGCCGCGAGGAACACGAAAAACCTTACGCGTGGATACCGTTTGGCGGTGGCCGCCATCGCTGCGCGGGCTCAGCCTTCGCGTTCATGCAGATCAAGGCCATCATGACCTCGCTACTGGCCAACTTCGAGTTTCGACTGGTCGATGCTCCCGACAGCTACAAGGCCGACTACACGAAGATGGTCGTGCAACCGGCCGGCCCCGTTCGCGTGCGCTACCGCCGACGTGTCGAGCGCATTCGACCGACCCG
>CAUZFM010000043.1:0-22554 GCA_963579235.1 uncultured Binatia bacterium (SeqCode)
GAGTCCGAGATGGCGCGCAGGGGCAGTGCCCTCATTCGTGAGCTCGAGTCCTGGCTTCGCGCGTTGTCGGGCATCGCCCACCTGAGCCCCTTGCTGGGTCTACTGGGAACCGTGCTGGGAATGATACGCGCTTTCATGGCCGTTGAGGCAGCCGGCTCGCGGGTCGATCCGGCCATGCTGTCGGGCGGCATATGGATAGCCTTGCTTACCACGGCCTTCGGACTGCTGGTGGCGATACCGGCCATGGCTGCCTTCTACTGGTTGGAGGGCCGGCTCGACAGTTTTGCGGCTACACTCAAGGACGCCTGCGCGCGGGCTCTCGAGCGCCGTGGCCTGGGGTCGTCGGGGGCGGCGACCGAGGGCGGCCGGGTGAATCTGGCCGACGAGGACTATGGAGTTTGACCGTCGCTCACGCCTGCGTCCGCGGCTGAGCGTAGCTCCGCTCGTAGACGTAGTCTTTCTGCTGCTGATATTTTTCCTGCTTACCAGCAGCTACGAGAAGAGCGGGGCCATGCAGCTCGACCTCCCCCGGGCGCAGTCTTCCCGGCCGGTCGGTGACAGTGCCGTAACGGTAAGCCTGGCCGCCGACGGCAGCACCCGGTTAAACGGCCGCCAGGTGGCCGGCGCAGACCTCAAGGCAGAGCTCGAGCTGTTGCTCAGTGCCGACCAGGCTGTACTGCTGCGTGCCGATCGCGCGGTGGCAGTGGCCCAACTGGTGAGGGTGATGGACTCCGTGCGGCAGGCCGGTGGCCGGGCTCTTTCGTTGGCCACGGTTTTTCCGGCTCCCGCTGGGAGCTCCGACGTCGACCGGGCCGACGATGACGGCGGCTGACAGCAGGCTACTTGCCGGGCTGTCCTTGCTGGCGTCGCTGCTGCTGCACGCGCTGCTCGTGCTGGGCCTGCCCGATATGCGAGCTACCGTCGTCCTCCCTCCCGCTGCGCTTGAGTTCAGCTTTGCCAGCCTCGGCCAGAGTCACGTTTCGCCCGCGCTTGAAAATAAAAAGCCCGCGCCACCGCGGTCGGTGGATAAGGAAGCTGCGGTAAAAAAGCCACTGGCAAAAAAGGCGCCTGTAGAGGAGCGGCCAACTGGGCCCGCAGTTTTGCAACCCAGCCCTCCCCGGCCCTCGCCTTCTGCGAGCGAGGCCGTGGCGCTGGCTTCCCGGCACCGGGCCCTGTACGAGCAAACCCTGGCGGGTTGGATCGCTCGGCACAAGAATTATCCCGAGATCGCGCGACGGCGAGGTGTGACGGGTAGCGGATTGCTCAGGGTTCGCATCGCCCGCGACGGCCGCTTGCTCGAGCAGTCTATCGAGCAGTCCACGGGAAGCGCCCTGCTCGACCGGGCGGCCGCCGACATGTTGGACAGGGCCTCACCGCTTCCGCCTGTACCCGAAACCCTGCCCGCGGGGGACTACGAGTTCCTGCTGCCGGTAGAGTATCGCCTGGCAGCGGCCGCGGATTGAGTTGCCACTGCCTGCGCGCGACCGCCTGCCCACCACCGTTGCTGAGCCGGCCCGCGGCGCTTTTTGGCCCATAACGGCGTGGTTATTCGGGATTGTTGCCCGGTGGGGGAGCCTGCCGGTACAATAGACGGCAGTTGTGTGGGGGAGATAGGGGGGAGAAAGAAACTATGGCTGATTGGACAATCGTGGTACCGGAAGCGCTGGGGGGCACCCTGGCAAATCTGAGTCGCGGCAGCAGGCTGGCCTCGGGGCTGGCCAGGGACCTGACAAGCGCTATTGAAAACGGTCGCCGGAGTTTGTCGTCGGTGACTCACGAGGTTCGAACGGGAGCCACGCGCGTGGGCGACTACCTGGCCGAGGTGGGCGGGGACATGGTCCTGCCGCGCGGTTCGGCATGGGCCGAATGGCTCTTTTCCAGCCTGGGCATCGCTTCGGTCGGGTCGCTGCAGGAGCTCGACGAAAGGATTGAAGACGTCGAGTGCAAGGTCGACGAGGTTGGCCGTGGCCAGGCGGCGCGCGAGCTGTTGCTGCTCAGGCAGAGGGTGGGCGAGCTCGAGTCGGTGATCTCCGACGTTGACGACGGCAAAGGCCGGGACGCCATTCACCTGCTGGTCGATCGCCTGGGCGAGCTGGAGTCCCGTATAGACACCTTGCCCTGGCCCACGATAGACGTCAGCGACGACGTATCTTACTGAGTCTCGAAGAGGCAGCAGCCGGCGACGGACCTTGGCGGTAGGCGCGCGCGAGAAGCTCCACCGGGTGCAGCAATTCGGCGCCTATCCCGGCACGGCGCGCGTGCATCTCTATCTGCAGAATGCAGCCCACGTTGCCCACGGCGAGCACCGAAGCTTCACTTGCGCCCAGGGCCGCCGCTTTTCGCCGTCCCAGCCGTGCCGCCATTGACGGCTGCTCGAGGTTGTAGCTGCCGGCGCTGCCACAGCAGAGCTCACTTTCGGCGAGCTCCAGCGGCTCCCGGCCCACGGCTGCCCGCGTGATTATGCGCGGTTGTTCGGCCACTGAACAGCCGTGCAGCAGGTGACAGGCATCGTGGTAGGCTACCGGTCCGATGTCGCTCAGCGGTTGCACGGGCGGGTCGAAGCCTGCTTCTACGAGTAGCTCGGAGATGTCGCGGGTAGCTCCCGCCATGCGTTGCGCGGCGCCCGAGAGCAGGTTGTCGTGGGCGAGCAAGCTGTCGTACTCGCGCATGAAGGCTCCGCAACCGGCCACCGTGGTCACCACGTGGTCCAGGCCCGCGGCATCGGGCAGGCGCACGTTGTGGCGGGCGAGTTCGGCGGCGCGTTCGCGGTCGCCCGAGTGTGCGTGCATCGCCCCACAACAACCCTGGCCGGCCACGTCGACCACGGTGATGCCGTTTCGCTCGAGCACTTCCCTTGCGTCACGGGTAATGCCGGGCGCCACCGCGTTGCCCACGCAGCCCTGCAGCAGGGCCACGCGCAGGCCGCTTGAGCGTTTGCCGGGGCTGCCGACCGTGAGGCCGCGGGCCCTCAGCTTGCGCTTGCGTCCGGGCATCAGTCCCAGGCCGGGCAGCAGTCGTCGCAGTCGTTCGAGACCGAGCAGGTCGAGCAGTCGCGCGGTGCGGGCAGCGATTTTCAGCAGCAGGGGAAAGCGCGTTACCAGCAGCGCCGCTCTCCTGCCCGGAGCCAGTCGGTGGGCGGCAGCCAGGCGGGGGCGAAACTTATCCATGCGTGCGGAAAAATCGACGCCACTCGGGCAGGCGGTCTCGCAGGCCTTGCAAGCGAGGCAGCCATCGAGGTGCGCGCGCGCGGGTGCGTCAAACTCCTGCTCGCCGGCTTCGATGGCCTCCATGAGATAGATGCGCCCGCGCGGCGAGTCGGCTTCGCTGCCCAGCTCGCGGTAGGTGGGGCAGCTGTGCAGGCAGAGACCGCAGTGTACGCAGGGCAGACCGGTATCCACTACAGGCCACCGGCCAGTCGGCCCGGGGACAGTATGCCAACGGGGTCGAAGCGTTTTTTCAGTTGTCGCATCAGGCCCAGTCCTGCCGGGCGGCCGTGCCAGCAGTCGACGAGTTCGTACAGCTCGGCGGGCGCCTGCTCAACCACCACGCGCGCCTTGTAGTCGAAGGCGGCCTGCCGGAGTTCAGCCAGGAGCGCGGCCATCTCCCGGGGCGATCGCCCACCGGTGGCAGCCTGCCCGGCTGCCACCGGCGGGAGTGGCTCAAGGCCTATCACGGTTTCGCCCGAGCAGAGGTGAGTCAGCAACTGGTAGCTCCCGCCCGCCTTGACGAGGGTCGCTATCCTGTCGGCGAAGGCCAGCGCTTGGCCGGGCATCGAAATCGCGCGCAGGCGCAGCAGCCAGTCCTTGTGGAGCGTGTCGTGGTGGTCGGGCGGGTTGTCGGATCTCGCCAACGGCGCGCAGCCAAGCAGTTCGCGCAGCCGCGCCTGCTGGTAGTCGATCTCGGAGTTGCCACCCTCGATGCGAAGCAGCAGCAGGGGGCGCTCGTGGGCGTTATCGGGCGAGCTGCCGGTGCTGTTTTTACCGCCGTCCCGCAGCAGGTCCATCATCACCGGCGAGAGTTCGCTGTTGAGCAGGCTGGCGCGGGCAGCCACGGCCGCCGCGGTGTCGGCGAGGCGATACTGAAGGGTGAGCGCCGCCACTGGCCGCGGGAAGGTGCGCAGCGTGAGCTGGGTGATGATTGCCAGGCTGCCGTTGGAGCCTGCGAGCAGGCGCACAAGGTCATAGCCGGCCACGTTCTTTACCACTTGTCCGCCTACCGTGAGCTCCCGCCCCGAGCCGTCGATGGCGTTCAGGCCCAGCACCATGTCGCGAAAACAACCGAATCCAGCAGAAGAGCTGCAGGTGGTGTCGGCGGCCACGAGGCCGCCCAGCGTGGCCTGCCCGGCGAGCGGAGGATCGAGCGGCAGGCGCTGACCCGAGGCCGCAAGCGTGCGGTTGAGTTCGGTGAGCGTCGCTCCCGCGCCGATGGTGACGACCATGTCGTTGGGGCGAGCGTCGACCCGTCCACCCAGGCCGCGGGTGGACAGCAGCAGGTCGAGCGCGCGCGGGGGGTTGGCCGCGCCCATGGCCGTGCCTCCACCGGTGACCACCAGCGCCAGCCCCTCGCTGCGCGCCGTGTTTATGCAGCTGAGCAGTTCCTGCTGGTCGCGCGGCGAGAGAACAGTGGGCGCAGTCAGCCCCGACAAGGTCTCGTCGGGGCGGGCGTCACGGGAGGGCACCCCCTCGGTGCCGGCGGCGAGTGCCGCGCCCCTGGCTCCGCTCTGGCTTGCCTGCACAGTCAGCCGCCTCCTCGCGGGCGCGGGCGTGTGACCTCCACGCAGTGGCGGTCACTGGGCAGTATCTTGTGGGGATTGCACAGCGAGCGCGGGTTGAAGACCTCGCGCAGGTCGGTCATTGCGGCAAGGGTAGCGGGCCCAAAGCTGGCCGGCATGAGCTCGATTTTTTCTATTCCTATGCCGTGCTCACCGGTTACCGAGCCGCCCAGTTCGAGGCAGGCCAGGAGTATGTCGCGCCCGGCGTCGAGCACGCGGGCGACCTGCTCGGGATCGTTCTCATCGTAGAGCAACAGCGGGTGAATGTTGCCGTCACCGGCGTGCATGAGATTGGCTATGCGCAGCTTGTAGCGGAGGCCGATTTCGCCGATGCGTTCGACTATTTCGGGTAGAGCGCTGCGAGGGACAACGCCGTCCTGGGTGCAGTAGGACGGCGCCAGTCGGCCCATGGCGCCGAACGCGCGCTTGCGCGATTTCCACAGCAGCTCGCGTTCCCGGGGGTCATCGGCGCGGCGGATTTCGCTCGCACCCTGTTCGTTGCAGGCCCCGGTTACCTGCACGCACTGCTCGTCGAGGGCTGCCGCGAGTCCGTCCAGCTCGATGATGAGCACCGCCCCGGCGTCGGCCGGAAATCCAAAACCGTAGGCTGCCTCGACCGCCTTGATCACCAGCGCGTCCATCATTTCGAGTGCGGCGGGCACCAGCCCGGCCGCGATGATGGCCGACACCGCCCGGCTGGCTTCGAGCACACCGGGAAACACGGCCAGCATGGTTGCCACCGCTTGCGGGGTTTTGACCAGCGCCAACGTGGCCGAGGTTATGATGCCCAGCGTGCCCTCGCTGCCGGTTACAACGCCGGCCAGGTCGAAGCCGCCGCTGCTGGCTTCGCGAGACAGTTGCAGCACCTCGCCGTCGGGCAGCACCAGCTCAAGGCCGAGCAGGTGGTTCACGGTCACGCCGTACTTGAGCGTGTGCGGGCCGCCGCTGTTCTCGGCGACGTTGCCGCCTATGGTGCAGGCGGCCTGGCTCGAGGGATCGGGCGCGTACTGCAAGCCATCGCCTTGGACCAGGCGGGTGACATCGAGGTTGACCACGCCCGCTTCGACCTCGACGCGACGGTTGTCGAGATCCACGTGGCGGATTCGTTGCATGCGACTGGTGCCTATCATCACCGGGATGTCGGCTGGCAGGCAGCCACCGCTCACGCCGGTGCCTGCGCCGCGCGGTACAAAGGCGATACCGGCCTTGTGGAGCAGCTTTACCGAGCGCGACATCTCCTGGGTTGTGGCGGGCAGCAGGACCAGGGCCGGCCGGGCTTTTTCGAGCGTGTAGCCGTCGCACTCGTAAACCCGCAGTGCAGCTTCGCCGGTGAGTAGTCCCTCCTCTCCCAGCATCCGCCTCAGCCTGGTCACCAGCCCGGCGTCCAGCGGCGGGTTGCTCAAGGTAGCGCTCACGTATTGAATCTAACCGCTGCGGCCCACCCGCACCAGAGGCCCCCCCGGGTTGTCTTCGGGAAGGGGGCGCCTTATGCAGCTGATCGTGAGCGATAAAACCCAGCAGGCTTCTTTTGTTCCACCCGATAGGCTGTTGCTTGGGCCCGGTCCGGCCATGGTGCACGAGCGGGTTTACGCCGCCATGTCGCGGCCGATTATCGGCCATCTCGACCCCGTTTTCCTGGATCTCATGGACAGGGTGCAAGGCAATCTTCGTCGGGCGTTCGGCACCGAAAACGCAATGACCCTGCCGGTGTCGGGTACCGGGTCGGCCGGCATGCAGGCTTGTTTTGCCAACCTGCTTGAAGTTGGCGACGAGGTCGTGGTGGGCGTGAACGGAGTGTTCGGCACGCGCATGGCCGACGTTGCCGAGCGGCTGGGTGCGCGCGTGTGCAGGGTCGAGGCCGAGTGGGGCGAGGTGATACCCGTCGAGGCGCTGGCCGAGGCGCTTGCTGCCTGCGACAACCCGCGCTTGCTCGCCGTGGTGCATGCCGAGACTTCCACCGGCGCCTGGCAGCCGGTGCAGGGGCTGGCCCAGCTGGCCCACGACTCGGGCGCCCTGTTGATGGTGGATGCCGTTACCTCGCTGGCGGGCTGCCCGCTGGAGGTCGACGCCTGGGATATCGACGCTTGTTATAGTGGTACACAGAAGTGCCTCAGTTGCCCGCCTGGACTGTCGCCACTGACGATGAGCGAGCGCGCCATGCAGCGCGTAGCCGACAGGAAGAGCGCCGTGTCGAGCTGGTATCTGGACCTGGGCTTGATCGCCGGCTATTTCGGAAGCGCACGCGTGTATCACCACACCGCGCCCATTTCGATGCTTTACGCACTGGACGAAGCACTGCTGCTGGTGCACGAGGAAGGGCTTCACGCGCGCTGGGACAGGCACCGCTCCAACCACGAAGCGTTGTGGGCCGGCCTGGCCACGCTCGGCCTGGAGCCCGCCGCAAGCGAGGGGCACCGGCTGTGGATGCTCAACAGCGTGCTCGTGCCTGATGGCGTAGACGAGGCGGGCCTGCGGCGCTCGCTGCTCGAGGATCACGGCATCGAAATAGGCCCCGGTCTCGGCCCCTTGGCTGGGCGCGTGTGGCGTATAGGCCTGATGGGCGAGTCGAGCAGGGCGGCCAACGTACTGCGATTGCTCGGTGCCCTGGCACAGCTGCTGGGCGGCGATGCCGCGAAGGCCCGGCGTGCGGCTGAGCAGTCCGGTCTGCAGGGCTGAAGTCTCTGCCCGGTCGTTAAGCGTTTAGTGTGCATTCGCTCGCTCGCAGCTGTTGACATCTGTGGGGCTCGAATCACAATAGAAAGGTGGCGCTGAGGCCGGTCCCATGGCGGACAGGCTACGGTGGTGAGGCAGGAGATTGAGGCGGAGGATGAGGTGGCCCCGAGGGCTAAGGAGCGGTGGATTGCTGCTCTTGTTGGTCTTTCTTCCCTCCTGCGGCGTGCTCCCCCTGGATTTTAGTTCCTCTCCCGCAACTTCCTACGAGCGCGCCCAACGTGTCGGTGTCATAGGCGACGATCTCGACGTGGAAAGTCTCCTGGCCGCGGCCTCGGCCAGCCTCGACTACTACGACGGCCGGGGTCGGCGTAAGCGCTACTCGCTCGGGCACGATACTTACAGCGCCAAGCAGCTGCGCCACAGCGTGGAGCATTTTGTTGAGCTGGTTCGGCACACGCCCACCGCCTTGCTTCACCAGCGCCTGGCAGAGGAGTGCCGCGCTTACGCGCCCAACGAGGGCGCTCGTTTCACGGCCTACTACGAGCCGGTGCTCAAGGCGCGTAGCAGCCGCGACGAAAATTTTCGTTACCCGGTCTACGCGCGACCCGACGAGCTCACGCGCGTGGAGCTGGGCCGCTTCTTCAAGGGAGACAAGAGGCTCATCCACGGCAAGGTAAAGGCCGGCGACCTAGTGCCCTACCTCACGCGTGAAGAAATCGACGGCAGCCGGCTTCTCGAGGGTCGTGATCTCGAACTGGCGTGGGTGGACGACCCAGTGGCGCTGTACTTTCTGCACGTGCAGGGGTCAGGCCGCCTGCGCATGGAAGACGGCCGCGTGATGCGTGTGAACTTCTCGGCGAGCAACGGTTTGTCTTACTTCAGCGTGGGCCGGTGGATGCTCGACAACCGCGTACTGGGGCCGGGGCAGGGTTCGTCGAGCGCGATACGTTCCTGGCTCACCCTCAACCCCGAGCAACGCGACGGCGTGCTGTTTCGCAACCCGCGCTACATATTTTTTCGCGAGGTCGATCTTGCCGACAACCAGGGGCCCATAGGTTCGCTGGGAGTTCCCCTGATCGGCGGGCGCTCGATAGCCACCGACCCGAGCTTCGTTCCCCCCGGCGCGCTTACTTACATTGTCAGCCGCCGCCCCCAGCTCAACGACAAGGGACAGGTGGCCAGCTGGCGGCACTTTGCCCGCTTTGCTTTCAATCACGATACCGGCGGCGCCATCAAGGGAGCCGGCCGTGCGGACATCTACTGGGGCGAGGGTGAAAAACGCGGACTCGAGGCCGGTTACATGAACGAGCCCGGTCGCATGGCGGTGCTGCTTTGCGGCGTGCAGCCGCGACCCGCGTCGCCCACGCGGCAAGTAGCCGTAGAAGAACTGGGCGAGGTCGAGTGGCCTTACTTCAAGCCGCTCTCGCCCACCGTCGTTGCTTCCGCGGGCTGAGCCCCGGCAGTTGACCCCGGACTGCAGGCCGGAAAACCGGCCCCTTCACCAGGCGGCGTAGCCGCCGTCCACGGGTATCACCGAGCCGGTCACGTAAGACGAAGCGGGTGAAGCCAGGAACAGGCAGGCCGTTCTCAACTCTCCTGCCCGCCCCATTCGGTTCATGGGGCAACCACGGCCCATTCGGTCGACCACGCTTTCCTTGGCGGTGCTGCCGCCGGTCATTTCGCTGGGAAACCAGGCGGGCGCGATGGCGTTCACCGTTATACCATCGCCCGCCCACTCGACGGCCAGCTGCCGGGTGAGGTTGGTGAGCCCACCCTTGGAAGCGCTGTACGCAGCCAGCCGGAACAGCGAGCTGCCGAGGCTGCCGAAGATCGAGCTCACGTTAATTATGCGCCCGCCTCGTCCGCTTGCGCGCATGCCTTCGGCGGCCAGAAGGGAGAGTTGGAAAGCGGCGGTAAGGTTGACGGCGAGCGACTCGTCCCAGGCCTTGGGCCACTGTGTTTCGGCCCGCCCGGTCACCGATATGCCCGCGTTGTTGACCAGTATGTCTATACCGCCGGCCTTGGCCGACAGTTCGGGCCACGCTGCCGCCACTGCCTCACGCTCGCTTATGTCGAGCGCGTGCGTGGTCACGGTGGCCCCCCAGCGTTGTCGTAGCAGTTCGGCCTGTTCGTCGAGCTGCTGCTTGCGCCTGGCCACGAGCAGCAGCGACGCCCCGGCCGAGGCCAGCGCGTCGGCAAACTCGGTGCCAAGGCCCGACGACGCGCCGGTCACCAGCGCAACGCGGCCCGCGAGAGAAAACAATTCCGCGGGCGATTCCGCTTCAACCGTGCTCATGGTGTTTCTCCACTGCCGGCAGTATTCGCGAACACGCCGCGGCTCGCCAGCAATTCTACCGCGCTGTCGATGTCGTCGCAGAGATCAATCAGTTTCATGTGGCGTTCGCCCAGTTCGGTGAGCCCTCCCAGGCTTTCGAGCGCAGCCGGCCATTTGCTGCCCACCAGCAGCAGGGGGCGCGCCGGGATAAGGCTCATGTAGATCTCGTTCCACGCCAGGAAAACTTCGACCAACGTGCCTATGCCCCCGCCCAGGGCTATCCACGCGTCGCTGCCGTGAATAAGACCCTGCAGGCGCTCGTAGAGATCGCCGCAGGGGCGTTCTTCGCTGAGAAACTCGTTGGGCTCGCGGCCGGGAAAATCGGGCACGGTAAAGCCCAGTGCGTGGCCGCCTGCAGCCCGGGCGCCGCGCGAAACGGCTTCCATCACACCGCCGTAGCCACCGCAGGCAACTCGCGCTCCACGCTCGGCCAGCATCCGCCCCAGCCGCTCGGCCGAGCGATAGAGCTCGTCGCCCGCGGGCGCCATTGAGCTACCGAATACTGTTACTACCGTAGACCTGCTTTCATCCGTCATTGGAAACCGTTTTACCCCGCGTACAGGATGCATATCTCCGCGGCCCGGGTTTGTCACGGTGGCTCGCGTTGCGAGGCCTGACCCGGCTACCAACCACTGGTACTACCACTGGCATTATTACTGGCACTACCACGGGCACCAGGGCTGGCAGTCAATGAAACACTTCAGGATAGATAGCAACGGGCAGCGCATAAACGTGACCGACTGGGGTGGGCAGGGCCGCACGCTGCTGTTCTCGCATCCCACGGGTTTTCTCGGCGCGGTGTGGAAGCCGGTCATCGACGAGCTGCGTGGCATCGGTTTCGATGGTCGCGTCTTGTCGATCGATCACCGCGGTCATGGTCTCAGCTCCAAGCCCGACGACGGTTACCAGTGGAGTAACTTCGTGGACGATCTCGAAGGCGTCATGGCCCAGCTCGAACTCGAAGCTGTCATGGGTGTGGGCCACTCGGGCGGTGCCACTACGCTGGCCGGTGTGGCGGCGGCTGACGGGAAACGATTCGAGCGGCTGCTGCTGATCGACCCGATCCTTTTTGATCCCGTGGTCGACGTTTCGTTCGCCGAGGTGGACAACCCCATGTCGGCGCGTACGCGTACCCGCCGCATGGTGTGGCCGTCGCGCGAATACCTGTACGAAGTTTTTGCCTCCAAGCCCCCCTACGACACCTGGACCGAAGCGGCCCTGCGAGCCTACGTTGAGTACGGCAGCTTTGATCGGCCCGACGGCGAGATAGAGCTGCTGTGCCCTGCCCGCCTCGAGGCGCGGGTATACGAGCGTGCAGCAGAGTCCAATGGCTTTGCCTATCTCGAGGCCCTCGACCTGCCGGTACTCGTGGTAAAGGGAGAGACCACCGACTCGTTTTCTGATGAGCGCGCCGCGCGTGCGATGGATCACCTGTCGCAAGGTCGCTTGCTGGTCGTGCCCGGCAGCACGCACTTTGTGCCAATGGAGTTTCCCCGCGTCATTGCCGACCTGATAGTCGAAGAACTCGACGACCCTGCCGCCTGACCAGCTGGGCCTGGTCAGTGCCCGTGGTTCTGCTGGTGATCGGCAGGCGAGGCCTGGGACGGCGAATGGTGGTCCGGCGGATGACCGTCCGGCGGATGCGGGCTGTGGCCCAGGTAGCGGGCAAACGGCAGCGCGGCCAGTAGCAGACCCAGCAGGATGGCGGCGAGCAGGCGCGCGCCGTTCACTCCCTGTCTGCCGACCGCGGCATGGCCACGGTTAAGGCCACGAGCAGGATCGCGGGCAGGTACACGGCCGGGAAATCCAGCAGCCAGTGATTGGCGGGCACCAGCCCGCGGGCGGTGTCGAGCACGTGCACGGCGGCGTGTAACAGGTAGAAAAGACTTACCAGTACCATCACCGGCAGCCTGACGGCCGGTCGAATTGTGGCCCAGGCAAGCCCGAGGCCCATCATGCCGAAGGTGGCGCCCACGTCGCGAATGAAGTGCTCGTTGGCGGGACCAAAATCGGGTACGGCGGCCGGGATGCCGTGATACCAGCCAATCGGGTCGGTCAGCATCCAGGTGGCGTTGGCCAGGTTGCCGAGGGCAAACAGTGCGAGTATCCACGCCCAGGGATCGTTTTTGAGCTCTCTTGTCATGTTTTCTTTTCCCAATCCTGCTCTTCACAAAGGTATAGACTGGCGCTGACGCAGTGCACAACCCGGCCGTGGGGGTTTGCCAAAGCGCGGCGTGGGGCTATACGGAGCCGATGCAGCCTGGTGTTTCGAGCGGGGGGCCCTTGGCCCGGGCGGTGGCCTGGACGGTGCATTTCTACACGGCCTCGGGCGCCGTGCTGGGTTTTCTCGCGTTGCAGGCGGCTTTTGCCGGTGACCACCGCACTTGTTTTATCATGCTCGGCGCCGCCCTGGCGGTAGATTCAACCGACGGCACACTGGCCCGAGCCGCCAACGTGAAGCACGTGCTGCCCTGGTTCGACGGCGCCATGCTCGACAACCTGGTCGACTATCTCAACTACGTCATCGTGCCCGTGGCCGTGTTCATGCAACCGGGCATGCTGCCCGACGAGTTCAGGTTGGTGCCGCTGGTCGTGCTGATGGCGAGCGCCTACGGGTTTTCGCGGGCCGACGCCAAGGGCGTTGTTGAACACTACTTCCTGGGCTTTCCTTCCTACTGGAACATCATGGCGTTCTACTTCGTGGTGCTTGGCACTGGCCCGATGATGAACCTGCTGGTGTTGGTCACCGCGCTGGTACTGGTGTTTGTGCCGCTGAGATGGCTGTACCCCAGCCGCAGCGAAATACTGCGCCGGCGCACGCTCGGCCTGGGCGTGGTGTGGGCGGCGATGGGCCTCGTGCTGGTGCTGCGCTTGCCCGAAGTGCAACCCCTGCTCGGGACGGTGTCGTTGTTCTACCCGCTTTACTACATCGCGGCGTCGCTGGTGTACCACCGGCAGGGCTGAAGCCCGGGCGGCCTGTTCAATAGCTGCGCTGCAGGTTTTCAGCCGTCGCTTTTTTTGCCCGTCGCTTCTTCGACCTGCAGCGTTTGCAGGCTCGGCGTCTGTGGTTGCTCCATCCTCTCAAAAGCTCGCGCGTGCAAAGTATGAAGCGCTTGCTCGACTTCGACCCTGAGTAGTTCGGCGGCGTTGTCTTCGTTGCCCGCGGTGAATGGTCCGAGGGTCTCCAGGCTCACCCTGCTGAAGGGCAGCGGCAGGGCAAAGCGGTCCCAGCCCGGCGCGTACCAGCAGCGCCGGCTGCTGCCACACACGGCGTAGACCGGCAGACCAGTGCGTGCAGCCACCACTGCAAAACCCACCTTGCAGGCCCCGGCCGGCCCCCGTGAGCCATCGGGGGTGATGTAGGTGCAGGTGCCGGTGTCGCGGGTTTCTGCGACGGCTTCGAGCAGGTAATCGACAGCCGGACGTCGGCGACTGGCGCGACTGCTCGAGCCACCTCTCAGGGCGCGGTAGCCATAAAGACGACAGAGTCCGGCGATGACGTCGCCGATGTCGCCTATGCTCACCAGCGTGTGCATGCGCGAGCCGGCGAAAAAAAATGCCAGGTAGAGCAAGCCCTGGTGCAAGCTCACCACGATGCAATCCTTGCCAGCGGCGGCATCGGCCAGTGCCCGGCGGCCGGTCTTGTCTATGCTCACGCCGCTGGTCAGGCGCACAAAGGCCAGCCAGCCCCTGAGCAGCCACGGCACCACGCGCGCGGCCGCGGCGACGCTGGTTTTTTTGAGACGCCGGGCCGGGGACAGCTTAGCGGGGGCAGGGTCGGTGGCGGCAGCATGGTCGCGCTGGGTCATGACGACTGACTGCCCAGCGCTCGGGGCATTGTCAAAGCAGCGGGCTGTTGGTGCTGGTCAAGCTTGCCGCTACCTGCCGCTCTTGACGCAGTCATGGTTGGTCATCACGTTACGCGGCTATGAACAGGCTTGATGAAAAGACGGCGATCATAACCGGCGGCGCGTCGGGCATAGGGCTGGCAACGGCGCGGGCGTTTACCGAGGCGGGTGCGACGGTGGTGCTGGCCGACGTGCAGGACGCTTCGGAAGTTGCCGCCGAACTGGGCGCGACTTTCATGCGTTGTGATGTCACCGACCCCGAGCAGGTGCAGTCACTGGTGGACTCGGTGGTGAGCGCGCGGGGCCGCCTCGATCTCTACTTCAACAATGCCGGCGTCGAGATCAACGGCGCGTTGATCGACACCGAACCCGCCGAGCACCGCCGCCTCATGGACGTAAACGTCAACGGCGTGTTTTATGGATTACGCTCGGCTGTGAGCGCCATGCTCAAGAACCCCGGCCCGGTGCGTGGCGCTATCGTCAACACTGCCTCTGTAGCCGGCCTCGTGGGCGTGCCCGGCATGATCAGCTACAACGCGAGCAAGGGCGCGGTGGTGCTCATGACGCGTGAGGCGGCGGTGGAGTACGCAGCCGAAGGCATCAGGGTCAACGCTGTCTGTCCGGGCATCATACGAACCCCGATGGCGGACTCGGCCATGGCCGTGCTCGGCGGAGGAGACGAGCTGCTCGACGAAATAGGCAAGCGTAGCCACCCTCTGGGTCGCGTGGGAGAGCCCGAAGAAGTGGCCTCTGTTGTGAGATTTCTATGCAGCGACGACGCGTCGTTCGTGACCGGCGTCGCCCTGCCTGTGGATGGCGGCATGACGGCCGGCGTTATCTCGCCCGGCCCTCCACCGGAGTAGGGCCGACCTTCTCGCAGCCGCAGTTGCCTGCAGGCCGATTCAGGCGGCCTGGGTTTCGGCGGTCAGGGGACGGCGGAATCCCCTGAGCATGAGCGCAGCGAAACAGCCGAAGGCAAAGCCGCCCAGGTGGGCCCACCAGGCCGTTGCCACGTCTGCCGAGAACACGCCCAGCACCTGCGTAGCCAACCAGGCCACGATGAAGACCATGGCCGGTATCCACACGCGGATGAGCACGAAGGTGAACTGCACGCGCGCCAGCGGAAAGTAAACCAGGTAGGCACCCAGCACGGCGCTCACGGCTCCTGACGCGCCCACCATGGGCACGTTGGAGTAGGGGTCGGCCAGCACGTGCATGATGCCGGCCGACAGCGCGCCCGACAGGTACAGCAGCACGAACAATAAGCTCCCCAGCCGTTGCTCCACGCGGTGGCCGAACACGAAAAGGTAGAGCTGGTTGCTGATCAGGTGAAAGAAGCCGCCGTGCAGAAAGGCTGCGGTGATTGTGCTCAGCAGCACAGCGGGCGAAGCCGAGGCTTCCAGGCGATAGGGAAACATTGCCCAGGTGGCAAGCAGCTCTTCGGGCTGGGACGAAACGACAAGAAAATAAAAAGCCGTGCAGTTGCCGGCTATGAGCAGCCAGGTGGCGGGCGCAAATCGGTAAGGTCCCAGGGTGTCGCGTATGGGGTACATGGCTTCACTGTGGGCCACGCTGCAGGCGAGGCCCAGTCTAAAAGGATAAGCCCCGTGGCGGCGCTCCACAATGACCTTGTCCGTTTTCGTTACACGGGGCGGGGGTCGATGGCTCCACCGCGGGCTGGAACCGTAGGCCCAGCCTGCCTACAATGCGCCGTTGGAAGTACGCCCACATTGAAAAGAAAAGCACTGAGATGGTTTCGCCTGACGGCGGGCAGCGCCCTGCTGCTGTTGGGATTCGTGGGTGGGTTTATCCCCGTGCTGCAGGGCTGGGTGTTCGTGTTGGCGGGGTTGGGGCTCATGGCCCCGGAGAGTCGGCGGGCCCGGCGGGCGCTGGACTGGGCCCGGGCACGTGTTAAGCGAGACAAGGCCGATGTTTCATCGACGGCCGCGAGCAGGGAGAAGACGACGGATGAGTAGCAAGGACAAGTTTGGCGACAAGCTCAAGGACAAGGAAAAAGCCGAAGAGGACAGGTACTTCGCGCAAAAGGACCGCGAACGGCTCGACGCCATACGCGAGGCCGACCAGCCGTCGGCTCCCAAGGGGCTGTGCCCGCGCTGCGGGGTGGCGCTGGCCGAGCGCGACCACAGCGGCGTTGCCATTGACGAGTGCGCCGATTGCGGCGGCATCTGGCTGGACAAGGGCGAGCTCGAATCTATCGAGGAGCGCGACGGCGAGGGCTGGATGAGCCGCTGGGTGCGCAGCCTGCTCGAAGGCCGCGGCTGAAGCAGCCAACCCACACCGTGTTTACCGGCATCATCGAAGACCTGGCCAGCGTGGCCTCAGTGTCGCCGCTCGAGCAGGGCTGCCGACTGGAGATAACTACCTCGCTGCCCACCGCTGAGCTGGCCATTGGCGAGAGCATCACCCTGAACGGAGCCTGCATGACGGTGGTGGTCATAGGCGACACCGGCTTCAGTGTAGACGTTTCATCGGAGTCGCTCAGGTGTACGACGCTTGGTGACCTGGACGAGGGTGCGCCGGTTAACCTCGAGCGCTCGTTGCGCATGGGTGATCGCCTGGGCGGTCATGTAGTGACCGGTCACGTCGACGGTATCGGCCGTGTGCGCACCGTGCGCGAAGAAGGCGAATCGTCGGTGTACACCTTCGAGGCTCCCCCCGAACTGCTGGCACGACTGGTCGAGAAAGGCTCGGTGGCTGTCGACGGCGTGAGCCTGACCTGCTACGCGCTCACCGACGACAGCTTCGACGTGGCCCTGATTCCCCACACGATGATCGTCACCACGCTGGCGCAGCGGGCAGCGGGCGACGCCGTCAACCTCGAGCTCGACGTGCTGGGCAAGTACGTGGAGCGCCTGCTCGCGGGCCGGTAGGTTAGAGCATTCAATCCAGGTTCTGTCTCAGGCGTTCCGCTCACGCCCAAGGTCGAGGCGTAGCAATAGGTCTGGTCGAGTTGAGCAGCCGGCGAGTTTTTAATACCGCTTAGCTTCCGCTGGTAAGGTGCACTCGGCTCATTCTAACCCGACCAGGAAGGGTACCATGGCCTTTACCGGGTCTACCTGTGAGTCGAGCTGCTTGCCCAGGCCGCTTAGTAGTCCCATAACCCGCAGTACCAGCAGCAGGTCGGAACCTGCCTTTACTATGGGGTTGGCCCTGAGCGCGCGCCACAGTTCGTCGTTGATGCGGTCCACCATGGCCGGGTCGGCGTAGGCGCGGCCACTCGCGAGAGCCTGGCCCAGCATAAGTTCGGCTATTGTGGCGAAGACCTCGTCGTCCTGGTCTCGGGTCTCAAAGCCCAGCTCGCGAAAAGCGCTGGCAACGCGCGCGGGGTCGTCGGCCACGACGGCGGCTGCAAGGCGGGCTGCCGACTTGCGCTTTTCGGGTGTGAACTCGCGCGCCAGTCCGAGGTCGAGCAGTACCAGCACCGGGCCGGGCCTTACCAGGAGGTTGCCCGGGTGAGGGTCGGCGTGAAAAAACCCGTGCTTGAGTATCTGTACGAGGTAGCAGCGCACCAGTCGCTCGGCTACTTCGTGTGGGTCTATGCCCAGCCGTTTCAGGGCCGCGAGGTCGGTGGGCTTGACCCCTTCCATGAAGTGCATGGTCAGTACCGTCCGGCAGGTGAGTTCCTCGATGGGTTCGGGAAACTCCACGCCGGGGTCGTCGGCAAAGTTGTCACGAAACTTTCGTGCGTTGGCCGCTTCGTTGACGAAGTCGAGTTCGAGCGGCACGTAGGTGGCGATTTCCGAGAGCAGCACGCGCAGGTCAAAGCTGCGCTCTATTCGCGCCAGCATGCGCACGAAGAACCCGAAATTGGTTATGTCTGTGGCGATCACCCGGTCTATGCCGGGGTACTGTACCTTGACGGCCACCGGGGTGCCGTCATGCAGGGTGGCGCGGTACACCTGTGCCAGCGACGCGGCGGCAATGGGCTGCGTGTCGAAGCTGTCGTAGGCCTGCTCGAGCGTCTTGCCGAGTTGCTGCTCCAGCCAGGGTTTCATTTCGGTGAAGGGTCTGGGGGGCACGCGGTCGTGGAGCTCGGAAAGTATCTCTATCCAGGCTGGCGGCAGCACGTCGGCGCGGCTGCCGGCAAACTGGCAGGCCTTGATCAGCAGGCCTTCCATCGCCAGCGCGGTGTTGCGCAGGCGCAACGCACTGGTGTGGTGACAGCCGTCGTACCAGTCGTGGCGGTGGCGCCGGCCGGTCAGCAGGCCCAGCACCTGCCGGCCTTTGTAGCGACAGTAGATGGCCAGCACCATGCTGGCGACGCTCAGGAACCTACGCGTGCGGGTGAGAAGTGGCAGGGGCGCGCCGGTCAATTACTGTCCGGCAGAGAACGCTCGAGCTCGGCTATCCGTTGTTCCAGTTCGCGGCAACGCAAGCCGACTCTCCAGGCGTAAAGCAGCACCAGTGTCCAAACGACGAGGAAGGCCGCGCCGAGAAATTCCAAGTTGTTCATACGGTTGCCTCTCCCGTGCTTGTATTGCTGCCGGTAGCCATGGCCAGGCGGTCACCACGTTCTTCGAGCAGTGCCACCTGGTCGTCAAGTCGCAGCGAACGCGCACCCAGCGCCCACAGCCACGCGAACATGATCATGAAGGTAAGCGTGCACAGTATCAGCGTGGTGACCATGCGCGGGTCGGAAAGCCCCGAGCCGCCTTCGCTGGTCTTGAGCACGGCCGGGTGGACGGTACGCCACAGGCGCGTGGAGAACACGATCAGCGGGATGTCCAGCGTGCCCACTATGGCCAGTACCGCCGCAAAGCGAGCCCCCGAGGAGCCGCCGTCACGCTCGCCCGAGAACGCGCGCAGGAGCAGGTAGGCAGCAAAGATCAACCACAGCACGAGCATGGTCGTCAGCCGTGAGTCCCAGGTCCACCACACGCCCCAGATCGGCCGCGCCCAGATTGGCCCGGTAATGAGCACGGCGGTGGCAAACAGCATGCCGGTTTCAACCGCGGCGCGGGCGGCGTTGTCCCAGTCGCGGTGGTGTTTCCACAGGTAGGCTGCGCTGGTCACCGATGCCAGGCCGAAGGCCAGGAAGCAGCACCATGCCGAGGGGACATGGAAATAAAATATGCGCTGCACGGGGCCCTGCACGCGCTCGGTGGGCACCCACCAGAACACGGCACACAGCGAAGCCAGCATGCCCAGCATCACCGGCAGGGGCAGCACGCGCATGAGCAGGGACTCGGTCTTGTATAGAAAAGGGATGGTAGTCATAGCTTAATCCGTGGCCACGTATTCAAAGGCCAGCCAGCCGGCGACCACGAACAGCAGGTCGAAGCCAAGTAACAGTCTGACCCAGCCGTCACCCCAGGGGAAACCGCCCCCGGCCATGACCACGCGGGTGATCTTGACGGAGGCTATGAGCAAGGGCACCTCCAGCGGCAGCAGCAGTATGGGCAGGGCCAGGTCGCGGCCGCCTCCGCCCACCGTGACCAGCGCAAACAGAGTACCCACCGCCGCCAGGCCGATGCTGCCAAGCAACAACACCAGTGCCAGGGGTGCGAGCACGGACAGCACCGACAGTTCAAAGAACAGCCCGAACACCGGAAGCAGCATGGCCTCGAACAGCAGTAGCAGCAGCAGGTTGACGATGAACTTGGCCAAATAGACCGAGCCGCGGTCAAGCGGCGAAGCCACTATGGCGTCCATGCAGCCATTCTCTCGTTCGCCAACGAAGCCGTGGCCGGCGGCGAGTCCGGCCGAGAAAAGAACCGCCACCCACAGTATGCCCGGAGCCAGCGCAGCCACGTTGTCTGGCGACAGGTCGAGCGAGAAGTTGAAGGCCAGCAGCATGAGCACGCCCATCACGAAGGACGAGGCCAACAGCTCACCCCTGCGAAACTGCAACCTCAGATCACGCGCGAGCAGCGTCAGCATGTTTGCGTTCCCCCGTTGGTGGCAATGCTGCCACCTTGGCCACTGGCCATGTCACGCCATGCCTGTTCAAGTCGTTCCGGCGCCAGGTCGTTCCCTTGTCCCTGCCAGGCCACGCGTCCGCGCCCGAGCAACACGGCCTGGTCGGCCAGCAGCGACACGCGCGCGAGATCGTGGGTGACCATCAGTATGCTCGTGCCGGCCGCCCTTTGCTCGGCCACCAGGTTTTCGAGCAACTCGACGCCGTCCCGATCCAGGCCGGTAAACGGTTCGTCGAGAAGGAGAAGTTGGGGGTTGTGCAGCAGGGCGCGCGCGAGCGAAAGGCGTTGCACCATGCCACGCGAAAAACTACGCACGCGCCTCGATGCTGCTCGCGTCATGCCCACGCGTTCGAGCAGCGAGTCAACAGGGCGATCATCGCTGACACCATAGAGGCGGCAGTAGAACTCCAGGTTTTCACGGGCGCTCAGTTCACCGTACAGCCAGCTCTCATGACCGAGGTAGCCCAGCTTCCGGCGCAGGACGGCCGTTGACGGCAGCTGGTGCCCGAGCACCGAGGAGTTGCCACCGTCGGCGCGCAACAGTCCCGCCAGGAGTCGGAGCAGCGTTGTTTTACCCGATCCATTTGCACCCAGCAGGGCCATGCTCGCCCCGCGCTCGAGCTCCAGGTCAAGACCGCGCAACACGCCCACGCGGCCGAAGCTGCGCGTGAGTCCCCGGCAGGTAACGGCGGCTTCAGGCAACGCCCGGGTCTCCGGTTGCCTGTTTGCGGCGGTCAGTAATTATCCACAAGAGGTAGTAGGCGTGCGCCGCCACGGCGCACGCCCACAAGAACAGGTCCAGTCTTCCGGCCGCGGCCGTGAGCAGCAGCGCCCAGGCGGTACCGTTACGGTTGGCGAAGCGGCTGGCGAAACTCGGCGGGCGCACGTGCAGAAAACCTGGCGCGCGGTCGCGATCGCGGGTCCACTGGGCGTGGAAAACTCTCTTCCACGCCAGCCACGCGCTGAGCACTACACCGGCGAAGGCCACCGAGGCCAGCATCTCGCCGTGCACACCACTGTCGGGGCGGCTAGACAGCGCCCACAGCATGGCCGCCATAACGGCGAGGTCGCCGTAGAAGTCGGCCTTCTCCCCCGACGAGCCGTCCCTGATCGCCGCGCGTGCGAGGTCCGACGAGACCCCGTCCAGTACCCGCGAAAGGAAGAACAGCAGCGCGCCCTCGACACCGGTCAGCCAGGATCCACCAGTAACCACCCACGCGGCCAGCAACCCTAGAGCGATCTTGGCCGCCGACACGTGCAGCGGCAGCACGCTGGTGGCAGCCAGGCGGCGGGTGATGGGCAAGGTGAGGTAGTTCTGCACCAGGCGCAGCAGCGGCGATTCACGCTTGACACCCGCGCGGTTGAAGAGCTTGGTCTCGGCACGGTCCACTGCCACGCTGTCGCTCAGTCGGTGGCGTTCGGTAGCCGGGAGGTCCACCAACATGGAGTTGGCGTCAGAGTTGCGGTTTATCAGTTCGCCCGATGGCGTGTTGGCCAGCGCGGGAATTATGCGCTTGAGCGAGGCCACGCTCATGCGCGCGAGCGGTGCTACTTCTCGTGCCCTGTCGTTGAAGCGGGCGAGCGCAGGGCCGCTGGTGCTCTCGATGAAGTCCACCACAGCGCCGGGCGACACGTACCAGTCGCCGGCGAGTACCAGTACCTGCCTGTCATCGTCGCCGGCCTCGGTGTTGAAGGTGTTGGACGGCACGCAGCTCACGCGCTGCCCCACGGCGCCGCTGATTTCGGCGCCCAGGGCGCGCATGCTGCCCGGGTAGAGCACCAGCGGCTCGTAACCCAGGCGCTCGGCCACTGCCGCGTGCCTCGCCACCGACGGCATACCGCCTATCGTGGCCACGGCGGTACGGCCGGTGACCAGTAGTACCAGCGGTTCTCGTTCGAGGCAGCCCAGGGGTGGCGGGAGTTCCACACAGCCGAGTCTAGCTACAGCGGCTGCGGGAATCTAACCCGGCTCGGGCTGGAGGGCGTGGGCGGCGGCTGTTTGCCTGGGGCTCGTTACGCGGCAAGATGCTGTCCGTCATGGCAACAAACTCACTGGTTTCGAACTGGCTCCAGGTGCTGCAGACCCAGAACCTCGAAGAAGGCCGCCGCGTGGACCTGTTGTCGCGCTGGTTGCTCATCGTGCGCGCAAGCGTTTTTCCGATGACCTTGTTCTCGGCCTGCATGGGTGGCTTGCTTGCCGCCCGCGGAGGCAACGCCGACTGGGGCCTGTTTGCGCTCGCGACTTTTGGTCTGCTCGTGGCCCACGCGGCCAACAACATGATCAACGACTACTTCGACACCGACTCGGGAGTGGACACCGAGGGTTACGTTCGCACGCTGTACGCGCCGCACCCGATCTTCTCTGGCCTCATATCCAAGCGCGGGTTGATCGCCGCCATAGCGCTGGCCAACGCCGTTGACCTGCTCATACTGATTTACTTCGTTGAGCTTCGCGGGCCGATGGTAGCGTGGTTTGCGATGGGCGGGTTGTTCATCAGCGTGTTCTACGTGGCGCCGCCGCTGCGGCTTAAGCACCACGGGTTGGGCGAGCCCGGGGTATTCATCGTCTGGGGTCCACTCATGGTGGGTGGTACCTGCTACGTTGCCACGGGCGCGGCGCCCGCCGATGTCCTGCTGGCCAGCCTGCCCTACGCGCTGCTGGTGACCTCGGTTCTATTTGGCAAGCACATAGACAAAATAGAGGCCGACTCGGCCAAGGGTATACGCACGCTGCCGGTCATTCTCGGCCCGACCCGGGCGTTGCTATGGGCTAAGGCCATGATGGTGGTGTTTTACCTGGCCACGGGTGCCTTGGTGCTGGCCGGGCTGCTGACGCCCTGGGCGCTTCTGGTGCTGGCCGGCCTGCCCATGCTGCGCGAAACCCTGGCGACCTTCAGCGAGCCCCCGCCGGACGAGGCCCCCGAGGGATTTCCGCTGTGGCCCTTGTGGTACGTGGCCTGGGCGTTTCGTCATACCCGACGTGCGGGT
>CAUZFM010000044.1:0-22096 GCA_963579235.1 uncultured Binatia bacterium (SeqCode)
TTTCTATAACAACTGAGATCTTGATCTCCGAGGTTGAGATCATCTGGATGTTTACGCCGGCGTCTGAGAGCACCTCGAACATCCGTGCCGCGACACCAGCGTGGTTGCGCATTCCCAGGCCCACCACCGACACCTTGGCCACGGTGTCGCTGCTGTCGACGCCTCCGGCTCCGACTTTCTCAGCGACCTCCTGGACGAGCTTGGCCGCAGCCGAAAAATCCTCGCCGGAAACCGTAAAAGTAAGATCGGTGTGTCCATCGGCACTTACGTTCTGGACTATCATGTCAACGACGACGCCCTTCTCGGCGAGCGGCCCGAACAGTGACGCAGCCAGCCCCGGAGTATCGGGTACCAACTTGACGGTAATCTTTGCCTGGTCACGGTCAAACGCGACACCGGATACCATAACCTCTTCCATACCTTCCTCCTCGGGCACAACCCAGGTGCCCTCACCGTCGGCAAAACTGGAGCACACCCTTAGCTTGACGCCGTATCGCTTAGCGCACTCCACGGCTCTTATCTGCAACACCTTGGCGCCGAGCCCAGCCAGCTCGAGCATTTCGTCGTAAGATATTTTTTCCAACCGCACGGCCTGGTCGCAGATCCGTGGATCGGTGGTGTAAACACCGTCTACATCGGTGCATATGTCGCAGCTTACCGCGCCCAGGGCTGCGGCAAGGGCCACCGCCGTAGTGTCAGAACCACCGCGGCCGAGGGTGGTTATGTTGCCATCTGAATCGATGCCCTGGAAACCCGCGACCACTGTCACCTTATGTTCTTCAAAAGCGCGCTCGATACGGGAAACATTGATCGACTGGATCCGCGCTTTACCGTGCGCGGAATCGGTGGAGATGCGAGCCTGGTGGCCAAGCAGAGATTCGGCCGGCACGCCTTGTTCCTTGAGTGCCAGTGCCAGCAGCGCACAAGACACTTGTTCGCCGGTTGAAAGCAGCACGTCGAGTTCGCGGGCATCGGGGTCCCCGGACAGCGAGCGCGCCAGTTCCAGCAGCCGGTCGGTTTCTCCGCTCATGGCCGAAACGACCACGGCGACGTTGAGCCCCTGTTCCCAGCGACGTTTTACCCGGGCAGCTACCGCTCTAATGCGGTCGAGATCTCCGAGCGAGGTCCCCCCGTATTTCTGTACTGTTCTTTCTGCCGTGGCCATTATCTTTCGCGCCAGCAAGGCGCGGGCGCTGGCGGCCGCCCGTTCAGCTCACGGCGTCCAGTGCGCGCTGCAGCCCCTGCCCAGCAAATTTAAGTTCAATCGACCTATACTCCGGGTTTTTCACGGCAATTTCAACGGTTACGAGCTTTTGCGGCGGAGGACCCCTGTAGAATTCCCACCATTCCACGGCCGCGAGCCCTGCAGCGCCAAGTACGCGTTGCAGGCCGATCCCGTCGATTGCTTCTTCTATGACAGCGTCGTCCATGGAGCCGAGGCGATAAAGGTCTGCGTGATGAAAAGGGCCGCTGTCGCCTTCGTAGGACTGCAGGTACACGAAACTCGGGCTCGAGACCTCTCGTGGGTCGACCCCCCTACCCTCCGCCAAGCCCCGACAGAACACGGTTTTGCCCGCCCCGAGTCGACCCGACAGGCCAACAACGCAGCCCTCGTCCAGTGCCGAAGCGAGCTTGCTTGCCAGATCCTGGGTGGCCGCTTCGCTGCCTACGCGCAGTTGGACCCGCTGCTTACTGCTCGTATTCGTAGTCATCACCGTTACCGTGCCTGATTGAAGTCATAGCCAGGGGCAGTTCGTTTGCCAGCTCCGACGCCAGGTAGCCGCAGTTCCCGAGTGCAGCCTCCATGCGGTCACCGGCTAGTCCGTGCAGAAACACGCCGGCCGCGGCTGCCTCGAAGCTGTCTGGTATCTGGGCCTGCAGGGTGCCGATCACCCCGGCGAGGACGTCTCCCATCCCGGCACTGGCCATGCCCGGATTTCCCGACAGGTTGAAAGCCGTACGTTCCTCGGCGCAGACAACGGTGGCGGCACCCTTGAGCACAATGACCACGTGGTTGCTGCGGGCGTAGCCGGCGGCTGCTGAAAGCCGGTCGCGTTGTACCTCAGCTGCAGAACTGGCCAGCAGCCGTGCCATCTCACCCGGGTGCGGAGTCATGACGGCCGTAGTTGCTCCGTTTCTGGATCTTGCCAGCAATGCTTCGCGTCCCCTGTCAGCGGCTTCGGCAAGTACGTTGAGCGCGTCGGCGTCGAGGAGTAGAGGCCCCGCGTAAGAATCAATCAAGGAGAATACCAGGTCGCTTGCTCCCGGACCGGTCCCCAGTCCGGGACCCAACACCACCGAATCGTAGTCGTTCATGCCCTCGCGCAGCCCGTTCCACGCGCCCTCGGCTACCTGCCCCCCCTCGTCGGCGAGCTCGCGGGTCATGGTCTCGGCCATTGCGCCGTCGACGATAGCCGCCAGGCTAGAGGGCACGGCCAGGGTCACCAGTCCAGCCCCGCAACGCAGCGCCGCAGTGCCAGCGAGCACAACCGCACCGGATTTTCCGCTCGAACCTCCGACGATGAGCACGTGGCCCAGTTCGCCCTTGTGTATGCTGCGGTGGCGCAGGGGCAAGGTCTCACCGCAGCGTTCGGCGTCGATTGTTTCGGCGTCGGGCAGCACGCCAGCCAGAGCGGGTTCCAGCAGGCCGATGTCGGCCACGTTCACGCGACCTCCGTGGTTGGGGCCATCGCCGAGAAAAAGCCCGCGCTTGGCGCAACCGAAGGTAACGGTCGTGTCGGCGATGACGGCTACGCCGAGTGGCCTTCCGCTGTCGCTGCAGAGCCCCGACGGGATGTCGGCGGCTACTACCGGCAGGCCTGACGCGTTGAGCGCCGTTACCAGCTCTGCTGCTTCACCAGCCAGCTCGCGGTTGAGTCCAGTACCGAAGATTGCGTCCACGGCCACCGCGCAGCCATCGGCGCCTTCTTCAGTCAGCAATTCGAGCGCATCGGCAGCGTCCAGGGTCTCACCGCCGACTCCCTCCCAGATGGCGAGGTTGTGCTCGGCGCTGCTACCCGCTCGCGGCCTTCCGCAACAGAGAACCACCGCGACACTCCTGCCGGCGGTTTTGAGCAGCCGCGCTGCCACTAACCCGTCGCCACCGTTGTTGCCTTTGCCGCAGAGCAACAAGACGGTTGCGGTCTGCTCGGAGATTTCGTTTGGATCACGGGGCAGCCAGGCGGCGGCTGCTGTGGCAAGGGCGGCACCCGCGTTTTCCATCAGCTCAAGTGCCGGCATGCCGGCGGCTATCGTAGCCTCTTCCATGGCGGCGGCGGTCGACCTTCCGACGACAGGCCAGGACACTTTAGTTTCTCCCCATGGCGGTGAGCATTTCGCCCACGGCACCCTCGATGCCGAGAAAAATGGCCCTGGCTACGATGCTGTGACCTATGTTGAGCTCAACCACTCCGGGAAGTGAGGCAACAGCGCCCACGTTGGCCACGGTCAGGCCGTGGCCGGCGTTTACCTGCAGGCCAAGCCCCACCGCGTGCAACGCTGCCCGGCGTAGCAATTCGAGTTCAAGGGCTGCCTTCTCTCCGTTGGCATCGGCGTAGCGCCCGGTGTGAAGTTCTATGACCGGAGCCCCGCTTTCCATCGCTGCGCTTATTTCGTCGAGGTTGGGGTCGATAAAAAGGCTCACCTTTACGCCTGCATCCGCGAGCCGGGCGAGTCGCGGGGCCAGTTCTTTTTCGCGGCCGCGCACGGCCAGTCCACCTTCGGTGGTGAGCTCTTCGCGCCGCTCGGGTACCAGGCAGACGTCTGCGGGCTTGAGTGCCGCGGCAAACTCAATCATCTCATCGGTGGCTGCCATTTCCAGGTTCAGCTTGGTCTTGACTGCCAGCGCCATTCTCGACACGTCGCTGTCGTTTATGTGTCGGCGATCTTCGCGCAGGTGAATCGTGATGCTGTTGGCACCGGCTCGTTCGGCGGCCATGGCAGCTTCGACCGGGTCCGGGTAATCAGTTTTTCGGGCCTGGCGTATTGTGGCCACGTGGTCGACGTTTACGCCGAGGCTGACCTCTGCCACCTGTTCTTCTCAACCCAGCCGCGCCTGGATGGCGTCGGCTATGGCGCGCGCGTGCTCTTCGACTGCGCTGTCTTCGGAGCCCTCGACCATGACCCGGGCCAGAGCCTGGGTGCCCGAGTAGCGCACAAGCACCCGCCCCTTTTCGCCCAGTGCATCGCGCGCACTGTCAATGGCCGAACAGATATCCGCTTCCTCGGCGAGGTCGCTCTTCTCCTGGACGGCGACGTTTATAAGCATTTGCGGATATCTGTTTATGGGGGCGTGGAGTTCAGACAGCGGCTTGTTGGCTTCCTGCATGGCCACCAGCACAGACAGCGCTGAGATCATGCCATCGCCGGTGGTCGTGTTGTCGAGGCAGATCAAGTGTCCCGACTGCTCTCCGCCGAGATTGCAGCCGGTTTCTTTCATCATTTCTACTACGTAACGATCGCCGACGTTGGCGCGCAGCAGCCCGATGCCCTGTTCTTTGAGGTACACCTCGAGCCCGAGGTTGCTCATCACAGTGCCCACCACAGCGTCGCCTCGCAGCACCCCGCTTTGTTTCATATGGGTGGCCAGTATCGCCATCATGCGGTCACCGTCCACCTCGGCGCCGAGTTCGTCGACCATGATAACCCGGTCAGCGTCGCCGTCGAGAGCTATGCCTGCATGGGCGCCCTCTCGAAGGACGCGCTCCCGCAAAAGGTCGGTATACATCGCCCCGCAGCCCTCGTTGATGTTAAAGCCGTCAGGCTGATCGCCAATAGCCACCACCTCAGCGCCGAGCTCCTCGAGTACCGCGGGGGCAACGCGGTAAGCAGCACCGTTGGCACAGTCGACCACGAGCCGGAATCCAGCCAGGGTTCGCCCCCGTGGCACCGCTGACTTCAGAAAAACATTGTAGCGTCCGTCGGCATCGTCTACTCGTCGGGCTTTCCCAATGGCGCCGGCCGTTGGGCGCATGCGGTCGATCTCGCTGCCGAGCATGAGTTCTTCGATCAGTGCTTCGTCGGCGTCGGGGAGCTTGAACGCATCGGGTCCAAAGAACTTGATGCCGTTATCTTCAAAGGGATTATGTGAAGCAGATATAGAGACCCCGGCGTCGGCCCTCATGCTTCGCGTGAGGAACGCTATGCCCGGTGTTGGCATCGGTCCCACGAGCAACACGTCGACCCCCATGGAGGTAAGCCCCGAGGCGAGCGCGGTTTCTATCATGTAACCAGACACGCGGGTATCCTTACCGATGAGAACCTTGTGTTGCCGATCGCCGTCGGTTTGAAAGAATCGGCCTACCGCGCGGCCCAGGCGCAGGACGGTCTCGGGAGTCATGGGTTCTATGTTGGCCACGCCCCTGACGCCGTCAGTGCCGAACATGCGGCGGACGCCGCTGTCGTTTTTCTCGCCTGTCATTGAGTGGTCTCCCTCGCCGCCGTCACTGGGTTCCAGCCTGCCGCTATTGTATCGCAGAAACCGGGACTTGCCGCACCTCCAGCTCCTGTGTCAGGATTCCCTGTGCCTGCGTAGCGCGGCGCCCAGCTTAACGGCTTGCAGGGTAGAGGCCGGGTCGTGGGTCCGGATCAGCTCCACGCCGCTGAAAGCGGCCAGCGCTGCCGCTGCCGCGCTGGCGGTGTCTCGCTCAGAGGCGCACTCGATGTCGCACACCTCGCCCAGCCAGCGCTTCCGCGAGGGGCCGAGCATGACGGGTTGATCGCCCTGCCAGCGCTGCTTGAAATTGGCCACCAGTTCCAGGTTGTCGTCCAGTTTTTTGCCGAAGCCCAGGCCCGGGTCCACGACAAGCGCGTTCGCGGCTATGCCCGCTTCGACAGCCAAGCGGCATCTCTCGTCCAGAAAATCGCTGACTTCGGTCACTACCTGTCCGTATTTAGCCAGGTCCATCATGACTTCTGGCCGGCCTGGACTATGCATCAACACCAGGCCTGCCCCGGTCTTTGCCACCAGGGAAAACATGTCGGCGTCCCAGCGACACGCTGATACATCGTTTACGATCGCGGCGCCGCAGTCCAGTGCCTCCCGGGCCACAGCGGCGCGAACGGTATCAATTGAGAAGAGCACCTTCGCCTGTCGTCCGAGTTCGCGAACTACCGGTGAGATTCGTGCGAGTTCTTCGTCCTGGTCTACGGGCGAGGAACCCGGGCGTGTAGACTCACCTCCAACGTCGATTACGTCCGCGCCCAGTTCGACCATTTCAAGAGCGGCTTCTACGGCTTCCTCGGGGCGAGTGAAGCGTCCCCCGTCAGAAAACGAATCAGGTGTCAGGTTGAGAATGCCGAACAGCAGCGGACGACCGGCCAGGTCCAAGGGGCCCCTGGCCGTGGCCAGCTTGCGTAGCAGCGGCTCTTCGTCGTTGTTCAATAGACGGCTTTCAGGCTGGTACGGGTGCCGGCTCGGAAACCGGCGGCGGCTCGACGCCGCCTTCCCTGAGAAGCCGCTGGATGTCGGTGTTGTCCAGTACTTCGTGTTCCAGCAAGGCTTCGGCCATCTTGTGCAGGATCGCGAGATTCTCGTCGAGCAGCGTGCGAGCTTTCTTGTAAGCCCCCGAGAGGATGTTCCTGACCTCGGCGTCTATGCTGCCCGCGGTAGCCTCGGAGTACTCGCGCCGCTGCGTGATATCCATGCCCAGGAATACTTCTTCGTTTGGTTTGCTGTAGGTAACTGGCCCCATGGAATCGCTCATTCCCCACTCGCAGACCATTTTTCGCGCCAACTCGGTTGCTTTCTCGATGTCATTGCCGGCGCCTGTCGTCATTTCGTCCATGACAATCTCTTCGGCCACCCTGCCCCCGTAAAGGATGATGAGGTTATTGTTCAAGTAACGGCGGTTGTAGGAGTGACGGTCTTCGACCGGAATCTGCTGAGTCAGCCCGAGGGCCATGCCCCTGGGTATGATGGTGACCTTGTGCACCGGGTCGGCGCCCGGCAACAACGCTGCTATCAGGGCGTGGCCTGACTCGTGGTAAGCCGTGTTGCGCTTTTCTTCGTCGGTCATTACGAGGCTGCGTCTCTCGCTGCCCATCATAATCTTGTCCTTGGCGAGGTCGAAATTATTCTGGCACACCGCGTCCATGTTCTCGCGGGCGGCATGCAGGGCGGCTTCGTTGACCAGGTTCTCAAGATCGGCACCACTGAAACCCGGCGTGGCGCGTCCGATGACGCTAAGGTCTACGTCGTCGCCCAGCGGGACCTTGCGGGTATGCACCTTGAGAATTCCGGTCCTGCCACGGACGTCGGGTTGCGGCACGACAATAGTCCGGTCGAAACGTCCAGGGCGTAACAAGGCAGGATCGAGTACGTCTGGTCGGTTGGTGGCCGCCACCAGTATTACGCCTTCGTTTGATTCGAAGCCGTCCATCTCGACCAACAGCTGGTTGAGGGTCTGTTCCCGTTCGTCGTGCCCACCGCCGAGGCCCGCCCCTCGGTGGCGACCGACCGCGTCTATCTCGTCGATGAAGATAATGCAGGGAGCGTTTTTCTTGCCCTGCGTGAAGAGGTCGCGCACTCGCGAAGCCCCTACCCCAACGAACATCTCGACGAAGTCAGAGCCGGAGATCGAGTAAAAAGGCACGCCGGCTTCGCCCGCCACGGCCCGTGCCAACAGGGTCTTGCCGGTGCCCGGCGCGCCAACAAGCAGCACGCCCTTGGGTATGCGACCGCCCAGGCGTGTGAACTTTTTGGGGTCGCGCAGGAAGGCGATGATTTCTTCGAGTTCTTCCTTGGCTTCCTCTATTCCAGCGACGTCACCGAAAGTTACTTTCTGCTCGTTCTCGTTCAGCAGTCGCGCCCGGCTCTTACCGAAGGACATGGCTTTGCCGCCACCCATCTGCATCTGCCGCATGAAGAAAATCCACACGCCGACCAGCAGCAGCATAGGAAACCATTGCACCAGGAGGATGACGTACCATGGTTCGTTGGCCTGGGGCTTCACCTCGAAGGGCACGTCTACGGCCTTGATCTCGTCAACAGCATCGTCGAGCGGGCCGTAAGTGGTGAATGTGCGGCCGCCATCGATGGTGCCGCTTATCTGGTCTCCCTGCAGGGTAACCTGGTCGATTCTTCCCGCCTGCAGCTGTTCGATAAACTCGCTGTATATGACCTTTTCTTCGGTCTGCTGCTGGCCCTGGAACATATTGAAAAGCAGTACGACCATGAGGCCCAGGACGAGCCAGAGGGCGATGTTTCGAGAAAACTGGTTCATATTCTGTGGCTCAATCCTTTTGTTGACCCAGGGCACCGCCGCGGCACTGGCGCCCGGCTGCTCAAGTCCTCGGCGAAGCTATCACGTGCGTTGATGACCGGCAACAAGCAAAAAGCCCTGATTCGTGCGGCTTTGCGCTCGCAAGCAGCTGCCTGGCTGCTCAAAAACCCGGCTTCCGCTTCCAACTCAACAGCAGCGAATCGTCGCTGGAGCCTGGTGCGAGGTCAGGGTCGGCGAGCAATCCAGGCACCCACAGCAAGCTGGCTGCCTGTTCCATGACAGGCCAGCCCTCTCTCATGGCTCGTGGTACTTTGAGCTCTCCGAGCAGGTCGCTTACCAGCGCGTGTCCGCCTGTGGCGAGGCGAATGCGGTCTCCATTCCTGTGGGGACGCACGCCTAGGTCGGCACGCAGCAAGTGACTGCGTGATGCGGTAAAAGCCTCCTCAAGTATCGATTTTCGCTGGGGCTCTAAAACTTTTTGATCTACGGCTATCGACCATTTCCCAGCGGGATCTTCAACGGCCGCGTCGCTGCGCGGGTCGAGGACGAAGTTGAAATCGAGGAGTTTCACCGGCAGCACGACGCGTCGTAGTTGGCCGTATTCTCGCAACACCGGCCGCCCCGGCATATCCAGTTCGGCGCTGCCATCGCGCCGGCAGGCAAGTTTTTCCAGCAGCTCGAGTTGACGCGCAGTCGGGCTCCGTGGCCCGCCGGTCTCAAGCAGCCAGGAACGCAGCACTCTCCAGCGCAGCGCCGGTGGTACGCGATCGAAGGCGGTGAGGTCAAGAACAGCATCAGTGCCACTTCCGGCAATCCACAACCTGTAGCGCGAGGCCTCGCCTTGCAGGTAGTCGTCCTCCAGCCGCAAGCGCGATGCGTCTTGAGCCAGCCGCCGGGCAACGTGTTGACCCACCTCGCGCTCGACGATCGGCAGCACCCGCCCGCGTATCCGGTTGCGCAGAAAGCGGTCGCTGCTGTTGCTGGGATCTTCGGTCCACGCGACACCACGGCTCTTGAGAAGCTCGCGCAACGCGTTGCGCTTTACATCGAGCAAGGGCCGGACCACGCGACCGCGGGCGTCGCGCATGCCCCCGAGAGCGCGCAGTCCCCCGCCTCGGAACAGGTTCATGAGAATGGTCTCGGCCTGGTCATCGCTGTTGTGACCGGTGGCTACCAGTTCTAGTCCTCGTTCGTCTGCGCAGCCAAAAAGCGCCGAATACCGCAGTTCCCGCAGCCGAGCCTCGTTGGCTTCCGACCCTGCTTTCACGCGCAAGCAGAAAAACGGCAAGCCGGCTGCCAGGGCGCGGGCCTCGACCAGTTCGAGTTCTGACTGGACGTCTTCGCGGCAGCCGTGGTCGACAAAAGCGACTTCGAGTTTAAGATCGCACTTGTCGGAAAGCTCCAGCAAGAGCTCCAGCAGCGCCATTGAGTCGCCGCCGCCTGATACTGCCACGAGCACTCCCTTGCCCTCCATGTCGGCGCGCCGCGCAGCGGCTTCGACCGTCGGCAATAATCCAAACATCACCTTGCTGTGATTTTCCACGCCTGTACCAACAGCAGTATTCGCCCGCCCCGCTCGCCGTGGCAAGGGAGGCGGGGCTGTGGCAACATCGTGGACTATGAAAATCTCGATAATGCTTACCGTATTGCTCCTGGCCTCGGCGATGCCGGGGGAAGCCGATGAGCTTGCCACCAGCACTTCCCCGCCTGATCTCCAACAGGGCGAGGCAACCAGGCAGGCCGTGAACCGCCTGGCCGAAGCGCTTGCGTTGACCGCCCAGCAATGGGGAGGCGACGCCGTGGCGTTGCAGGCGAACCTGCTCATTAACAGCCTCAAGGCAGGCGCCGTGCTGTCCACGGAGGTGAAGGTCGTGGGTCCATCCAGTGTTTATGGGGCAGATTTTCTCCAGTTCGACGTAGATACCGGCTTGCTTCTCGACCTGGAAGTCAGCGGTCGCGAGGTCGCCGACGAGCTGCTCTGGGGCT
The DNA here is from genome assembly GCA_963579235.1 of uncultured Binatia bacterium (SeqCode). Classification (GTDB taxonomy): domain Bacteria; phylum Desulfobacterota; class Binatia; order UBA1149; family UBA1149; genus UBA1149. Next base: position 10,209 of record CAUZFM010000044.1, read on the forward strand.
CGGTTCTGCTCCCGTCACTCGAACGCATGGAGACCGTAGACCTGGATCCAGCCGGGCTGGATGTGGCTTTTGCTTATGGATTACAAGATTTTTCGCAGAACGACCCCCCTTCCCGTCCGGATCTGGAAGGGCCTACCCAGGTCAGGACTCTGCGTTACCGCATCGATGCGGGGCAGCTGCGCTCATACGTGGATCGCGAGACTGACGCAGCTGATCTGCGTGCTCTTGTCACCGTAGAAGAATAGGCAGACTCGCCTTTCTGTTGGCTTTTAGTGCACAGAAAGCCCCCATCCGGGGGGGCTTCACCCTTGACACAACTCGATCGGAGATGTCATTGTCAAACACGCGGAGCTGTTCTCCGTGTCCAAGGGGAAGTTCAATGAAAAAAGTCGCCAGTATAATCTTTTCTTCAATAATTCTTCTCGCCGCCGGGCAGGTGCAAGCGCTTGATACAAGTGGCCTGCACAGCTGTTCCGACGTGGCGACTCCCACTATCACGGGGCCTGGTCCTGATGGCGATAAATGCCACGCGGCCATACTCAAGTCGGTAGGCAAATTCCTCAAGACCAAGGTCGGGGCCGAGAGTAAGTGCCTGTCGAGGAACGAACCGGTTCTCTGTCCGGACGCGAAAGGGCTGAGCAAGATTCAGAAGGCCGCGCTCAAGGCCAATTCCAGCATTGTCAAAGCCTGTGGAGACGACACTGCCCAGGCAGCGCTCGGCGGATTCTACGGAGGGGTGAGCGACGAGAACATTATTGGCCAGTGCCTGCTGGGCCAGAATGCGGTCCTAGCTGACCTTTTTCTCGGCATTACGCACGGTGTGCCAGGAGACATACTCAAGAGCTCTTCGGAAAAATGTGGCAAGACCGTTGCCAAGTCGGCCGTGAAGTATCTCACGGGAATATCCAAGGCCACCACGAACTGCCTGGCCAAAGTGGCTGTAGACGGTGCTACTTGTGTCGGCTCCCGCGTGGCTGGCGCCTGGGATGACCCCAGCGATGCCAAGGCAGCCAAGGGCTATTCCAAGGCCCGCGAAAAGCTCGCCAAGGGCATAAACAAAAAGTGCAGTGATATACCGGGTAAGCAGTTGGCCGAGGGCGAGCTGGGCTTCCTGATCTCGATGCGTTCCTGTCCAGGCACCACTACCACCGCGGGGCTGATCGATTGCCTGTCCTGCACCAGCGAAAACACCTGGCTCGGCATACTGGACCAGGTCTACAACGAATCGGCCGCGGCTATAGTGGCCGAGGGTGAATCCCTGCAGGACGCTGTCGACGCGGCGGCTACCGGCGACAAGATCCTCATTCTTTCGGGGACCTACGAAGAAGAGATCTTGATATCGGCTGTTCGTAAATGTTCCGGCGGGGTTGATGATGGCGTGGCATGTTCGACCGACGTTGATTGCGCTTCACCCGGCACCTGCGTGGTCGACCACGCAGACCCTGCTTCGCGCGATGGTCTCGCGTTCGTGGGTTGCGGTGCTGCCACTGACAGTCGCCCGCTGCTGCGGCGGCCTACTGGCGTGGGTCCTTTTGCCAACGGTGTCTTTGCCGTCGAGGTCGATGGTCTTGAGTTCCAGAGCCTGGTCACTGAAAACTGGGACGAGAACGGAATTTTCGTCAGCGGTGCCGAAGGAGTCACCTTCCGTGACGTTATCGGCGACGGTGGTACCCCGCCGAACTCCACTTACGGAATCTTCCCGGTACAGAGCAACAACGTGATCGTAGAAACCTCGGTGGGCCGTAATGTCAGGGACGCGGGAATCTACGTGGGCCAGTCAACCAACGTGGTGATCCGCTACTGTGACGCCTACAATAACCCGGCCGGCATAGAGCTGGAGAACTCGTCTTATGGCGTGGTGCAAAACAACCTGACCTTCGACAACTCGGGCGGGCTGGCCATCTTCAAGTTGCCTGATCTCCCGGTACAGTTGGTCGTCGATAATGACATCTCCTACAACGTGATGGTCAACAACAACACCCCCAACATAGGGGCCGGCCTGGTCGGCAACATCCCGGTGGGTACCGGCATGCTGGTGATATCCGTGCAGGACTCGGACTTTCACCACAACTTGATGCAGAACAACAACTCGGCCGGCATCATACTGCTTGACCAGGAAGCCACCAATGTTTTTGCACCGGGTACGTTCTCCTCGGTGAGCCCTGACCAGGCGCTTTCGGGTAACACCCTTACCTTTAACGTGGCTGGAGGTAACGGGGCTGATCCCGATCTGCCGCTAGCGTCGCTGGCCAAGGATATAATCTACGCCCACGATGGCGACGCCGGGTTGAACTGCTTCACTTCCAATATCTTCCCCACCAGGTTTACTGATACGACTGATTCAGGAGGCTTCCCTGGCTGTCCGTAAAAAGTTAATCTTTCTGCCGCCTGAACAGGCGGCAATAACGGTAATTCGCAAGAAGCCGGGAGCAGCACTGCTGTTCCCGGTTTTTTGCGCTTTGCTGTGCGCGCTGCTCTGCCTGCCGTCGTTGGCCGGCGCCCAGATGCCGACGACCACGGCTGATTTTTTCATGCCCGGGACACAGCCACTGTCGATCCTCGATGGCCTCTCGACTCCCGACGACTGTACTCCCTGCCACTCTGATTACGGTTCTCCCGAGGTCGAACCTTTTCGTAACTGGGAGGGTTCGATGATGGGCCAGGCCGCTCGCGACCCCCTGATGTGGGCCGCAGTGGCCATCGCAAACCAGGACGCCGATAACGGCGGCGAGCCCTGCCTTCGTTGCCATGTGGGCCGGGGCTGGCTGGAGGGCCGTTCGGCGGCCCCCGACGGCAGCATGATGACTGCCGATGACCGTCACGGTGTCCAATGCTCGGTATGTCACCGCATGGTAGACCCGACGCCCGGCCCCGGTGCTCCAGCTGAAGACGCGGCCATACTCGCGGCCCTGACCGAGCCGGTAGTGGTAACCGGCAGCGCGCAGATGATCATTGACCCGGAGGAACGGCTGCGGGGCCCTTTCGACGTCGAAGCAGACCTTGGCTTCAACCCCCACGCTCCGGCTTCCGAGACCCTGGTGTCACCTTACCACCAGCAATCCGAAATGTGCGGCACCTGTCACAACGTGTATGTCCCGCTCTACAGCAGGGATTTGAGTGGGGAGTACGTTGCCAATGCCGTCGACGAGCCCGGTGATCCCGCCTTGTCGTTCCCGGAGCAGAACACTTACAGCGAATGGCTGTACAGTGATTACGCTACAGGGACGGTGCACGCGCCGCAGTTCGGCGGCAACAAGACCGAGGTGTCGACCTGCCAGGATTGCCACATGCCCGACGTCAGCGGTATTGGCGCGCTCGACGCCGGCAGTCGCGACGACCTCCCCCTGCACCAGTTCCTGGGGGCCAACACCTTTGCCCTGTCCATTATCCCTCATCATCCGGTGTTCGGGCCCGAGGTCGATGCTGAGTTATTGCTGGAAGGCGCCGAACGGAACCGGGATTTTCTGCGCAAGGCGGCCACTGTGACCGCAACCATCACGACGGGTCAGCTCACGGTGCGGGTGCAGAACGAAACCGGCCACAAGTTGCCCACCGGCTATCCCGAAGGACGTCGAATGTGGTTGCACGTGCGCGCGTACGACGAGGACCGCAATGTCGTGTTTGAATCCGGTCGCTACGACTTCGCGGAGGCCCAGTTACCGGGTGTTCACGCGGAGCTGGGCGATCCCGACTACGACGCTTCTCTGCACACTTGGGAAACCCTGCACGGCACCTCCCCGGCGCTTGCCGCCCTGCTGGGCATAGCGCCTGGCACTACCCAGCACCTCACCCTGGCCAACGTGAGGGAGCATGACAATCGTATTCCACCCAGGGGCTGGGTAAAGGCCCAGTACGACGCTGTCGATGCCACGCCAATACCCGACGACTATCCCGAGGGGCAGTACTGGGAAGACGTCGTCTACCCGGTGGGTGCAGGCGCAGTGAAAGCCGAAGTGTCGCTTTACTACCAGACGGCAACGCGTGAATACATAGAGTTTCTGCGGGACGAAAACGTAACCAACGCAGCCGGGCCTATACTTTACGACCTCTGGAATACCTACAATCGTTCCCTGCCGGTAGAGATGGCGCGGGTCGTGGTAGAGACCGACGAGGATAAGCTCGCACGATGTTCGTTGAATTCGTGGAACGCAGGCTCGCGTTATTTCAAGAACGCTCTGCGACAATGGCGCAAGTGTTTCTATCTCGAGGCCGGTGGTTTGACTTGCGATGGCTCCTTGCTCTCGGCCAAGTTAGCCACGGCAAGGGGCAAGCTCGAATCGAAGCTGGGCGGTGCCGGTGACAAGTCCTGTGCTGGAGCGGGATTAACCCCGGCCTCGCTCGGGCACCCCGGCTGGTGTCCTGCCCCCTGTGCCGGAGAGCTGCTGTTCGACGCGAGTGACCTGGCCGACTGCAATCGCTGCCTGGCCGACCAACTCGTCGGCGCGGCAATGGAATCGGCTTACGGCGTGACACCGCCCTCGCTCCCGGCTGCGAGCGGACCTGGTACTCCCGACGTCTGCCAGAGGGCGCTCGCTTCTGCGTCGACCTCGCTGTCCTGGCGTTGGACAAAAGAGCTTGCACGCTGTGAGAAAAAGAAGCTCAAGAACACGGGCGGAGGCCCGCTCGACTGCAACACCGACCCCGAGGGGCGCATAGCCCGGGCGGCGGCAAAATCGGCGCGCAAGATCGTCAAGCGCTGTGATGACACGGGTGTGCTACCAGGCTGCGCCTCGGGCAACGACGCGGCAGCGGCGGCGGCCTGTGTTGAGGCCGCGGTCTCGGACCTGGCGCCGGCGATGGTTTCTCCGTCATTTGCGGACCTGAGGCCCTGACATGATCGCGCTTTGCAAAAGAGTACTGGCGGGAAAAGTCGGGCTACTCGCGGCGGCTGCAGCTTTTCTGATGGCCAGCGTCGGCGGCGTTGAGGCCAGGCCTACCTACTTTGAGACTCTCAAGGCCCGGTATTCGATCGCCGATGGATCTAATCTCGACGCTTGCGGGGTTTGCCATTTGAAGTGGGAAGGAACCGGTGCTCGCAATCTATATGGAGCTTCGGTGCAGCAGCACCTCTACCTGGGCAAAAGCATCGAGCAGTCGCTGGAGGACGTCGAGGCGATTGACAGCGACGGGGATGGGTTCAGCAATCTCGACGAACTCCTGACCTGGGAGACCCTGCCCGGCTACTCCTGCGCTGATTACTTTACAGCTCTCGACGCGCCCACCGGCTATGACCAGTGGATAACACCCATGGTGGCCACTTGCCTTGAGCCGCTCGACATTCGCTTGTCGCCTGTATCTATCAGCATGGCGGCCGAGGTGGGCGACAGCAGCTCCGCGGTGCTGACGGTCTACAATAATGGCTCCAGCCAGGCGCTGACGGTGTCTGATTTCGGCCTCACGCCGGGAGGCCCGGCTGACCTGCTTGTGAGCGGACCGGGCCTGCCGTTCGACATCCAGGTGGGCGAATCGGTGGATCTGCAGCTGGATTTCATTCCGCTTTCAGACGTATTCCAGTTCGTTGATCTTGAAGTCAGCAGCAACGACCCCGACGAGCCCGTGGTTTCCATACAGGTGCTGGTACTGGCGACGGTGCGAGACCTGGCGCCCCTCGATCAACGGGTGTCCTGCCAGTCAAGTACGGCGAGGTCGTTTTTCAGATACTCGAAGAACGTCATCAAGGAATGGAGTGAGTGTTACACCGACGAGGTCGATGGGCTGGCCTGCGACTCGGGCGCGCGTGATCTCGCCATCGCGAGAGCAGACCTTCGCCTGGACAAGCGAATCGGTGGCAGCGAGGATAGCAACTGCGCCGGCAAGGGGCTGACCCCATACGCTATGGACTGGCAAGCTGAATGCGCTGCGCCCTGCGAACATATTGAGATCTTGACGATGTCAGACGCGGCTGAGTGCCAGCGTTGTCGCCAGCAAGTGTTCACCGGTGATTTTCTTTCGGGCGTCATTGGCGATAGCCCGCCTGACCTCCCCGCCGCCCTGGCTGGCACTGACTCAGCGAGCCGCTGCCAGCAGTTGTTGGCGCGAAAAGTAGCCCGGACGGTCACCCGTATCGCCAGGCATCTGTCGCGCTGCGAGGTCAAGGCCCTCGCCGCCGGCCTGGAAACCGATTGCCTGGCCGACACGGCTGCAAGTACCGACAAGCTAAGGGCCAAGGTCAACGCTGAGCCTGCGCGCTGTGACGACCAGTCGGGCCTGGGCTACTGCCTGGTCGCGGATCCGCTGGACACTGTCTGCCTGGGCGACACGGCCTGGGAAATCGCCGTTGACCTCAACGACAGTGCCTTCGGCCGGGACTGACGTTTCCTCGCGGCGAGCCATCACCCCATAATCGGCGACGACTCAGAGACACTCCCCCAAGTGAAGGAAAAAATGGTGGCGAAGGTGAGACTCGAACTCACGACCTAGGGATTATGAGACCCTCGCTCTAACCGCCTGAGCTACCTCGCCACTTAACCGTACAGGATGAAAATTGGCTGTTCCGAAGTCAAGCAGCCTTGACCCTATTTGTCTCCCCCCGACAGCACCCGGGCGAGACTGACATCGTCGTTGATAATTTCCAGGGCCGCGGCGTAGGGGTCCTGTTCCCCACTGGCCACGCGCTCAAGTACCGGTGCCAGCGGCTCATCATCGCTGCGTTCGTGGAGCCGCCTGACGAGCTCCTCGGTGCAGATTTCAATTACTTCTTCACGCAGGCGTTCTCCGCGATTGCGGCTCCGCTCCTCGTCTCCGGGACGTTCATGATGGGCCAGGCAGCCGTTGAGGATTTCCTCTGTCCCCTTGCCGTTGTGGGCTTCGGTGAGCAGAACCGGAACTTCCCAGGCGTCTCCCGCGCCGCTTCCGGCTCTCAGCGAGAGCATGGTCTGCAATTCGGTTTTCATGCGCACCGCGCCTTCACGGTCCGCCTTGTTGACCACGAAGAGGTCGGCGATTTCGAGCAGCCCGGCTTTCATCACCTGCACTGTATCGCCGGACTCGGGCACGAGCACCACGGCCACCGTGTCGGCTACTTCCATGATGTCGAGTTCGGTCTGCCCTACCCCGACCGTTTCGATTATAACCACGTCCTTGCCGTAGGCGCCGAAGATACGCGCTACATCTCGACCGGCCCTTGCCAGTCCACCGTGGCTACCGCGCGTGGAAAGGCTGCGAATGAACACCTCGGGGTCGAGAAAGTGATCCTGCATGCGAATGCGGTCGCCCAGTACCGAGCCGCCGGAAAAAGGGCTCGACGGGTCAATTGCAACTACCCCTACCGACTGGTCTTTCGCCCTCAGGTGTTGGACCAGGCAGCTGGTGATGGTTGATTTGCCCGCGCCCGGCGGACCCGTGATGCCTATGATGAAGGTGTCGCTGCAGCGCGCGTAGACCCTCGACATTATAGCGGCCGTGTCGCTGCCACGGTTTTCGACCGCGGTTATCAGGCGCGCAAGGGCAACCCTGTCGCCTTCGAGCATGGCGCTGGTAAGAGACTGGCCGTCGCGTTCATTCTTTTTCATATGCAGCCGAGCCGTGTAAGCGGGTCGCAACAGCGGCGCTGAGTTGCCGCGATACAACGGCGGTTTCAAGGGCCGAAGCGCCGTGAGCTTCGAGGCTGGTCACCCGCTCGCCTTCAACGCCGCAGGTGACAATAACCTCAAATCCACTGACATCCAAGCCCACGTTGAGTGCCACGCCGTGGTAGCTTACTCCCCTGCTCACCCTGAGGCCCAACGACGCAATTTTGCCCCGCTGCGTCCATATGCCCGGCGAACCATCGCGGCGCTCGGCGTCTACGCCGTAGCCTTGCAGCACTTCGATGACCGCCGACTCGAGCAGGCACACCCAGGCGGCTACGCCGATCTCCAGGTCGGACAGAGACACCACGGGGTAGACAACGGCCTGTCCCGGGCCGTGCCAGGTGGCCCTGCCGCCGCGGTCGCTGCGCTGCAGCGATATACCCCTCGATTGCAGCTGTTTGCTGTCCAGCAGCAGGTCGTCCAGGGGGGCGTGTCGACCCAGGGTGATGGTTGGTGGATGCGCGACCCTGACAATAGTGTCGCAACAGTGGCCTGCCGCTCGGCGACCGGCGAGCGCGCGCTGTCGCTTCATGGCAACGGCGTAGTCGAGCCTCCCCCAATCCTGCTCACGGCAGCCGTTTTTGTTTGATTCCACCGCTCAAACCTAGCGCGGCCCTTTCTGGCTCTCAAGCGGGGATGATCACCGCTCCGCGCCTTGGTATAAACCCGCTCGAGAGGCTAATATTAGCCTGTGCAACGCAGGTCATCCCGGGTACTGGCGCTGGGCGTCGCTCTTCTCCTCCTCGGAGCGGGCAACTGGTGGATGGGTCTTTCCAAGGTCTCCCAGTACGGCGATGACATTGCCGCCGTACGGGCGCTCAACCAGGCCGTACGGGTCACTGCTACCGACACCGCGTCGTTGCTGCACGATTCGGATGAAAGCGACGCGGTATACGAGAACGCCCTGGGCAAACGGGAGCAGTACAGGGTGGTCGCCAGTGGCGGCAAGTTATTCGTGCTTCTTGGACTACTGCTCTCCTCGGCCGCCTTGCTTCGCCGCTGGCTGGTGCCTGTTCGTTAGTGTGCGGACGGTCGTGGAAGCCTCGACCTCGCAGATGTCCCCAAAAAACAACACCTGAACAGTGTCTTACTGTCGTGGCGGTATTGCCGTGTACAGCTTTGGACTGTATCTTGTCTCTAGGGTGGCGTCTCGGGGCCGCTGGGTGTTGCCGACAGGCTGGTCGGTAAACCGCTGAGGGGTCTGGGTGGGCGTAGAGCTGAATGCAGCAGCGGCGTTAGTCGCAAGCAGGGAGGGACGCGGGTGACCGCGGTCAGCGCACTCCCCCTTGCAGCGGCGGCGTTCCACCTGTTTCTGGGCGTGCTTGTCTTTGCGCGCCGGCCGGGCCGGCTTCTTCACCAGCTTTTCTTTGCCTTCTGCCTGGCGATGGTAGTAGCCAACGTAGGCGCTTTTGCCCTTACGCGCCCGCTTTCCGAACTCGCGGCCAGGGCCTGGTCCGAACAGCTCCTGCTGGGAACTATCCTGGCGCCGCTGCTTTTTCTCCATACGGTACGGCTGCTTTTCGGTACGCCCGAAAAACCGACGCTTTACGCTGCTTACGCGGGGGCGATCGCGCTGGTCGCCTCTACCTACGCCGCGGCCACCGTGGGTGGTGTGCAGGCGGTTACCGCCGGCAGCGGCGAAGTTCGCTGGACCCTGGTGGCCGGCCCCATGGGCGGCTTGGTTCCCGTCTACGTGATGCTGGTGGTCGCCGTGCTTTTTCTCTCCCTGCATACTGCCGCTCGTGAAAACGTGGGTCTCAAGCGCAACCAGGCCCGCTACCTGCGCCTCGGAGCCGGCCTGGCCTGGGTTTGTGCTGCACATGGCTTTTTGCGCTTTTCAGCGCCGGCAGACTGGACCGCGTCCTGGGCTTCGGGGGACCTCGTGGGTTCTATGGGTAGCATCGCCTTGGCGTGGTTGATGTCATTTGCGTTTTTTCGCCATCGCTTGATGGACCTCGACCAGGCCCTCGCGCGAACTCTTGCCAACTCGGCGGTGCTGGCTGCGGTGGGCTCCGTCTGCTGGGTGCTGCTCGCCCTGGCCCAGGAAGTAAGCTTCGGGCAGGTATCACCCCGGTTCTCCCTGCTCGCGTCTGGACTGCTGGTGGGCGGCATTTTCCTCTACCCCCGCCTCTCGCAACGTGCGGGCAGTCGTATCGAGGAGTCGCTGCTCGACGACGGTCGCGGACATCGCGACGCTGTCATGGAATTGAGCCGGGAGCTTTGCCTGCTCCGCGACACCGATGAGATGGTGTCGCGTGTTGCCCGGACCCTCGCGTCGAGGCACGGCGTGGCTTCCTGCGCGATCTACCTGGAGAAAGGCAAGGGACACTACGTCCTCCACGGGGCTCGGCCTCACGGGGGACACTGGCCCGAGGAGTTGGAGACGGATAACCCGGTGGCAGGCTGGGCATTGTCATTGCGCGCCCCGGCTGTGCGCGAAGAAGCCGAACAGGCCGCCGCGCCGCTGTCTCTGGCCGCGCAGGGCTGCGTCGAAATGGAGCGCCACGAGAGCGACGTGGTAGTGCCACTGGTCGCGCGTGAACAGTTCGTGGGGTTGATGCTGCTCGGTCCACGACGCGACGCGCGGATATTTTCTCGCCACGACCTGGAGCTGCTCGATGCCCTGGCCGGGCAACTGGCCGTGGCCGTGCTTACCGTCCGCTTGAACGAAGCACTGTTGCGCAGCAACGAGGTGTTGCAACACTCCGAGCGTTTGGCCACCATCGGCACCATGGCCGCCGTGCTGGCGCACGAAATTCGCAACCCGCTGGTTTCGATAAGAACCTTTACGCAGCTACTACCTGAACGTTACCTCGACGAAGAGTACAGGGAATCCTTTCTTGACCTGGCCTTGTCCGAGGTCGATCGAATAACTGCCCTGGTGAACGAACTTCTTACTTTTGCGCGCCCGGCCACGCACGAGCGAAACCCGCTGAACCTTGACGAGCTGGTCGAACGGGTGGCAACACTGTTGGACAGCCACGCGCGAAAGAGCGGTGTCTCGCTAAGTATCGAAACCGACGCGTCGATTCCTCCCATCATCGCCGACGAGGATAAGATCAACCAGGTCCTCGTCAACATAGTCCACAACGCGATCCAGGCTTGCGAAGGCAGGAGCAAGGGCTGTGTCACGGTGAGCACCGGGCGGGGTTGGATCAACGGATCCGAAGCAGCCACGCTTACGATCTCTGACGATGGCTGCGGCATGAGCGAAGAGCAGGTCGAGCAAGCCTTCGAGCCGTTTTATACCACCAGGACAGAGGGCACCGGGCTCGGACTCGCCATCGCCAGGCAGCTGGTTCTCAATCACGGTGGCTCGGTCACTGTCGACAGCACGCCGGGCAATGGTACGACCTTTACCATAACCCTGCCTGTGGATTCGCCGGCTCTCGAACAGGCAACAAATAACCTTTACGCTGAGGGCCTCATCCATGCCTGAGCTGCTGCTCCTCGACTCCCCCGGGCGTTTCGTGGTTGCCGTAGAGGAAGTACTGCCCGAGGGGTGGACGCTGCGCAGATCGGCCGACCCAGCCGCTTTGGCGGAGGCCGACGCCGTGGTGGCCAATTGCTGTGACTCTACCGATGTCGAGATCACCCACTCGGTGCCGTCGCTGCTCCTGGTTGATAGCGCAGCCCTGGGCAACACGCTGCAAGGCCCGGGTCGGGAAGTGCTGCTGCACCCCTTTCCCCTCTTCGAGTTGAGCGCGGCCGTGGCCAGGCTTTGTTCGGGTGGCCGCGTCGACGAAGAAACGGCGACAGCCGCGTGGCTGTCCTTTCCCTGGATTCCGGCTCACGCCGAACCCGTTCTCAAGCAAGCGGCTGCCGGCCAGGTCCCGCTTGTGCTGGTGGGAGAACCCGGTGTTGGCAAAGAAAACGTAGCCGCGGCGTTGGCTGCTTTGCGAGGACCCGACAGCGAGTTCTGCGTCGTCACGGCTGCTTCGGACGCGGCCGGACTCATCGCAGCTTGCGAGCGGGGTGTGGTCTACCTGCCCGATATCGAGCTGCGCAGCCACGCCGAACAAGAACAATTGGCGGTCCTACTGGCGGTTTCAGGCTGTGGCGTGGTCGCCGGCATGGCCGAAAGCCCTGAGAGCCTCGCTACCGACGGCCGGCTCGTAAGGGCCCTGTACTACAGGGTTGCTGGGCTCACGGCCCTGCTTCCCCCGCTCAGGGAGCAGCCCTTCTGTATACCGGGGCTCGCGCGGGCAATGCTCGCCGCTTTCGAGAATTCAGGCAGCGCTCCTTTAAGCCTGGCTGCTTCGGCTGCCGAACGCCTGCAGGCTTACGCCTGGCCCGGCAATGCTACCGAGCTTGAAG
>CAUZFM010000045.1:0-21887 GCA_963579235.1 uncultured Binatia bacterium (SeqCode)
GCTACCGTAGGTAATCATCGCTCCCATGCCGAGGCTCAACGAAAAAAATGCCTGGCCCAGTGCCGCGAGAGCGCCCTGCCAGCCAAGCTCGGAGAAGCGGGGTCGCATGAAAAATTCCAGCCCCCTCTCGACACCATCCGAGGTCAGCGAGTAACCGAGCAGGACCAGCACTATGCCGAACAGGAGAGGCATCAGAATTTTACCGGTACGTTCTATGCCCTGTTCCACCCCCCTCGATACTATAAATATGGTAGCGAGCATGAACAGCCCCTGCCACCACACCTGCCTCGGGCCGTTCGCTGCTAGTTTTTCGAAAGCGCCACTCATCGAGCCTGATGTCGACGAGAACAATTGGCCGCTGGCGGCCATCCAGGTGTAGTCGAGCGCCCAGCCAGCCACGACGCCGTAGTAAGACAGGATCACGAAACCGGCTATTACACCCAGCCAGCCCACTACCGGCCAGCCGGTCCCGGGGCTGAGCAGGCGCAGGGCTCCAACCGGATTCCTGCGGGTGGCTCGGCCAAGCAGGATTTCCGAATTAAGCAGCGGAAGTCCTATCAGGACTACGGCGCCCAGGTAGACAAACACGAATGCGGCACCACCGTACTGCCCCGCGCGATAGGGAAACATCCATATATTCCCCAGCCCGATGGCCGAGCCGGCCGCAGCCAGCACAAACCCGACGCGCCCCGACCAATTGCCCCTTACCGTTGAAGATTCCACCGAGACCTCCCTTGCTGCAGACCATGCGGCCCCTGTTCCAACGAGCGCCTTGGGCGCGGTCGGAAACGACGGGCCTGGTTAAAGTTTCGCCCGGTACTCAGAATACGCGACCAGGGCCACGAGCGCAGCAACTGCCCGAGACGGACCCGGGTAACAAACGCGGTGGCCAGCGGCGACCGATCGTGGCCCTGCGTTTCCGTAATGACCGTCGGTATAAACCAGCTCTGTGGCTACGAGTACGGGCTTGCCGTGCTTGACCGAGGCTTCCGCCGCCGCAGCCGCATAGCGCTTGTCCTGATTTTCGTGAAAACCGACGATGCGTTCCAGTCCGTGCTCGGGATACCACGGCCCTGTTTTCATCGCCTGGGCCTGGGCCGATTGTACTCCGATTCCGAAGAAAAGAACCGAATCGACGGAATCAGAAGAGCACAACAGGTCAAGAACAATGGGCACAGTATCCCGGGTTTCGCCGCCAGCCAGATCTATCGGATTGCCTCTGCTCCATCGCGATGGCAATAGCTTATCCAACTCGCTCTTCAACTCGTCCGGCAGTTCGGCCAGCTCGAGCCCCTGGCGACTGCATTCATCGGCAGCGAGAACTCCACAGCCACCGACAGTAGTGACCACGGCCACCCTGTTTCCCTCGGGCAAGGGTTGAGTCGCAAAAGTCGCGGCCCATTCAAAAGCCTCTTCGACAGTGGCAGCCCGCTGCACGCCACGACTCGCGCACACACCCTCAAACACGCGTTCGTCGCTCGCGAGCGCTCCCGTGTGACTCCTCGCAGCAGCTTGCCCCGCGGCGTCCCGGCCCCCCTTTAGAATCACCAACGGCTTGGAGCGGCTGAAACGGGAAATAACCTCGGTAAACTTGCGGCCGTCACGCACCCCTTCGACGTAGGCGAGGCCTACCTTGCTATCGTCGTCTTCGCCGTAGTAGGCAAGGTAGTCGGCGAGTTCGAGCTGAGCCGAATTACCGCAGGAAACCGCCTTGTTGACCCCCACGCCGGTTTGCACGGCATAATTGAGAAACGCGGAACACAGGTTGCCGCTCTGGCTGACCACCGATATTCCGCCGGACGGCGGATAGGGAGCCACTATCTGGGCGCACATATCTACCCCCGTCGAAACGACGCCCTGGCCGTTGGGGCCCGCCAGCACCATGCCCAACTCGTGGGCCAGCTCTACAAGCTCACGCTCGAGCTCTTCGCCTTCTCTGCCCTCTTCACCGTACCCAGCGCTGGCTACGAAAGCGGCCTTCACGCCGCGTGCCGCGCAGGATCGAAGCAAGTCGAGGTTAACCTGCCTCGGGGTGCAGACCACTACCAGGTCGGCCTGGCCCTCCGGAACCTCTTCTACCGAGGCAAGGATACGATGTCCGAGCACCTCTCCGCCGCTGCGCCCCAGCGGAAATACCCGGCCGCGGTAGCCGTAACGAAGTATATTGTGCAGCGCGACGAAGCCGAATTTACCCGGATGAGTCGAAACCCCCGCCACGATTACTCCCCGCGGGTTGAACAAAGGCTCAAGCTCTGGTGCACAGGCAACCGTATTGTCGCCGCTACTGACCGCACCCTTGGCTGCTGGTGCCGATATCTCGATGACGGCGTCCACCGCCACCGGCCGGCCTCCACTAACGATGAGCGGATTGATATCGACGCTCTTGATGTCGGGTCTATCAAGCGCCAGTCGCGACAAGCCAGCGAGTGTGGCCTCGAGTTTGTCCATTTGAAGCCTAGCCTCACCACGCAGCTCACCCCAGAAAGCCGGCTTTACTCCCAGCCGTTTCACCATCCGAGTGGCTGCCCCCGGTCGCAGGGGAACGGGTTCGCAAACCGCCTCGCCCACGGCTTCAACCAGGATACCACCCAGCCCCAGTAGCACATTGGGGCCGAAACAGGGGTCGTTCACGAGGCCGACGATGAGCTCCCTTGAGCCCTTTACCATTTCGCAAAGCAGCAAGCCCACGCGTGGGCCAGCCTCGGCCTGCAATTCGCTTACGGCCTTCCTCACAGCGGGCTCGTCGGCGAGGGCGAGCTTTACAAGACCACGTTCTGTTTTGTGCGCGAGGCCCTCAACTACTGCCTTCAGCGCCACGGGGTAGCCGATGTCGTGGGCCGCGGCTACGGCGCTGTCCGCGTCGGCAACGAGCTGTTCCCGACAGGTAGCGACACCGTAAGTGGCGAGCAGGCGCTTAGCCTCGAATTCGGTCAGGAGACCGTCTACCGTGTTGTCCGCCACGCCCATAACAGGGCCCGTCGTGCTACCGAGCCGACACGCCCAGGAAGGCGCCCAGTGAGTCTGCGCCCGCCGGGGGGACTTCTTTTTCTACACCCAGGTTTTCTTCCATCCAGCTGTTCGCCTGGAGCTCGGTCAAGCGCTTTTGACTGACCGCGAAATGCTCCGTGGCCAACTTCCCCTTGCCCTCTGCGTGGCAAGACGCACAGTCCAGGCCCGACGGATTTGCGTGAGCGACCGGCACGTGAGCCGTGCCCGCCTCCTCGTTCCCCTCGGTAACCACGGAACCCAGGTCGTAGCCGTCTACACCGGAAAAATACTTGACGATGGCGTCGGCTTCTTCCGAGCTCATGCCGAAGGTAGGCATCCTGACGTCAAGCCAGGGACGCAAGCGTACGGGCTTGAGAAGGAAATCAAAAAACCAATCCTGCTGCAGCTTGGTACCCTCACCCTCGAGTATCGGCGGTGCGTTTTCGAGATTTTCGTAATACTTACGAATCTTGCCCTCGCTGCCTTCGAGCGTATGGCAACCATTACAGTTGTAGTGGTTGACGACCTCGCGACCGCGGGCTACCTCGATGTCGCGGGGCCCGTGGGCCATGAAGCGACTGTTGGTTTTTGACTCGGTACGACTGGAAAGAAACGCGGCCAGGGCCCGCACGTCTTCTTCTGAGAGGTTAAAATCAGGCATCACGGCACCGATGCGATCAGTGGCGTAGCCCCTCGGCTCAAGAAGCTTGTGGTAGGTGTAGTCGTACCAGGTATGGGCGACGTCGGTGCGGTTG
Source organism: uncultured Binatia bacterium (SeqCode) (assembly GCA_963579235.1). Lineage (GTDB taxonomy): Bacteria > Desulfobacterota > Binatia > UBA1149 > UBA1149 > UBA1149. The sequence goes on from CAUZFM010000045.1 coordinate 3,744, forward strand.
CCAAAATACAACTCCTCGGCGAACTTCGAGCCAAAGAACGAAAGCTCCACTCCAATACGAAGCTGCTTTGTCATGCCGTCGATTTCATGACAACCAAAGCAACCATATTTGCGTATGAGCTCTTCGCCCCGGTCCACGGTTGCCGCTTCGGCAAGTCGACCGCGCAGCGCGGCGTCTTCTTCCCTCGGCTCCTCCTCTCGCAGTGTCAGGAGGTAAGAAGTAATAGCCGCCGCTTCCTTTTCAGCGAGCCTCAGGTTCGGCATCTTGGTGTGCGAAGAAAAGCCTCTCGGGTCACGAACCCAGTTGTATAACCACAACCCCGTGGTCTTTTCTGCAACACGCGCCAGGTTCGGTGCAACGTCCTTGCCGTCGGCCACGTGGCTGGCGAATTCATCAGCAGCAAACCCGTGGCAGCCCAGGCAACCCAGCGAACGGGTGAGAGTTCTGCCTTCCGCCACCAGCTCAGCGTTGCCTGGATCAACACCCACGGGACTGTCGGCCGCGTCCAACCAGGCAACCGATTCTTCGAGTGAGTCCGTCAACAGGTAGGCCACTATAGCCTCAGCCTCGTCCCTCTCCAGCTGAAAGTCAGGCATGCGCGTGCGCGGCCGGAACGCGGTCGGGTCAGCTACCCAGTCGACCAACCATTCGGGACTATCCTTGGCCGCTACTCGCTTGAGCGAAGGAGCCGCCTTGGGCAGGTGTTCGTAGCCGTAAGCCAGATGACAACCGTGGCAACCCAGTTCCTGGAACAGGCGTTCACCGCGAGCACCCGCGCCCTGGTTCTCCATCCCCTGCAGCGACACGTGACAATTCAGGCAGCGCGCTTCCACTCCGCCTTCGAAAGTAACGAGAGGATCTTCCCAGTAGTGGTCTCCACCGTGGGCCCGCTCTACTTCGTTGATCGCCGAGCCCTCGCCACCGTGGCAGGGAGTGCAACCAAACTTGCGTATTTCATGGTTGCCCAGGTAGTACTTGCGGTCGGGATGGGTGCGAAAAGGGTTCTCTTCTTCTTCGAAGCCGACCTTGTCGATGGCCACGTGGCAGTTCTGGCAACGATCTACCTTACCAACCAGTTGATCGAAGTTGTTGCGCTGAAAATCAGCAAGGACCACCTGTTCGATGACCGGTACATTGGAGACCCTCACGCCCAGCATCTCAAAAGAAACCGAATCAAGCTTCTGCCCGATGCTTCCCAGTTCGGCCAGGAAGGGCCGCAAATCGGATTCGGCCTGCTCCTCGCGCTCGCGAATCGCGCTCGCGGCAGCTTCCATGTCGGCAACGACAACCTCGGCCCCTTCGTAGGCAGCCAGGGTGACTTTCAAGCGGTCCTCGAGGGCTGCAACCGCTGCCAGCTCAGAATCCCCGCTCTCGCCGTGCAACTTGGCAAACTCGACCCTGTACCAGGCTTCCTCGATCTCGCTCTTGACCATGCGGTTGTTGAGATCGGTCTCGAAGGCGGCTACTTCGGCGCGGGCTATTTCCCTTGCCAGCCGACTGAGTTCTTCGGCGGCCTCGCCCGACGCGAGATCAAGTCTCGTCTGTTCAAGAGCGGCAAGCGCTTCACCATAAGCAGGGTCTTCGGCCAGGCGAACCAGCTCATCTTCTCGCTGAAGCTCGTACTTATCTAAGGCAAGCCTGTAGAAATCAGTCTTATACTTCTTCCACTCGTGTCGAGAGAAAGTATCCTGCCACACGGCCCACACAGTGCAGGCCACCAGTACGCCCATGACGAGAAGAAAGACTGCGCCGTAAGAACGCTTTTCTTCTTCCTCGACTAAGCCGCGGTTGCTCGTAAATTTGCCCTTGGCCATCTCGTGTTCCCGGTTGGTCCTGATCTACTTCAATTCGAGGAGCAGCGGCCGTAACCGCACTCAGTTTCCACGTCCTTCTAACAAGCGGCCCGCATAAAACAGTCCGGCACCCGAAGCCGCCAATCCCAGTTCCCTGAACAAGGTCACGGAACCGGTTATCCCCGCCACAAGCCCGAAGCCGACCGCGCAGAGGCCGGCGACCTGCAATCCCCTGCCCAAATAAAACTCCACTTCGTCAGATATTAATCCAGGGTGTAACCATTATGTACTTGATGTTGAAGCCCATCCTCATGATGAGCTTGATAACAACCGCGATCATGTTGAGGAACAGAAAACTCGTGAGGCCGAACCTCGCGGTCCCCCAACGTTCCATGAACTCACGCCCCTTGGCCCGCACGATCAGCCAGTACATCAAGGCAGTACCGAGGACGAAATAACCGGCCACCACTGCCAGGCCGAACAGGGCAGACAGAGTGTAATCCCTGAACCCGAACAGGTAAGGCAGGTCGACATTGCTCATGGCGACGACCTTATGGCTGTCCCACACTTCCCACGGCCAGAACCAGTTCCAACCCGGGCCGCGGAGAAACGTCCCCACCACGATCAATACGATCCAGAGAACATGGAAGCCACCAAAAAACGTAAGGATCTCCCACTTGCGGTCGGCGTAACAGAAATAGCCGTTGCCCTTGGGATTGATGTCTATGAAGGGCAACACCATGAGGCCCACGATTATAAACGACGGAAGCACCACGCCGGCGTGCCAGGGGTCAAAGAAAACGAGGATTTCCTGCAGTCCGAGGAAATACCAGGGCGCCTTCGAAGGGTTGGGAGTCCTGGTGGGTGCCGCCGGCTGTTCCAACGGCGCATCCACCAACAATGACCACACCAGCATGAAAGCCAGTACAGCCAGAAAACAGAGGAACTCCGCCCTGACGAGATGCGGCCAGGTGTGAATCTTGTCATCCCCCGGCCCCTTGGCTCTGAGCAGGGTCTTTTCCACTCGTCCGCCGTCGGAGACCTGTGGCACGGCTTTGCCGACGTCCACCAAGGTCTTGATCTGCTTCGATTCAGCCATGTCGCCTCACAGTGCCGGGCCGGATAGGCCGTCGCGCCTTATTCTCCAGAAGTGAACGATCAACAGCAGCGTTGTCACCAGGGGAAAGAAGATGCAGTGCAGGATGTAAAACCTCAGCAGCGTGTGCGGGCCAATCTCGCCGCCGCCGAATAACAACGCGCGCGCATCGTAGACCGCGTTTACACCGGCGAACTCAGCAAAGGGTCCTTCGTGTCCGAGCACCGGCATCGCGCGGGCCATGTTTGATCCCACGGTCACGGCCCAGATCGAAAGCTGATCCCAGGGCAGCAGGTAACCGGTAAAGCTGAGCAGCAGGGTAAGCACGAGCAGGATCACTCCCACCACCCAGTTGAACTCGCGCGGGGGCTTGTACGAGCCGGTCATGAACACCCGGAACATGTGCAACCACACCGCGATGACCATTGCGTGTGCGGCCCAGCGATGCATGTTTCTCATGAGCATACCGAAGGGCATGTCGAACTCGAGGTACTTCATGTCGGCGTACGCGTACTCGGCAACCGGCCGGTAGTAGAACATGAGATAGACGCCGGTCACCACGGTAATAAGAAACATCAGGAAAGTTATACCGCCCATGCACCAGGTGAACTTCAAGCGCACCCCGTGCCGCCTCACCTTCGAAGGATGAAGGTGAAGCCAGACATTGCCTGAGACCATCAACACGCGGTTGCGCGGAGTGTCGTCGTAGCCGTGCCGGAAGATCGCCTGCCACACCGGGCTCTCGACGATCTGTTTTTTGATTTCCTCCCACTTGCTCATAAGTATTGTTTCTATCCCCGTCCGCGGTCAGGCCGCAGCAGATTCAGACCGTCAGGTACGACCCGGGCTTGCCCCAGTCGCCTCTTTCCGACCGGTACTTCACGCCCACGTCTACCAGCAACTCACCTTCTTCGGTCAAGGTGATGCGCACACGCTCAAGCGGCCGCGGTGCCGGACCTTCAAAATTGATTCCGTTGCGGTAAAACCCGCTGCCATGGCAGGGGCACTTGAACTTGTTCTCGGCCGTCAGCCAGCGCGGCGTGCACCCAAGGTGAGTACACTTGGCGTAAAGGGCGTAAAAGCCCGTCTCGTCTCTCACGATCCAGACCCGAAAGTCCTTCTTGAATTTCTCACTGACCTCGCCGATGCCAAAATCGTCGGGTATGCCGGCCCTGAAGGTCGTGTCGGGCTTGAACAAGACCCGTGGAAAGCTGGAGCGCATTCCCGCAAGCAGCGTCGCCAGCGACACAACTCCGAAACCCGACCAGCCCAGCTTTCCGAAAAAATCACGCCTAGACCACACGCTGGCCATCCGCTCTTTGCCACGCTTGCGGCGGTCGGCTTCCTGCTGTTGCTCGACGCGTCGCTGCTCGTGGATGCCGGCGATTTCTTCTGCGCTCAGTTCCTCTTTATCTTTGGCCATCGCTATTCTTCTTCCCGGTCCGATCCTGCTGCAGGACTTCCGTCGTCTCCGCTCTCAACCCGAGCTCCAGTCATCCCGCTCCAGAATTTCTTGAGCAACATCACCACCAGTCCCCATGCAAGGAGGCCCAGCCCAACAATGACGAAGATAATCCCTATCGGCGGGAAAACGGGTATCAACAGCGGACCCACGATGCACAAGAGCACCCCCAGGCCAAAACTGCTTACACCCGTCCCTCTTCCTCCGAGTGAATCCTCGCCCTCTTTGTTACTAGACGCCCGCCCAGCCGATGGCTCGGCCACCGGCAATCGGTCTCGCACCAGCGCGACCGCATAATCGTGAAGCCCTTCCTGCTCTGCGGCCTCCGCTCGGCCTATGACTTCGGCCAACTCGTCGGCCATCTCTTCGAGCCAGGTCTCTACCTCGGCAACCTCGGCTACCCGGGGCATCTCAACCGACGCTTCGCCGGTAATTGAGCCCGGGGCAGAATCCTCGGCGTTATCCTCAGTCGCGTCCTCAGCCAACAGTCCCTGTTCGCTGCCTCCGACTCCCCTGTCGGTTTCTTTACCAGCCAAGTTATATCCAGATCGCACCGTTCAGCGCTGCGTCGCCGCCGACTGCTACCTCCGCTGAGCTATTACAAACCATCGACCTCGTCAACCACGCATTAGCCAACGTTTATATGTCTAAAAAGTTATTGCGCGAACGCTAATACATGGGGTAGAACCTGAGCATGTCAGCAGCAGGGCCCTCGTATTACCTGCGCCTGCTCGCAGCGCTTGGCAGCCACTACTGCCCCTCCTGTTTCTCACCCGCTGATTTCGCAAAACAATCCCGGTGTTACGGCGCCTGCTCTACCAGGGCTCGAATGGACCCGCTGCTCTCCAGCCACCCTGCTATCGCACACGCGGGCTTCGTAGACCTTTACGAAGCTGAACCCATGCCTGGCCTTTCGGCCTCCCTGCGGGCTTTCAAATACGGAGGCCTACGCAGCAGGGGGCGGGCCTTGTGCCTGCTGTTTGCCGCCGCGGTGGCCGACTGGGCACCGGCGGTCGATTTCGTGGTTCCGGTGGCCTCGATACCGGAGCGCCAGAAAACAAGGGGTTTCAACCAGGCCGGCTGGCTTGCGTGCTCTGCCGCACGAGCATTGGCCGTCCCCTGCCGTACCACCCTGCTGAGACGCAGGCCCGGGCAAGCCCAGGCCCGTAGTAGCGGTGCCCAGCGGCGCAAATTAAGAGGGCAGTTCTACTGCCGTCGGCAAATGCCCTCCGGGGCCCGGGTACTGCTGGTCGACGATGTCTATACGACGGGTGCGACCGCCGGCGACTGTGCCCTGGCACTGGCCCGGGCCGGAGCTGGAAGCGTGCACTTTGCCTGCCTGCTGGCCACGCCCGCGGCGCGATCCGCCACGAGAATAGAATCAACGTGTCTTTGACTACTCGCGCCCGCTCCGATAATCGCGGCACGTGGCTTCCGCAGGCTCGCACACTTACCGAAGCGCAGGCGTTGACGTCGCGGCGGCTGACAGGCTGGTAAAACGAATCGCCGCGCTCGCGGGGTCCACCCGCACGGCAGACGTTCTATCGGGCGTTGGCCCCTTTGCCGCCGCTGTCCGTGTTCCCTCCCGTTACCGCAAGCCGGTGCTGCTGTCCTCGTCCGACGGCGTGGGAACCAAGCTCGAAGTTGCTATACTGGCCGGCCGCCACAACAGCATAGGCATCGACCTCGTGGCGATGAACGTGAACGACTTGATCACAGCCGGGGCGAGCCCGCTGTTCTTCCTTGACTACCTCGCGGCGGGCAAGCTGGCGTCTATCGACGCGGAATCAATCATTACCGGCATCGCCGAAGGCTGCCGGCAGTCGAAGGCCAGCCTGGTCGGCGGCGAGACGGCAGAAATGCCCGGCTTCTATCCCGACGGACACTACGACCTCGCGGGTTTCTGTGTAGGCGTTGCCGAAGAGAAAGACCTCATCGACGGGAGCGCTGTGCGCGCGGGCGACGTGCTCGTGGGCTTGCACTCATCGGGCCTGCACAGCAACGGTTACAGCCTGGCGCGCAAGGCACTGGGTGTCACCAACCGTCGCTCTCTCGGACGCTTTCGCCGCGAGTTGGGCCGTAGCCTGGAAGACGAGTTACTCGAGCCGACCCTGGTTTATGTTCGACCGGTACTGGGAGCCCTGTCAAGATTTCGTATCCACGCGATGGCACACATCACCGGCGGAGGACTGACTGGCAACCTGCCGCGGGTTTTGCCCGAGGGAGTTTCCGCAGTGGTGGATCGCGACTCCTATCCCTCCCTGCCCATATTCGAATTGCTCGCCAGCAAGGGAGGCGTCTCGCGCGTGGAGATGGATCGTACCTTTAACTGCGGCATCGGTTACGTGATGGTTGTTCCAGCCAACCAGGCTAAGCGGCTCGTTACCTACCTGCGCAGGGCGCGCTGCGGGGCGTCGATCATGGGAGAAATCATTCCGGGCAAGCAAAGTGTCCGCTATCGCGGCAAGCGATGAAGAAAGCCTTTCGCATAGGAGTAATGGCCTCGGGTAACGGCACCAATTTTGGTGCCCTCGCCAAGGCTTGCGCCGATGCTGACTTTCCGGCGACCATCAGTTTGCTACTGTGCAACAGGCCTGGGGCGGGAGCCCTGACCATCGCCGAGGAGTTTAGCCTCCCCACCGCAGTGCTTGAACAAGCTGACTACAACGACCGAACGTCATTTGACGCGGCCGCGGCCGGAGAATTGAAATCAGCGAAAGTGGACCTCGTAGTCATGGCCGGCTTCGACCGGCTGGTCACGCCTGCCCTGCTCGATGAATTCCCCGGCAGGATAATCAATATACATCCGGCAATTCTTCCGGCGTTTCGTGGCGCAGAAGCCCAGGCCCAGGCCGCGGAGTACGGGGTCACCCTGGCAGGTGCCACAGTACACTTCGTAGACCGGGACGTAGACCACGGTCCTATCATCGTACAGGCCGCGGTCCCTGTACTGGCCGGTACCGACGCCGCCACGCTGAGAAAGCTCGTGCTCACCGAAGAACACCGCATCCTGCCCTGGGCGGTAAAAGTACTGGCCCAGGGCAGGGTCAGCGTAGATGGCCGGGTGGTAAAAATAAGCGGGGCTAGCCTTCCATCAAGCGCCCTGACCAGCCCCGACGTGGATGCTTGATCACCGCCGGCTGTCGGAGGGATAGTAAAACCTTTCCAGGCGGTCGCCCGGCACCCCGGCAAGGTAAAGCAACTTGAGCGACCACATGAGCAGTGTCGTCCGCAGCAGGCCCCGCTGCCTCCATCTCCGCGACGAAGTGACAACCCGAGACAGGGGAACAGCCATCGCGGCCATGCCCCTTAAACGTCGAGACAAGCCGATATCTTCAAACAGGTAGCGTTCCTGGTAACCACCGGCCTCGTAAAACAAGTCCTTCCTCGCAAATATCGCCTGGTCCCCCGACGCGCTTCTCGTCAACCTGGAGCGATGATTGATAAGGAAAGAGATCAGCCTCAAACCAGCTCCCGCTTGATCAAAATCAATGTCAAAGCGTCCCCAGCCGGCGCCTCCCCCGCTTGAACTCTCACTGGCCAGAAGGCGACCAATTTCTTTCTCGAAACCCGGCGGGAGCATGGTATCGGCGTGCAGGAAGAGCAGTACCGGGCTTGTCGCGGCCGCTGCCCCCGAGTTCATCTGCAGGCCCCGGCCCCTGGCCGCTGTCACCACGAGCGCACCCGCGCTCTCGGCCCGCAGGCAGGTCCGGTCCTCGCTGCCACCGTCCACAACGATTACCTCGGCCGCTGCCGAAGCGCAGCGCACGACAGCCCCGATTGACCCTTCTTCGTTCAAGGACGGGATAATAACGCTGATTGGCAGGCACACCGAACTGCGACCACCCAGGGAAGCACCTGTAATGCGGGTCTTCGTCACGGGGTCGTCGCCCCCATGTGCTTTGACGCCTGTAGCGGGACTGCTAACATCCCCGCGTGGCAGAAAAACAATGGTTCACTATAGTCGCGATCGGAAGAGATCGTCCGGGGATCGTGGCTGACCTCGCGCAGTGCGTTTACGATTGCGGCTGCAACCTCGAGGACACAGCCATGACAGCCCTCGGTAAGGAGTTCGCCACGCTGGTGCTCGTCAGCGGCACATCCGATTCGACTGGGGAAACCCTCGCGACTGCGGTCCGGCGCCTCGAGTGGGAACGCCACCTTACCGTCTACCTGCGACCGCTGGACGAAGCCCCCAGCAATGCGACCCCCAGCGACGAACCCCAACTGCGACTGCGGGCCGTGGGCATAGACAAGGCGGGCATCGTTGCCAGCGTTGCGCGGGTGCTCGCCGAACGCGAAATGAGTATTAGAGACCTGCGCGGTCATGTATCACCTGCTCCGCAAAGCGGCACTCCTATCTACACGCTCTCGGTGCTGGTCGACGCCCGGGGTACCACCGCCGCAGAATTGGAGCAATTCTTTGAACCGGTATCAGCCCGCCTCAAAGTCGAGATCACCGCCAGCGCGGAGCCCTCGCCTGACGCGATCTGAAGTTTCAGTCGACCCTTCCGGGCCTGAACAGCACCTTGCTCTCTGACGCCACGAGTTCATCGTTTACAAACAGGCTGACCGCCTTGGTCAGGGTGCGCGCCTCGAGTTCCTGCCCACGTCGCCTCACGTCCTCCAGACCATCCTGGCCCACGTTAATGTGAAACACGTCCTGCAGAATGATCGGCCCCTGGTCGAGCTCCTCGGTAACAAAGTGGGCGGTGCAACCACACACCCTGACGCCGGCCTCCCAGGCCTGACGGTACGCCTTGGCCCCCGGGTAATAAGGCAGCAGCGAAGGATGTATGTTGACCATCCTGTTGCGATACTTGCCTACGAGATCCTGAGGTACTACCTGCATATAGCGCGCGAGCACGACGAGGTCCGGGTCGACGGCGTCGAGCTGGTCGCCGAGAAACTTCATGTGGGCTTCCTTGTCGGTTGAGGGAAAATACCTGAAAGGCAGCTGGTATTGCTGGGCGAGCGGCTCAAGGTCCTGGTGGTTGGATAATACCAACGAAATATCCGCGTCGAGGTCTCCCGAGCGGTGGGCGGCCGCGAGAGCTTGCAGGCAGTGGGGCTCCCGCGAAACCAGGATGGCGATCTTCTTCCGGCACCGCTCGCCGTGCAGCCTTACGCTGACGTCCATGTCGAGCTCTTCGCCAACCTGCTTGAGGTCAAGAACCAGTGAGTCGAGACTTCCTGACAGGTCCGCGAGATCCACGAGCATGGTCATGATAAACATACCCTCCATCACGGTCTGCTCGATGTTCTCTATGTTGACCTGCCGCTCGGCCAGATAGGCCGACACTCGGGCCACGACCCCTTTCTGGTCACGGCCGAGTACTGAGATTACCGCTGGATTGACAGGCATTCAACGAGCTTAACCAGACAATGAGTGGCTCGCAAGTTTTACAGTGCCTGTTGATCGAGGCTGGCTGCCGGAATGGGCGCCTCGCTAGGAGAAAAAAGTGCTGCCGCACCCCGGGGTTGCGTCGTCCAGCAAAGTTCGCTCGGACGCCCGGGGCGCGACAGCCAGGGGAGATTTCAGCCGATCTGTCCTTTCCAGCCTCGGCGCGAGTAGATCCGTTCTCGCCTCAGTCCAGGCCCCGCGATTTCGCCCGGAGCGCCACCGAGGGCAAGTTTCTTCATTCGCCGCAATCCCTTGCGTATGTACTCAGGATCAATCCTCAGCGAAGTGCATATGTTCTCGAAGGAGAAAGCCGAGTCCGTGTCCTGGCTGGCTATCCAGCTATCAACTTCAAAGAAACGATGCCTCGCTTCAGGCCGTGGCGAATCCAGGCCCGTCTGGAAGGTTACAAGGGCCTCCTCCAGTACAGCGAGCATGAGACGATTAGCCGGCTCAGAACAGACTTCTGAAGAATCCGGTTCTACCGGTGCGAGGTGTAATGCCTGGCTTCCATTCATGACTATGTTCCTCCTTTTTAGAAACCCCGCGCTTTCCACGCGTTGCTTCCTTCCTCTCTGCTTGCAGCCTACTGGTGAGCCCTACCCTCGGTCAACGAAATACCGAGCCCTCGGCAACTTTTTCGCCCCGAGGCTCCAAGACCATAAGATTGCGTGTATTGGTTGAGAACAAACTGTAATGCTTTGCGATGTCGCAAATCACCTGCCCTGTTGGCTGAGTGCTACACCTGGGAGTGAACTCAGTGTCTCGCTACACTTCGCGGAGTCCAAAACTCAAACTGACCTACGCTTTATGAATCTGATTCGGAGCGAGCGGAACCTGCCTTACCCCCATTGGATACGGGCTTTTAAGGGCAGCGACTTGCCCCCCTCCCGGTTGGACTGCTAGACTAATGAGTCGCCTGCCATAAGCCCTCGGCCCCCTACCCGGCGAAAAGAGACCAGCCTTGAAGGATCACCACCAAGCCGCCCACTCGCGAGGCGTAGTGTTTTCAGTCTTGACGACGCTGCTTTGGGCCTCCCTTTTACTGGGGGCCCTGCCCGCCCAGGCCTCCAGCGACGAAGATCCCCTTTACCGCGCTCGCCGCTACATACGAGCAGCCGAGCTCTGCGATTCAGTACAGTTGAAAGACCGCCTGTATCGCGAAGCGGAAGAACTGGCCAGAGAAGTCCTGCTCGAAAACCCGAGGGAAGCCGATGCCCACTTTTTGCTGTTTGCCTCGGCTGGCGGCAGGGCCATGGCTAAAGGCCCGGGGCTTTCGACTGTTGTGAAGATGTCGTCCCTCAGAAGCCACCTCGACACTGCGCTGGAAATAAATCCCCAGCACGCGCACGCTCTGGGCGTGAAAGGTGGCATTTTACTGGGATTGCCCCGACTGCTCGGTGGCAATCTCGACAAGGCGCTCTCCTATCTCAAGCGCGCGGTTGAACTCAACCCCACCGGCGCCAACACCAGGCTGTCACTAGCCAGGGCTCTACTGAAAAAGGGCGACCACAACGGGGCCAAACGCAATGCCCAGCTCGCCGGCCACTATGCGTGCCTGACCAGGCGAACCCCGGTACTGGTTGCTGCCGACAAACTCTTGAATTCGCTGGACGGCAACTCAACCTGAGAACCAAGGCAGCGGACAACGACCCCGCGATGGACACCGGCGATACTTTTGCTCAGCTCGTCCGCCTCATGCACCGCCTGCGCGCCCCAGGCGGTTGTTCCTGGGACGCAGAGCAGACCCACGAGTCGCTGAAGCCCTACTTCGTCGAGGAAACTTACGAAGCTCTCGAAGCCATCGATTCGGGCTCCGACCTGGAACTGCAGGAAGAACTCGGCGACGTCCTGCTCCAGGTTCTTTTCCATTCTGAAATCGCAGGAGAGAGACGGGCTTTCACAATCAATGACGTAGTGGAAAGCTTGAGCTCAAAGCTCATTCGGCGACATCCCCATGTCTTTGCAGACGGCGACGCTGAAACCCCCGAAGAAGTCGCCCGCAACTGGGCCCGTCTCAAACTTGAAGAGCGAAAAGCCTCAGCCGCCGCGGGTCAGCAGCCTTCGGTTATCGACGGGGTTCCAGCCGCACTTCCCACCCTGCTCAAGGCCCATCGCCTGGGAGAAAAGGCCGCGGGCGGCGGCTTTGACCGGGCGAGCGCGGACGATATGCGCTCGCAGGTCGACAAGGGGCTCACGCGCCTGGATGCCGCCCTTACCGCCGACGACGACCAGCAAAGCGAGCTTGTCATAGGCGAGCTACTGTTATCGCTCGTCAACCTTTCCCGCAAAATCGGTGTAAACGCAGACACGGCGCTAGCCGGGGGCCTGCGTTTATTTGAAAAGCGCTTCCGACTCTTCGAAAAACGTTTTGCCGGCCGCGAAGTCAGCGATATCGCCGCGGGCGAACTGGAAAACGCCTGGAAGAAACCCGACGATCAGGGTTGACGAGGACCTGAACGGACGCGATCTATCATGGAGCGCGTGACCTCGCTTCCCAGCAAAAACGACACCACCATGTAGCAAACGCCACCGGTGGCCACCAACAACGGCAACGCCGTTAAGGCCCCCCCCGGCAGCTGGACGACCAAGGGCTTCGCGGTAGCGAGCATCGCGCCCATCACCGCAGTGGCCACGAGTTGAACCATCAACTCGCGGTTGATAATCCGTCGGCCAAAACCTGGAAACTGCCGGACTACAAAAAAGAAAAGGACCGCCGCGTTGCATATTGAAGCCAGCGCCGCCCCGAGGGCGAGGCCTGCGTGGTCGAAGTCTGCCACGCCCATGAACTCGACCGCGCCGGCCAGGGCCTGCCCTGCCCACCAGTCCACGGGCCTGACGGCAGGCCCCATGAAAGCGACGTCGAAAACTACGTTGGCCACCAGGGCGACGACGGCCGCAATTACCGGCAGCAATGGTTTTTTCATGGCGTAGAACACGTTGACGAGCACCCGGACTGAAGCCACGCCCAGTAGTCCCAAGCTGCTCGCGCGCAGTGCCAGCGCAGTGGCCGCGGTGTCAGCGGGAGTAAACTGCCCGCGCTCAAAAAGAGCCCCCACTATCTCCGGGGCCAGCAGCCACATAGCCAGGGACGCGGGAATACACAGCGACCACGCCATTTGCAGCGACCAGGCCAGGCTAGCTACCATGCCCCGGGTATCGCCGGCCGCCGCCTGCACGCTCAATCGCGGTAGCGCAGCTGTTCCTATGGCGACGGCGATGATGCCCAGGGGAAACTCAAATATTCGATCCGCGTACCAGAGCCAGGATACGCTGCCCTCCTGGAGCACAGAGGCCAGGATGGTCGATACCAGCACGTTGAACTGGTAGACCGCTGCGCCAAAAACCGCGGGGCCCAGGAGCACACCGACCTGCCTGACAGCCGGGTGGGTCGGCCGCCAGGAAGGCACTGGGTTTATCCCCTCCTTCAGCAGCGGCTTGATCTGTACAGCGAACTGGAAGAACCCGCCGACGAGGACCCCCACGACCAGGGCCATCACCGCTGGTACAAGACTTCCGGCCAAGGTAACCGCGGCGATGATAATGCTGATATTCAAGAGCACCGGGCCGGTGGCGGGTGCCGTAAAGCGGCGATAGGAATGTAAGGCCCCCATGGCCCAAGCGGCCATCCCTACCAGTAACAAGTACGGGAACAGCCCCCTGGTAAGCGCCACCGCCAGTTCGAACTGGCCCGCATCGGCCGAGAAACCCGGGGCAAAAACCGAGACCACTTCATCGGCAAAGAAGACCCCAGTCAGCGTCAAGAGAACCAGCCCTAGCAACGCGGCACCGCCCACAGCAGCTATGGCGCGATTGCCCTCAAACCTCCCCTGCCTGGCGATAATTCCACTGAAGACGGGAACGAAGGCGATGCTTGCGGCCCCTTCGGCAGCTACACGGCGAAACAGATTGGGGATGCGAAAGGCGACGAAAAACGCGTCCATCCCTCCAGAAGCCCCAAAAAGACCACCCAGAACGATATCCCGCGCAAGACCGGATACCCGGCTCACCGCCGTCAGTGCCCCCACCCTGACAGCGCCGCCTGCTATTTCGCCCGCAGCGTCGCTCACCGCCTCGCCGCTGGGTTGACCGGAACCGTCGCGCTTGTTAATGTCTGCGATTCCGGTCATCTCGGGGCCTGCTTACAGGGCCGTTCGAGTTCACGGCAGAAGCCGTTTTCTCCGAGGGAGCCCATTTCGCTAGAGGAGTCATAGTGGCAAACCACAAATCAGCACTGAAGCGTCACCGTCAGTCTTTACGCCGCCGCACCGCCAATCGTGTGGTTCGTAGCCGTATCGGAACGGTTGTTCGCCGCCTGCGCGATGCCATCGCCGCCGGCGACTCGGATACTGCCAAGCGCGAGCTGGTAGCGGCAGAAAGTATACTGGGTAAAGCAGCCGGCAAAGGGGTGCTCCACCGCTCGGCCGCCTCGCGGCAGACGTCCCGCCTCGCTCGACAGGTCGCCAGGCTCTCAGGCAACTAGTCCCCGACCGCACAGGCCGCGCTGTGACAGCCCGGCTGTATCCCCCCGGGTGGTGCCCCGCGGCCGTGAGCCGTAGCCTACCAGCGCTCATTTTCCCCCGTAACTCTCAGGGCCGTGTTTCTCCCCGCGAGACTTTCTCCCGGACCTTTTCGACATCATCCAACGGATACACGATCGACAGCGATGACATTACCGCGTCGACCAGGTCTTCCACGAGGCCATCGACTGCAGCGGCACGGGTGTAAACACCCAGCTGCACGCCATCAAACTCGGCCAGGTCCCCAGCCGCAACCTTGCGGTCAGCGACAAAAGCCGCACTGCTGGCCACGATGGCATCACTCACGGCCGGATGGCCTCGCGAAACCGACAAGTCCCTTTCCATCAGTGTGTCCCCGGCCCGGTTCTTCATCAGCGCCCGGACCTTGAGCGTGGTGTCGTAGTCCAACACTTCGTCGAACTGGTTGAATGCAACCGGCTGGCTCCGGTATCTCGACACTGTGAGCTCAAGAATAGAGTCAGCGCGAAGCGGCGAGTCGACGACACTGAGACGTCCCTGCCTGCGAAAACGAACCCGCAATTCCCGGCGCAGCTTGTCCGCAAGGACGGGATCGCCCTCGTTGCCGACAACCTGGGCCACGTAGACACTACGCACAGAATCAGGCAGCGCAGCTCCCGGCCGCAGCACCGTATAACCACAAGCCGACAGCAGTGTTGCCGACACGCAAACCGCCACGAACAAGAGCACGCGATCAGCCCTGTTGTTCATATAACCACGTTTACCAGCCGGCCCGGCACAACAACCACTTTGCGGGGATCCGCGCCATCGAGGTAAGCAGCGACCCTCGTGTCGGCCAGGGCCAGCCGGCCCAGCTCATCCCTGTCAGTATCGGGTGATACTTGTATCCGGGACCGTATTTTACCGTTAACCTGCAACACGATTTCTACGCTGTCCCGCAGCAGCGCCGCCTCGTCGTGGACGGGCCAACCCTGTTGGTTCATATCTTCGCTGCCCGTCAGCTCACCCCACAGCTCGTTGGCGACGTGCGGCACGAAAGGTCCGAGCAGCAGAAGCACCGTGGCAAGCCCGAAGCGATGAAGTCGTTCGCCATTTGCGAGCGCAGTAAAATCAACCGACTGGTATTCATTGACCAGCTCCATTATAGCCGCGATAGCGGTGTTGAAGCGCAGGCGTGTCCCTACGTCGCGACCAACTCGTTGAATCGTTTCGTGCACGAGCCCGCGTAAACGCCGTCCCTCTTCGTCCAGGCTTTCGGGCCCCGGGTCAGAACAGTCACCGCTGGTTTCTTCGGCAGCGGCTATGACCTGCCGCCAGACTCTCGATATAAACCGGCTCGCCCCTTCTACTCCCTTCTCGCTCCACTCGAGGTCTTTCTCGGGGGGAGCAGCAAATACCGAGAACAAGCGCGCGGTGTCGGCCCCGTAACGCTCAATAAGTACATCCGGGTCAACGACGTTGCCCTTCGATTTACTCATCTTGGCACCGTCCTTAATGACCATGCCCTGGGTCAACAGTTCACCGAAAGGCTCAGACAGGTCCAGCCAACCAAGGTCTCTGAGTACTCGGGTGAAAAACCGGGAGTAGAGAAGATGAAGAACCGCGTGCTCGACCCCACCAACGTACTGCGAAACGGGTAGCCACTCGGCCACCGCCGCCGGGTCGAAGGGGCGCTGGTCGTCCCCTGCGCTGGTGTAACGAAGAAAGTACCAGGATGACTCCATGAAGGTGTCCATCGTGTCAGTTTCCCGGCGGGCCTCTCCACCACAACCGGGACATGAAACCTGAACGAACTCGGTCAAAGACGCGAGAGGTGATGCCCCGCCTGGGGACATGGCCACGTCCTCCGGCAGGACGACGGGGAGATCCTTTTCGGGCACCGCTACCGTACCGCAACTGTCGCAGTAGATAACCGGAATCGGACAACCCCAGTACCGTTGCCGCGAAATACCCCAGTCCCTCAACCTGTAGTTGACGACCGCCTTGCCGCGCTGCGTCTCGACGAGCTGCTTACAGATCCCTTCGCGGGCGTCGCTGCTCACCAACCCGGCAAAATCACCACTGTCGTGGAGTACTCCGTCCTCCACCATGGCCTCGGTCATATCGGTGGCTACGAGGGGACCACCGGGGGGAGCGATCACCGGCCTCACCGCGAGCCCGTTGGCGCGGGCAAACTCAAAATCTCGCTGATCGTGAGCCGGCACCGACATCACCGCGCCGGTCCCGTAACCCATGAGGACGAACCCCCCCAGGAAGACCGGTACTTCTTCACCGTTGACCGGATTGACCGCCCGGCTGCCGGTGTCAAAACCCTGTTTGCCCTGCGCGCGCTCCACGTTGCTTCGCGAAGCCACGGCATCCACAAATTCCCGGGCCTCTTTCTCGCGTCCCCCGGCTTTGGCCAGCTTCATCGCCGCTGGATGCTCGGGAGCAATACACACAAAGGTGGCTCCAAAGAGAGTATCAACCCTGGTGGTGAACACCTGCAGCGTTTCACCAAGGGCCGGCAGTTCAAAAAAGACTTCAACGCCCTCGCTTCGGCCTATCCAGTTGCGCTGCATGGTGAGAACCTTGTCAGGCCACTTGCCCTTGAGCTCTTCCAGGCCGTCGAGCAGCTCGTCGGCGTAATCGGTAATCTTCAAGAACCACTGGTCAAGCTCGCGGTTGGTTACCGGGCTGTGCCCTCTCCAACAAATATCTCCGTCCACCTGCTCGTTGGCGAGCACCGTACCACAGCCTTCGCACCAGTTGACGACCGCGCTTTTTCGGTAGGCAATGCCGCGCTCGAGCATCTGCACAAAAAACAGTTGCTCCCATCGATAGTAGTCAACATCACAGGTCGCCAGTTCGGTGCCAGGGTAATAACTGAAGCCCAGGCGCCCCAGTTGTTTCTTCATTTCCTCGATATTGGCCCGCGTCCACGAGGCCGGCGCCACGCCCCTCTCGATGGCAGCAGCCTCGGCAGGAAGTCCGAAGGCATCCCAACCCATGGGATGCAAAACCTTGTGTCCCCGGGCGGCGTGAAAGCGCGCGAGCACGTCGCCGATAGTGTAATTCCGGACGTGCCCCATGTGGATGCGACCGGAGGGGTACGGGAACATCTCGAGCTGGTAGTATGGCGTGCCATCGCCAGCAGGCTTGAAGCTGTCGTTATCCTGCCAGTGGCGCTGCCACTTCTTCTCGATGACCAAGGGGTCGTAAAACTTCACGCCGACTTGCCGTCCTGTTTCTCCAGCAGCTTGCGCTCCGCCGCGACCGAATCGAGAACCCCGTTAACGAACGCCGGGCTGTTGGTGTCACAAAACCTCTTGGCAACCTCGATTGCTTCGTTTATTACCACCGCCACGGGCGTACCGCCCACGTAAATCATTTCGCCAAGAGCTACCCTGAGCAGGCACAGGTCCACACGCGCGATGCGTCCGATGTCCCAGTTTTCAGCCGCGCCTGAAACCATGGCGTCGAGTTCTTCCTGGTGCTCGAGCGCCGCCGTCGCCAGTTGCGAACCGTAGCTGCGCACATTCTCACCGGCGGTTGGCAGTTCGGCCCAGAACAGCGCTATGGCCTCGGGCGTGCGCTCACCGCCAAGCTCCACCTGGTAGACAAGCTGCAAGGCCGCTTCGCGCGCTTTGGTTCGTGCCCCCATGCAACCTTCAGCCTGCGGCCAACCGACGCATTTCCAGCAACGTGTCGACCGCGCAGACCACCGCATCGTAGCCCTTGTTACCAAACTCCCCGCCGGCTCTGGCGAGCGCCTGTTCTACGTTGTCGGTCGTGAGCACGCCAAAAGACACGGGCATGTTCTCGTCCAGTGCGACCCGCTGCACACCAGCAGCGGCCTGGGCACACACGTAGTCAAAATGCGGGGTCTCGCCCCTGATGACAGCCCCCAGGCA
>CAUZFM010000046.1:0-21377 GCA_963579235.1 uncultured Binatia bacterium (SeqCode)
ACATACGCAGGGAACGCGCGACGTCCAACATCTGCACTAACCAGGGTTTGGCTGCGCTGGCGGTCACCACCTTCCTGGGCGTGGCGGGACGCAAAGGACTCAGAAAACTGGCGGCTCTCAACACCGTGCGGGCCCACCAGTTGGCCGATCGGTTGGCGTCCGAAGTCGGCCTCGCTCCGATTTTCAGCGCTCCGTTTTTCAACGAGTTCACCATCGAGGTTCCTGAAAGCAAGCGCTGGTTCGATGACTGCGTGCAACGTGGTGTTGTTCCCGGCGTACGCGTGGATGATCTCGAAGGCGGCTCTGGGGATGGTGGCGATAACCGGGTGCTGGTGACTGTGACCGAGGTCAACAGCGACGCGGATTTTGACCTGCTGGTTTCGACAGCCCGGCAGAGCATGGCGGCTTGAGGCAGGCGTGGTGAGGTCGCGGACATGAGGTTATTGGCATGAGTGCTGGAGTAGACCGGGGCCCGGAGAAGACCGTGTTCGAGAAGGGCAGTCCGGGCCGCTGCGGGTTGGACCTGCCTGAACCGGGGCCGTTGCCCCTGGATCCTAAACTGATGAGAGCCGACCTGGAGGGCTTTCCGGAAATGAGCGAACCAGAGGTCTTGCGGCACTATCTGCGCCTGTCGCAGCTCAACTATTCAGCCGCTGCCGATTTTTATCCACTGGGCTCGTGCACGATGAAGTACAACCCGGTCGTAAACGACAAGGTAGCGGGGCTCGAAGGCTTCGCGTCGTCGCACCCCTACGCACCGGTTGAACTCGTGCAGGGCAACCTGCGCCTGATGCGGGAGCTCGAAGAATGGCTGGTCGAAATCAGCGGGCTTGCCTGGGTGTCGTTGCAGCCGGCCGCCGGAGCCCAGGGCGAACTGGCCGGCATCAAGATAATGCGCGCCTGGCATGAAGACCAGGGCAAGGCGCGCAGCAAGGTGCTCATTCCCGCCAGCGCACACGGCACCAACCCCGCCAGCGCCGCCCTCTGTGGTTACGACTGCGTGGTCGTGCCGGTAGGCGATGACGGGCTGGTGTCGGCCGACGCGGTAAGGGAACTACTCGACGACGAGGTCGCCGGGCTGATGATCACTAATCCCAATACGCTGGGTCTGTTCGAGCTGGCGATGGGCGAGATCACAGCCGCGGTGCACGAGGTCGGCGGACTGGTTTACATGGACGGCGCCAACATGAACGCGCTCCTGGGCGTGGCCCGACCGGGCGACATGGGCGCCGACATTCTGCACGTGAACCTGCACAAGACTTTTTCTACTCCGCACGGTGGCGGTGGCCCCGGGGCCGGGCCACTGGCAGTGACCGAGCAGCTCGAAAAATACCTGCCGTCACCGCGAATGGTTGAGAAAGACGGCAAACTCGACTGGGAGTACGACCGGCCCGATTCCATCGGTCCGGTGCGGTCTTTTTACGGCAACTTTGGCATACTGGTTCGTGCCTGGGCTTACATGAAGGCTTGCGGGGGCGACGGCCTGACCGAGGTGACACGCATGGCGGTGCTGGCTGCCAATTACCTCAGGGTGCGGCTCGAGCAGGTCTATGATCTCCCCTGCGCTGGGCCGTGCATGCACGAGGTCGTCTTTACGGACAAGAAACTGGAGGGGGGAGTAAAGACCCTCGACCTGGCCAAGCGCTTGCTCGATTACGGCTTTCACGCGCCCACTATTTATTTCCCCTTGGTGGTGCAGGGGGCCATCATGATCGAGCCCACCGAGAGTGAGCCGCTGGAAACCCTTGACGAGTTTGCCGACGCAATGATCGCTATTGCCCGTGAGGCGCGGGAGGACCCGGCCAAGGTAAAGAGCGCCCCGCTCAACACCCCGGTGGCCCGGCTCGACGAAACCAGGGCCGCCAGGCACCCGCGCCTGGTGTGGAAGGCCGAGGAATCGGTCTGACAATGGTTTTCTCGGAGGGGTCCATGGAGTATCATCAATTACGCTGCCGCGGCTGCCTGGAGGTATAAATGTTCGGACTGGGTGTTACCGAGCTCATAATCATACTCGTGATCATCCTGATCATGTTCGGTGCTGGCAAGTTGCCGGAAATCGGCGAAGGATTGGGTAGGGGGATCAAGAATTTCCGGCGGGCCACCCGGCAGCCCGACGAGATTGACGTCACCCCGGCATCGGAATCCGAACAGGGTGATGGCGATGACGGCAAGGTCAGCGGTGGTGGCGAGGCAGGGGGCGGGCCGACACAACCCGGTAGCTGACGTTCTCCACGCTGTGTCGCAGTGCGGGAAACGTCGTCTGGCACCTGGTCTTATCCTGCGGACGCAGGAGGAACCCCGTGCCGGGATCGAGATTGCGAAGAACGAGTAGCTGGTCCGTGGTTAATCTCCTCATTAATCGAGGCGTCACGTTTCGTCCGCAGGACGTCGTGGACACGGCCTGTATTTTATTGCCCAGCGACGCGCGCGCTTCGATGACCACGGACTCGAGCGCCACCGACCCGTGGTTGGTGACCGAGGTTTCGAGTACCAGGGCACGCCGGTGATCGCTGGAAACTATGAAATATGCTTTCGCATCATCGGTGCGGAGCTGGCGCAGCAGGGCCGGGTCGGAAGCCAGGCTGCGTGCCGGACCGGGTGCTGGGATAGCGGCGAGTACCGAGTCGGCCAGTGCGTGATTGAAGGACAGGGCCAGGGTTATCAGTCCGTATGCACTGCACAGGGCGGCGAGGAGCACGAAGGCCGTGGCAATGGGAGTGCGCTGCCTGCGCTTGAGAATAACTGTCCTGGAACGAGTAGCCACGGTGAGTTACGACGCTACCCATTCTACGGCGGCCAGGGGCTGTCGGCAATCGCCTCGTGGCCGATAGCAGGGCAAATTCCCAGGGGCAGAGGCGATGGCAGGAGAGGGTAGTGGGGCAATACGGTGGAATGTGAATTAACGGTGGTGCTGCCCGCTTACAACGAGGCGGGCAATATCGGCGAGGTGGTTGCCGAGACCGAGCGGGTGCTCGGCGATCGGCAGATAGACTATGAAATACGCGTGGTTGACGACGGCAGTACCGACGGTACCGCGCTGATACTAGACGCTTTGCAGCGCAACAACGCGAGGGTGAGCATCAGTACCCATCCGCTCAACCGGGGTTATGGCGCGGCGCTGAAGAGTGGTTTGCGCGACGCGAGGGGCACCCACGTTCTCGTGAGTGACGGGGATGGCCAGTTTTCGATGACGGGCTTCGATTCGCTGTGGAAGGCCCGCCGCGAGGCCGACCTCGTGCTGGGGTTTCGCCTGGCCAGGCGTGATCCGGCCCACCGGCGTGCCGCCGGGTGGATCTACAGTCGCCTGGTAGCACCCCTGTTGTTCGGTCTGCGGGTCCGCGACGTGAATTGCGGCTACAAGCTGTTTTCACGTGCCGCTATTGATGGCCTTGAGCCCCGCGCGGATGGTGCGTTGGTTTACGCGGAGTTGTTGGCCCGCGCGCTCAAGCGAGGCGCGAGTTTGACCGAGGTCGGGGTCGAGCATCGTCCCCGCGAATCGGGCGCTTCCACCGGTCTCAAGCCCTCGGTGGTGTTTCGGGCCCTGCTTGAGTTGGCGCGCGTGAGGGCGGCCATCAACCGCGAAGGGCCTGTTGCCGGCGGTGGCTTTACGGGGCCGGTACGCGATGGGTAAGTGCTGCTCGGCGACCGGGCAGGCTTGCGGCCGGGTGGCGATGCGTTACAATCCCCGCCTTCCTAGCTGGCGAAAGTGGCGGAACTGGTAGACGCGCAGGATTCAGGTTCCTGTGGCCGCGAGGTCGTGGGGGTTCGAGTCCCCCCTTTCGCACCAGCAGGAAAATCCGGGGAAGTCACGCGCATGGACAGCAACAGCTTCAGGGGCATAATGGGTGCCTTTGCCACGGGGGTTACCGTGGTCACAACTTGCGTAGACGGGCTCTGCCACGGGTTTACAGCCAACGCCGTGAGCTCGGTGTCCCTGGACCCTCCCCTGCTGCTCGTCTGTGCCGACAAGGGTGGTATAGCCCACGGCCAGCTTACTCGCGCCGAGAGCTTTGGCGTCAACATCCTGTCGGCCGATCAGGAAGCGGTGTCCAACCTTTTTGCGTCGAGGGATGAACCCGGAGCCGGGGGCATGCGGGATCAGCCGTTTCGAGTGGGCAAAACCGGGGCTCCACTGCTCGACGGCGCCCTGGCCTGGCTGGAATGCCGAAGCCACTCCCAGGCCGAGGGGGGCGACCATACGATTTTTTTCGGTGAGGCCGTCGATGGTGGCAGCGATGCCGAGCAGGCCCCGTTGCTGTTTTTTCGCGGCGGCTATCGCTTTGTCTCACCCGCTGGCTGAGCCCGGTCTACCGGCTGAACGGGTCCTGGCGAGCCCGCGCCCCGCTACAGCGAGGCGACTTTTTTGAAGGCCTCGATCACCGCTTCGGGAGCCTGGACGAGCTCGATGAGCACGCCTTCGCCGCTTATGGGTGACTCCTCGTTGGCCTTGGGGTGAATAAAGCAGACGTCAAAACCGGCGGCTCCCTTGCGTATGCCACCGGGTGTAAAGCGCATTCCCTGTTCCCCGAGCCAGGTCACGGCGGCCGCGAGGTCATCGATCCACAAGCCGATGTGGTTGAGCGGGGGGTTGTGAACGGCGGGGCGCTTTTCGGGGTCAATCGGCTGCATGAGGTCGACTTCCACCTTGAGCGGGCCGCTGCCGGCCACGGTAATGTCTTCGTCGACGTTTTCCTTTTCGCTTCGGAAATCACCGGTAACGGTGAGGCCCAGGGTGTCTACCCACAGTCTTCTCAGGGCGCTCTTGTCCAGACCTCCCACTGCTATTTGTTGAATACCCAGTACGCTGAACGGTCTGTCACTCATGTCATTCCTCCCTCGTCGTTCGACGCGTCGGGACTCTAGCCCCCGTGGCTGTCAAGCTCAACAACGACCGGGGCTCTTTGACCGTTGCCCCGGCCTGCTGTATTTCCGGGTTCCGTGGCCGGTTACGATCCAACGAGTTTTGAAGAAAAGTGGTACGAACGCTGGGCGGGCGAGGGCGCGTTTGAGCCCGCGGCCGACGGCGAACCCTATTCGATAGTCATACCGCCTCCCAACATCACGGGGTCGTTGCACATGGGGCACGCCCTGAACAACACCCTGCAGGACATCCTGGTGCGCTACCAGCGCATGAAGGGCCGTTCAGTGCTGTGGGTGCCGGGCACCGATCACGCGGGCATCGCCACCCAGAACGTGGTCGAGCGGCAGTTACTCGAAGAGAAAATCGACCGCAACGAGCTGGGCCGCGAGGGTTTCGAGGAACGGACCTGGAAGTGGAAAGCCGAGTCAGGGGGAACCATAACGCGGCAGCTGCGGCGCCTCGGTGTGTCCTGCGACTGGAGCCGCGAGCGATTTACCCTCGACGAGGGCCTTTCGCAGGCGGTTCGAGAAGTTTTTGTGACCCTGTACGAGCGCGGGCTCATCAAGCGCGATCGCTACCTGACCAACTGGTGCCCGCGTTGTGGTACGGCGCTTTCCGACATCGAGGTAGAGCACGAAGAGCGAGATGGCCACCTGTGGCACATTCGTTATCCGCTTGAGAATGGCGACGGCGCGCTCGAGGTGGCCACCACCAGGCCCGAGACCATGCTCGGCGACACAGCGGTGGCGGTGCATCCCGACGACGAGCGTTACTCCAAGCTCATCGGCAGCGGCGTTGTGTTGCCGATTACCGGCCGCGTTATACCCATCATTGCCGATAACTATGTTGACCGGGAGTTCGGCACAGGCGCGCTCAAGGTGACGCCTGCGCATCACCACGATGATTACGAGATGGGACAGCGCCACGATCTCGAGATGATCTCGGTGATGAACAACGAGGGCTGCATGTCCGAAGAAGCCGGCGATTTTGCCGGTATGGACATCGCCAGCTGCCGCGAAGCCGTGGTGGAGAGGCTCAAGTTGGAGGGCGTGCTGGTCAAGATTGACGAGCACCGCCTCTCGGTGGGAACCTGCTACCGCTGCCACGAGACGGTTGAGCCCCTGCTGTCCGAGCAGTGGTTCATGGAAGTCCGCGACCTGGCCGACCGGACCCTGCAGGCACTTGACCGTGGAGAGACCCGCTTCGTGCCCGCCCACTGGGAAAAAACCTACCGCGCCTGGATGGAAAACATCCGCCCCTGGTGCGTTTCAAGGCAGCTGTGGTGGGGGCATCGCATCCCCGCCTGGTATTGTGACGGCTGCGGCGAGATCACCGTTGCACGTGAAGATCCCACGGATTGCCCGGCCTGCAAGGGTGAACTGCGCCGGGACGAAGACGTACTCGACACCTGGTTCTCCTCGGCCCTGTGGCCGTTCAGCACCATGGGTTGGCCTGAGTCGAGCGAAGACCTCGCGCGTTTTTACCCGACCAGCACCCTGGTTACCGGCTTCGACATTATATTTTTCTGGGTCGCCCGCATGATGATGATGGGCCTGGCCTTCATGGACGAGGTACCGTTCGCCGACGTGTACATACACGCGTTGGTGCGGGACGAGCAGGGACGCAAGATGTCCAAGTCGGTGGGCAACGTGATCGACCCGCTCGACATCATCGACGAGTACGGAGCCGATGCGCTTCGTTTTACCCTGACCGCGCTCGCGGCCATGGGGCGCGATGTTCGCCTGGCCGGCGACCGTATAACCGGCTACAGGAACTTCATCAACAAGGTATGGAACGCGGCCCGCTACGTTGAGATCAACCGCGGAGAAGGCGATGCGACTTGCTGCCTGCCCGAATCGCCACGGCTCGTGGCCAATCGCTGGATACGCTCGCGGCTGGCGGCAGCGGTGCGCGAGGTGGAGGAAGCGCTTGACGGCTACAGGTTCAACGACGCTGCGTCGGCCTTGTACCGCTTTACCTGGCACGAGTTCTGCGACTGGTACATCGAGATATCCAAGGTGCTGCTGGCCGGTGACGAGGCCGACCGGGCGGAGACCTCGGCAACCTTGAACGGCGTTTTTGAGCAGGTGCTGCGCCTGCTGCACCCGGTGGTTCCCTTTGTGACCGAGGAGCTGTGGCAGGGTTTGCCAGCCGACGGCCGTGGGGGCACGGATTTCGTGATGCAGGCGGCGTGGCCCGAGCCGCAGGCGTCCTGGGACGATCCCGGGGCCGACCACGAGATCGGTACCATCATCGAGGTCCTTAGAGCGGTGCGTAACATCCGGGCTGAAATGAATATCTCGCCCTCGGTCGAACTCGGGCTGTACCTGCAGCCGGGCGAGGTGGCGGAGCTCGTAGAGAGCAACTCTGCCCTGGTACAAAGGCTTGGCCGGGTGGCTTCGATTACCGTGGCAGTCGACCCGCCCCCCGGCGTTGCCACCGCGGTGGCGGCCGGCTGTGAGCTGTCGGTGCCGGTGCTCGACCACGTGGACATCGGAGCCGAAGTGAACAGGCTCACCCGCGAGATTTCACGCGTGGAGAAAGACCTGCAGATTACCGAACGCAAGCTGGCCAACGAATCGTTCATGGCCAAGGCCCCTCCCGAAGTCGTCGACAAGACCCGGGCACGGGCGGATTCCGGTCGGCTCGAACGCGACACGCTGCAACGCGGACTTGAGCGCATGCGGGGCCTGGGGGATTCGCCCTGAACTTTGATCCTCCGCTGGGTGACCCCGTGGTGCTGGCGCTGCTGCGCCTGGCCTTCGAAGAAGACCTGGGCAGCGGAGACATCAGCAGTGAGGCCACGGTGCCCGCGGCTTGCGCCGCTACGGCGCTCGTGGTGGCGCGGCAGCCGCTGGTCGCCGCCGGGGTACCGCTGCTCGATAGTGTCTTCGCGGTCATGGCCGAGCGCGGTCGCGCCGAAGAAGAAGCCTCGACCTTGTCGCTGCTTGAACAGGCCGCCGACGGTGCGCGGCTGCAACCGGGCGAATTGCTGTGCCGCGTGGATGGTTCGGCGCGGGCACTGCTAGCCGTCGAACGCCCGCTGCTCAACCTTCTCGGTCACCTCTGCGGTGTAGCCAGCGCCACCAGCGCCGTGGTAGCCAGGGTGGAGGCGGTGTCGTCGTCCTGCCGGGTGCTCGACACTCGAAAGACCGCCACCGGGCAGAGGGCGCTGGAGAAGTACGCGGTGCGTTGCGGCGGTGGACACAACCACCGCATGGGGCTGTACGACGCGGTGTTGATCAAGGACAACCACGTAGTCGCAGCGGGTGGTGTAAGAGCAGCCGTCAAGGCGGCCGCCGAACGGGTGGCGGCCGGGGTGGCCATAGAAGTTGAGTGCGATGACCTCGGGCAGGTCGAGGAAGCGCTGCTGGCGGGTGCGAGCCACCTGCTGCTGGATAATTTTTCGCCCGCCCAGGTGAAAGAGGCGGTAAAACTCGTGGCCGGGAGAGCGCGGCTGGAGGCTTCGGGTGGTCTTGGGCTGGACGACGTGGCCGACTACGCTGCCGCCGGGGTCAACGACCTGTCAGTGGGCGCGCTCACTCACTCGGTCAAGCAGGCTGACCTGTCAATGGAACTGGAAATCAAGACGGGTGACAAATGAAAGGCGACGATCTCGTGCTGTCCGCGCTCCGTGACGCCGAGGGATTTCTTTCAGGTCAGCAACTGGGTGGCGGTCTCGGCATGAGCAGGGCCGCTGTCTGGAAACACGTGGCTGCGCTCAGGAATGCCGGCTGCCGTATCCAAAGTCGTCCCGGGGTAGGCTACCGGCTGCTGCAATCACCCGAACGACTGCAGGCCGACGACGTTACTTCGCGCTTGACTAGCAGCGTGTTCGGGCGCGAGCTGCTGTGCCTGTCTTCCACGGGTTCGACCAACGACGAACTTCGTCGACTGGCCCGCGAGGGGAGGGCCGAGGGCCTGGCCGTCGTTGCCGATGAGCAGACAGCCGGGCGTGGGCGCCTGGGCAGGCAGTGGGTGTCGACCGCCGGGGTCAACCTTTACCTGTCGTTGCTGTTGCGGCCGGGCGTCGCCCCGGCCGAGGCTCCGCAGCTCGCCCTGCTGGCCGCAGTGGCGGTGGCCCTGTGTCTCGAAAAGCTCGGCCTCGAGCCCGAAATCAAGTGGCCTAACGACGTACTGCTCAAGGGGGCAAAAGTCTGCGGTATTCTCACCGAGATGGAGGCAGAGACCGACCGCGTGGATTTCGTCGTGGTCGGGGTGGGCGTCAACCTCAATAGCCGGGCTTCTGATTTTCCAGCCGAGCTGCAGGACAAGGCTACCTCGGTGCTCATGCATAGCGGTGCGAAGGTTGACCGGGCGGCCTTTCTCGCCGACCTGCTGTCGCACTTTGAGCTGCTCTACGAGCAGTACTCTTCAGGTGGTTTCGCTGCCATCCGCGGCCAGTGGGAGATGCGCTGCGTCATGATTGGCCGCAAAATAAACGTCAACGCAGGGGGCCGTATCATTGGCGGAATCTGCGAGGGTATTGACACGGATGGTGCACTTCTGGTCAAAGGTAGGAAGCACGAGCCTGCGCAGCGGGTGCTGGCAGGCGATGTCACGGTACTGGACGGCTATATGAAGGAAAGGGATTGAGATGACTCCGGGTACGAGCGGCGACCAACTACTGATGGCCATCGACGTGGGCAATACCCACACGGTCATCGGTTTATACCGCGGCACATCGCTGGAAAAACACTGGAGGGTCGTCACCGAGGCCGAACGCACGGCCGACGAATACGGCATGCTCTTCTGGAACCTGTTCCAGGCATCGGGCATGGAGTCCCCGGGAATCTCCGACGTAATTCTCTCGAGCGTGGTTCCCCCGATGACCGGCGTCGTTGTGTCCCTGTGTCGCGATTATTTTCACGTCGACCCGTTGGTGGTCGGGCCCGGCGTGAAAACCGGGATGCCCATACTCTACGACAACCCCAGGGAAGTGGGCGCTGACCGTATCGCCAACGCCGTGGCCGGTTATGAGCGCAGCGGCGGAGCGACCATAGTCGTCGACTTCGGAACCGCCACAACCCTCGATTACGTGACCACCGGCGGCGAGTACGTGGGCGGCGTCATCACCCCCGGCATCGGTATCAGCCTCGACGCACTCTATCGGCGTACGGCCAAGCTGCCCCGGGTTGAGCTCGTCAAACCGCGCCGTGTTGTCGGGCGCAGCACCGTCAACGCCATACAATCAGGCGTCGTCTACGGCTATGTTGAAATGGTAGACGGACTCGTTCGTCACATAATAAGGGACGAAGAACTCGAAGACGTCTTCGTCGTAGCGACGGGGGGACTGGCTTCGCTCATCGCCGCCGAGTCGTCGACCATTCGCGAGGTAGACGAGTTTCTCACTCTCGACGGACTCAGAATCATCAACGAAAGAACCCGGGGTGACACCGGGTAAAACGCGGGCAAAGGGGCCGGCCCGGCATTTGTGTCACCCAGGGCCCCGGGAGGATCACGTGGCATCTTCATCTTCAGACGTACGCACCGTCGCCATCATGGGGCAGGGGGGCACGGGGAAGACCTCGGTGGCCGACGCCCTTGTTTTTGCTGCCGGTGGTAACAATCGCCTGGGCCGGGTCGACGAAGAAAACTCCCTCTTCGATACCGAGCCCGAAGAAATCAAGCACCGTTGTTCGATTTCGGCTTCGATGTTCACTGTTGACTGGAAGAACCACGCGGTCACCATCGTCGACACCCCGGGGCAGGGCAATTTCGTGCATGAGCTCAAGCCGGTGCTGCGCGGCGTTTTGGCGGCGGTAATGGTACTCGATGCCAGCTCGGGAGCTAGTGCCGAAGCGGGACGGGTGGGTTCCTGGGCGAGCGAGGAAGGCATTCCCGTACTGGCCTTCATCAACCGCCTGGACAAGGCCGGTAGCGATCATGAAGCGCAGGCTGCGATCATTAATAACGTGTTGCGTGGCAAGGCGGTGATGGTGCAGCTGCCCTTGCTGGGCGACGACGGCATAAACGGCGTGGTTGATCTGCTGCGGGCGCGGGCGCTGGTCTACGACGGTGACACCGGAAAGTTCAGAGAGACTGGTGTGGGCGCCGACGAACTGGGCGCCGATATGGCAGAGAAGGTTCAACTGGCCCGGGAGACGCTCGTAGAAGACGCGGCTGAGTGCGATGATGAACTGCTGGGAAAATACCTGGAGAACGGTCAGCTGAGCGACGACGAGTTACTGGAGGGCCTGCGGGCCGGGGTCGCGTCGGGAGGGTTGGTGCCGATGTTGTGCGGGTCGGCAGCCCGCAACCTGGGTTTTGCCCCCCTGCTTGATGCTATAGCCGACCTGCTCCCACCGTCCTGCGACGCCCAGCCGGTGGACGGCATCGACGACAAGGGCGAGGCCTGCAGTATCAGCCCCGACCCGGACGCACCCTTTGTTGCGCAGGTGTTCAAGACCCTCATTGACCCCCACGCGGGCAAGCTGTCGGTGATGCGAGTTCTGTCGGGTATTGCGACCTCCGACTTGCACGTTGTTAACACCTCGAAGGACAGCAAGGAGAGGCTTGGCCACCTGCTGCATGTAAATGGACGCAAGACCGAGCAGGTCGAAACGGCCGGGCCGGGTGAAATTATAGCGGTGGCTAAGCTCAAGGATACGGTGACCGGCAACACTCTTGCCGACTCGGCGCATCGCGTAAAAGTGCGCGCACTGGAGCTGGAGCACCCCGCGATATCCTTCGCCATCACGCCTGAGAAGACCGGCGAAGAGGACAAGGCCGTGCAGGGGCTGCTGCGGGTTGCCGAAGAAGACGTGTACCTGCAGGTGGAGAGGGACGAAGACACCGGCGAGATTCTTCTCTCTGGTGCCGGCCAGCTTCACGTGGAGGTGGCCGGCGAAAAACTCGCCCGCAAGTACGGCACCTCGGTCATCCTGCACGCACCCAAGGTTCCCTACCGCGAGACGGTGCGCAAAAAGGTAAAGGCGCACGGAAGACTAAAAAAACAGACCGGTGGTCATGGCCAGTTTGCCGACTGCAGGATCGAGATAGAGCCGCAGCCATCGGGGGCCGGGTTTACTTTCGTCAACAAGGTAGTCGGCGGCGCCATTCCGCGGGGCTTTATCCCCGCTGTTGAGAAAGGTGTCAAGGAGGCCATGAAGAAGGGCACCTTGGCTGGCTTTCCCGTTGTTGATGTAAAAGTGACCCTCTACGACGGCCAGTACCACGACGTGGATTCTTCGGAAATGGCTTTCAAGACGGCTGGCAGTATGGCCTTCAAGGAGGGCGTGGAGCAGGCCAAGCCGATACTCCTGGAGCCCTTCGTGTCTCTCGTGATCAGGGTGCCCGATGAGTGCATGGGCGACGTACTCGGAGATCTGAACTCGCGCAGGGCCAAGGTCGAGGGAATGGACCAGGAGGGCAGCACCGAGGAGATCAGGGCCAAGGTGCCGCTGGCCGAAGTGCTGCGCTACCAACCCGACCTTACGAGCATGACCAGCGGGCGCGGCTCTTTTGAAATGAGCCCTTCTCACTACGAGCAGCTGCCCGACCACCTGACCAAGTCGGTGGTGACAGCCACCGGATCGGGGTCGCGACGAGCATAAGGAGAGCTTAAGGGACTCGATACTAAAATTAAGTAAGGCTTCTGTCGTTTTGACTCGTGCGTAAGGCTTGGATACGCTCGGTGAGCTGTGCGGGGTCTCGCGCGGCGCAAAACATTGCCGGACTACAAGCACATACGCGTTCCTGACCAAGGAGAGGCGCTCTCGGTGGGGGCTGACGGCTCGCTGCAGGTGCCAGACAAGCCGATCATTCCCTTTATCGAGGGCGACGGCACCGGACCTGATATATGGAAGGCCGCGGCGGGGGTATTCGACACGGCCGTAGAGCAGACTTATGGCGGCGAACGACGCCTTCAGTGGATGGAAGTCTATGCCGGCGAGAAGGCCAACAGGGTTTACGGACCCGAGACCTGGCTGCCCGAGGAAACAAACCAGGCTATTCGCGATTTCCGCGTAGCTATAAAGGGGCCGCTCACGACCCCGGTCGGCGGCGGGATACGCTCGATCAACGTGGCACTCAGGCAGATACACGATCTTTACTCCTGCGTGCGCCCGGTCAGGTGGTTCAAGGGAGTGCCGGCACCGGTAAAGGAACCCGGCCTGCTCGACATCGTGCTGTTCAGAGAAAACACCGAGGACGTATACTCCGGGTTGGAGTTCAGCGAGGGATCTGACGACGCCAGGAAAATAATTGGCCTGGTCGAAGAGCTCACGGGCCGTGACTTGAGGCCCGACTCGGGTATCGGTATCAAGCCGGTTTCGCGTTCGGCCACGCGGCGCCTGGTACGCGCGGCGCTGCGCTACGCCCTCGAGAAGAACAGGGAGTCCGTGACCCTGGTGCACAAGGGTAACATCCAGAAATTCACCGAGGGAGCATTTCGCGACTGGGGCTACGAGCTGGCCGTCGAAGAGTTTCGCGACCAGGTGATCACCGAACAGGAGATGTGGGACAAACACGACGGCAAGTGTCCCCAGGGCAAGCTCCTGGTCCAGGACCGCATAGCTGACGCGATGTTCCAACAGCTCTTGCTCAGGCCCGACGAGTACGATGTCATAGCTACGACGAATTTGAACGGTGACTACCTGTCTGACGCGGCAGCCGCGCAGGTGGGCGGGCTTGGCCTTGCCCCTGGCGCGAACATAGGCGACGGCGTTGCCGTGTTCGAAGCGACCCACGGCACCGCCCCCAAGTACGCCGGCCAGGACAAGGTAAATCCCGGCTCGGTGATCCTCTCGGGCGTGCTGATGCTCGAGTACCTCGGCTGGGATGAGGCGGCGCGCAACATCACGGTGGCGATAGAAAAAACCATAGGCGATGGCGACGTGACCTACGACCTGCACCGGCAGATGAAGGGAGCAACCCTGAAGAGTTGTTCGGGGTTTGCCGGTGCCATCATCGACAACCTGGCCAATTGAAACAGTCGACTTCGGCGGTTCGGAAACAGAGGATAGCAACGTGGCACGTAAAAAGATCGCCCTTGTAGGGGCTGGTAACATCGGGGCGACCGCGGCCCATCTAGCACTCATCAGGGGACTGGGCGACGTGGTCCTGTTCGACGTGGTAGAAGGCATGCCGCAGGGCAAGGCGCTCGACCTCATGGAGGCCGGCCCTATAGAGCCTTTTGACGCGGCAGTCAGCGGCACCAACGATTACGCCGACATAGCCGGTGCCGATGTCTGCATCGTGACCGCTGGCCTGGCCCGGAAGCCGGGCATGAGCCGCGACGACCTGCTGGCCACCAACGCGGGCATCATGACGCAGGTGAGCGAGGGCATACGCGAGAACGCGCCCGACGCGCTGGTCATTATCGTTTCCAACCCGCTCGACGCCATGGTTACCCTGGCCCACCGGGTCACTGGTTTTTCCAAGGGCAAGGTTGTCGGCATGGCCGGGGTTCTGGACTCGGCTCGCTACAGGAGTTTTATCGCCGGGGAACTCGGGGTGTCGGTAGAAAGCGTGTCGGCTGTGGTCCTGGGTGGCCACGGCGACGACATGGTCCCGGTCAGGTCGAGCTGCACGGCGGGCGGTGCCCCGGTGACCGATTTTATCGCCGAGGCGAGGCTTTCCGAGATCGAGCAGCGGGTAAGGGGCGCGGGCGGCGAAGTGGTCGCGTTGCTCAAAACGGGGTCGGCTTACTACTCGCCGGCCACCGCGGCCATACGCATGGCCGAGGCCTATCTCTCTGATAAGAAAGAGATCCTTCCCTGCGCTGCCTACCTGGAGGGCGAGTACGGCTACTCGGGCTTCTACCTGGGGGTGCCGGCGCAGATCGGCGCCGGTGGTGTCGAAAAGATTATCGAGTACAAGTTGACCGCCGACGAGGCTTCGCAGCTGGAGGTGTCGGCCGGGCACGTCCGCGAGCTGGTCGAAGCCCTCGACAAGGTCCTGGATTCTTGAGGAAGGGGAGATAGGGCAATGGCCATGACAGCTGACCAAAAGCATTTTCTCCTGCGGCGCCTGCACTCCTTGTCGGGGCTCGTGCCGATAGGTGGATTCCTGCTGTTTCATTTCTACGAGAACGGCAAGGTTCTGCAGGGCCCCGAGGTCTGGACTGAAAGCGCGGAGGCGATCGCAGCGATTCCGCTACCCCTGTTGTTGTCTGTAGAGGTCTTCGTGCTCTACATACCGATCCTTTTTCATGCTCTTTACGGCCTGTATATCGTCAGGACGGGTAAGCCGAATTTTTCGTCTTACCCCTACATGCATAACTACTTCTATACCCTGCAGCGCTTGAGCGGGGTGCTGGCTTTCCTGTTCATCGGCTTTCACGTTGGCTCTACCCGCCTGCGCTATTATTTTACCGGCGCACACGCGGATTTTGAGTACATGCAACAGACCATGGCCAACCCGTTGTTACTCGGGGTCTACGTGCTCGGCGTGGTGGCATCGGTGTTTCATTTTACCAACGGTGTGTGGGGCTTTTCGGTTACGTGGGGAATCACCGTTGGCCCGCGGGCGCAGCGCGTACTGCACGCTGCGTGCATGGCGGTTTTTGCCGGGATGTCGCTGCTGGGCGTAAACATTCTCCTGGCCTTCAAGGGATGAGGAGAGACGACGGTGGCTGAACAGAGACTTATTGTCGTCGGCGGCGGGCTCGCGGGTTTGATGGCTACCATCAAGATCGCAGAAGCCGGCGTCGGCGTGGACCTTTTCTCGGTAGTGCCGGTCAAGCGCAGCCACTCGGTCTGTGCCCAGGGCGGCATCAACGCGGCGGTCAACCTCAAGGGTGAAGGCGACTCGCCAACTATCCACTTCGACGACACCGTTTACGGCGGTGATTTTCTCGCCAACCAGACCCCGGTGCGCAACATGTGCGACAAGGCGCCCGAGATTATTTACCTGCTCGACCGCATGGGCGTGCCCTTCAGTCGCACGCCCGAGGGCAACCTCGATTTCAGGCGCTTCGGTGGCACCAAGCATCATCGCACCGCGTTTGCCGGAGCGACCACCGGTCAGCAACTGCTTTACGCGCTCGACGAACAGGTTCGCCGTTACGAGGCCGAAGGCCTGGTGCGCAAGTTTGAGAACTGGGAGTTCCTATCGGCCGTGGTCAACGAGGCTGGCATCTGCACGGGCATAACAGCTCTCGACTTGCTCAGTATGCAGATCGAAGTCTTCGAAGCGCCGTCCGTGCTGCTGGCCACCGGTGGGCCCGGCATCGTCTACGGTCGTTCGACAAACTCGATGGTAAATACAGGTACGGCGGCGGCGGCCGCGTACCAACAGGGGGCGACCTACGCCAACGGCGAGTTCATACAGGTACACCCGACTGCGATACCCGGACAGGACAAGCTGCGGCTTATCTCCGAGTCGGTGCGCGGGGAGGGCGGCCGGATGTGGACCGTGCGCGACGGCAAGCCCTGGTACTTTCTCGAAGAATGGTACCCCGCTTACGGCAACCTCGTACCGCGTGACATAGCCAGCCGCGCGATCCACAAGGTGGTCTTCGAGCACGGTATAAAGATCGATGACCAGAATTGCGTGTACCTCGATGTCACTCACCTCGACCCCGACATGCTCACCCGTAAGCTGGGTGGCGTGCTCGAGATCTACGAAAAATTCATGGGTGTCGATCCGCGTTTTACACCCATGAAGGTGTTCCCCGCCGTCCACTATTCGATGGGTGGCCTGTGGGTCGACTCCGAGCAGAAGACCGATATTCCTGGTCTTTTTGCTGCAGGCGAGTGCGAGTACCAGTACCACGGTGCGAACAGGCTGGGCGCCAACTCACTGCTTTCGTGCATCTACGGTGGCATGATAGTCGGGCCCAACATGCTCGCCCGCTCGGCCGAGAATGCGGGGGAGGGAGGCAGCGCGGCTGCCGACGAGAAAGCGCGCATGGAAAACCATTTTGCCAAACTGAGTTCTATGGACGGCACTGAGAACGCCTACGCGCTGTGGAACGAGCTGGGCGACTGGATGACCCGGAACGTCACAGTGGAGCGCCACAACGATCGCCTCAAGGAAACCGACGACAAGCTGCAGGAACTGATGGAGCGATGGCAGAACATCGGCATGAACGATCACGGCCAGCGCGCTAACCAGGAGCTTAGCTTTACCAACCAGCTGTGGAACATGCTCGAGCTTGCCCGGGTCATCACGCTGGGCGCGCTCGCCCGCGACGAGAGCCGGGGCGCGCATTTCAAACCAGATTTTCCGGAGCGCGACGACGAGAATTTTCTCAAGACCACCAAGGCGACTTGGACCGCAGACGGACCGCAACTGGATTACGAAGACGTGGAGACCGAACACATTGTGCCGCGACCCCGCGTTTACAACGTGGATATTCGCTGAGGGGATGGGTATGGCTGACGAACAGAACCACGAAGAGAACAAGGTTGAACGTAATAATATCGAGGTCCGGGTGCGTCGACAGGACGGCCCCGGAAGCGAGGCTTCCTGGGAGGAATTTTCGCTTCCGTGGAAGGCCCAGCACAACGTTATATCGTTGTTGATGGCCATACAGGCCGCACCCGTCAACGCGGCCGGACAGGCCACGCGGCCGGTGGTCTGGGACTGCAACTGCCTCGAAGAGGTCTGCGGTGCCTGCACCATGATCGTTAACGGACGAGTGCGGCAAGCCTGCACGGCGCTGGCAGATGATCTCGAGCAACCGATACAGCTTGAGCCCATGTCCAAGTTTCCGGTTCTCCGTGATCTCTCCGTGGACCGCTCGAGGATGTTCGAAAAACTCAAGGAGGTTCACGCCTGGGTACAACTCGACGGTAGCCACGACCTCGGCCCGGGCCCGCCCCAGTCTGCCGCCAACCAGGAGCAGACCTACGCTTTCTCGCGTTGCATGACCTGCGGCTGCTGCCTGGAGGCCTGCCCCCAGTACAACGACGACTCGGATTTCATGGGAGCCAGTGCGCTCGGACAGGTATTCCTGTTTAACTTGAACCCCATCGGCGCCGTCCAGTCGGAGGAAAGACTCGAGTCCATCATGGGCCGCGGTGGCTTGTCTGATTGCGGCAACGCGCAGAACTGTGTCGCGGCCTGTCCCAAGGATATACCGCTGACAAAAGCGATAGCCTCGCTGGGGCGCGACGTAACTGTGAAGTCACTGCGCGACCTGCTGGGGCGCTAGACCGGCAAGAAAGCAGCAGAGAGGAAGCAGAAAGGATGAACGTACACGAATACCAGGGCAAGGAATTGCTCGCCCGCTACGGTGTGGCCGTGCCCACGGGCAAGGTCGCCGGCAGCGCACAAGAGGCACGTGAAGCGGCGGCTGCGCTGGGCAGCGAAGTGGTGGTCGTAAAGGCGCAGATCCACGCCGGTGGACGCGGTGCTGGAGCGGTCGTGGACAACGCCGAAGAAGCTGGTCGGTTGTTTGCCGATCACCTGGAGAAGGAAGGGCTTCCGGCCCACGATCTCGCCGGCGGAGTGCGACTGGTCCGCTCCGCGGATGAAGCCGCCGACGCGGCCGAGAGTATGCTCGGTAAGCTGCTCGTCACGAAGCAGACGGGGGCAGCGGGTCGCCGGGTGAGCCGGGTCCTGGTCGAGGAAGGCTGCGATATCGCGCGTGAACTCTACATGAGCCTGTTGCTCGATCGCGCGACCGGTAGACCGGTGCTGATGGCCAGCACCGAGGGTGGTATGGAGATCGAGAAGGTCGCCGAGGAGAACCCCGAGCGGATACTTCGGCAGGAGATCGACCCCGCTGTTGGCCTGCTCGACGGGCAGGCTCGCAAGGTGGCTTTCTGGCTGGGCATACCGGCCGAGGGCGTTGCCGAGGCTGTGGTGTTCATGAAGTCGCTGTACGCCGCCTGGCTGGAAATGGACGCGACCATGGTCGAAATAAATCCGCTGGTACAGACCGGGGCGGGTACGCTGCTGGCGCTGGACGCCAAGGTGTCTTTCGACGACAACGCGCTCTTTCGCCAGCCCGATATCGCGGCCCTGCGCGATGATGCCGAGGAAGACCCGAAGGAAACCTGGGCCGGTAAGTACGACCTGAGCTATATAGCGCTGGATGGAAACATCGGCTGCATGGTCAACGGCGCGGGCCTGGCCATGGCGACCATGGATATAATCCAGGCGGCCGGTGGTCGTCCGGCAAACTTCTGCGACGTCGGTGGCGGGGCCACCGCGGAGAGGGTAGCCGAGGCGTTCAAGATCATATTGTCAGACGAGAACGTGGAGGCGGTGTTTATAAATATCTTCGGCGGCATCATGAAGTGCGATGTGCTGGCCCAGGGCGTTGTCGACGCCGCCCGCGATGTCGAGATCACCGTTCCCCTGATTGTGCGCCTCGAGGGCACAAACGTTGACCGGGGCAAGGCCATCATCGGGGAATCGGGACTCAATATAATCGGGGCCGAGGATATGGCCGATGGTGCCGCGAAAGCGGTACAGGCAGCCGAGCAGCGAGCGTGACGGAGAATCGAGGATGAGCATACTACTGGACTCAAACAGCAGGGTTGTTACCCAGGGCCTGGGTGCTACCGGCAGGTTCCACCTCAACGGCTGCCGGGAATACGGCACCTCCATGGTCGCTGGGGTCCGCCCCGGTAAGGGCGGTCAAACAGTCGAGGACACCCCGGTTTTTGATACCGTGGCCGAGGCCGTGGACAAGGAAGGCGCCAACGTATCGGTCATCTACGTGCCGCCGTCGGGAGCCGCCGACGCCATAATGGAAGCCGCAGACGCCGGCATACCACTGGTGGTATGTATCACCGAGGGCATACCGGTGACCGACATGATGCGAGTGCAGCGTTTCCTCGAGGGGCGCGAGACGCGCCTGATCGGCCCCAACTGTCCCGGCATCATAACTCCCGGACAGTCCAAGGTCGGTATCATGCCCGGCTACATCCACGAGCCCGGCCGCGTGGGCGTGATCTCGCGCAGCGGAACCCTGACCTACGAAGCGGTGCACCAGCTCACGCAGCTTGGCGTGGGCCAGTCGACCTGCATAGGCATTGGCGGCGACCCGATCATCGGCACCGGCTTCATAGACGCACTCGACCTGTTCAACCGCGACCCGGACACCGACGCTGTGATGATGATCGGCGAGATCGGCGGCAACGCCGAAGAACTGGCGGCTGCCTGGGTGCAAGAGAACATGACCAAGCCGGTAGCGGCGTTCATCGCCGGTAAGACGGCACCACCCGGCAAGCGCATGGGCCACGCCGGGGCGATTATCTCGGGAGGACAGGGTACTGCGGCCGACAAGGAAGCAGCGCTCGAAGCCGCCGGCATGCCGGTTGCCCCGAGTCCGGCCGAACTCGGCGTCACCCTGGTGGCGGCAATGCAACGGGCAGCCTGAACGGCTGCGAGGAGACAGGCGTAGTAAGATGAAGGAACGAACTCTTTCCATAGTGAAGCCCGACGCGGTCGCGGCGAACTCCATAGGCGGTATGCTCGGCATATTCGAAAACGGTGGCCTGCAGGTCATCGCTAGTCGGATGGTCCACATGGATCGTGAGAAAGCCGAAGGCTTTTACGCGGTGCACAAAGAGCGTCCGTTTTTTGGCTCGCTGGTGGACTTTATGACCGAGGGGCCCGTGCTGGTCTCGGTACTTGAGGGCGACAACGCCATAGCGAGACACCGCGAACTCCTGGGCGCTACCAATCCCGAAGAGGCCGACGAGGGTACCGTGCGAAAGCTCTACGGCACCAACATCGAGCGAAACGCCGGTCATGGGTCGGATGCCCCGGAAACTGCAGCTTTTGAAATCGAATATTTTTTCAGCAAGGACGAGCTCCACCCGCGCGGCAGCTGAGCGGCGTCGCGGCCTGCGGTCGCTGACGCTGCCCGAGCTGGTCGACTGGACTGACAGGCGGGGTTTCGACTCCTACCGGGCGTCGCAGCTCGCGGGGTGGTTTTACAACCGGCCCCTCACTGCCGTCGACGACATGCACAACCTGCCGTCGGACTTGCGGCAGGCCCTCGTCGAGGACTTCGACGTCACGCTGCCCGAGCGTGCCGACTGCCGTGAGTCCAGCGACGGCACCCGTAAATTGCTCGTCGGCCTGGCCGACGGAGCGCGGGTGGAGAGCGTACTTATACCTCGCGACGAGCGCCTGACCCTGTGCTTGTCGACGCAGGTTGGCTGCGGCATGGGTTGTACCTTCTGTGCGACCGCGCGCATGGGTTTGATGCGCAACCTCGAACCCGAGGAGATCATCGGCCAGGTGCTGATGGCACGCGAGGTGGCCGGCCCCCAGCCGGTGACCAACTATGTTTTTATGGGCATGGGCGAGCCGCTGGCCAACTACGAGCGCCTGGTGGCCGCGATAGGCCTCATGACTGCACGCTGGGGACTGGGCGTGTCACCTCGGCGGATAACGGTGTCGACCGTCGGCCTGGTGCCGGCGCTGCAACGGTTGGTGACCGACACCAACGTGAACGTGGCGGTATCGCTGAACGCGACTCGCGACGAGCTGCGCGATGAGATCATGCCGGTCAACCGTCGCTACCCGATTGCCGAGTTGCTGGAGGCCTGCAGGCAACTCGACCTGCCCAGGCGCAAGCGCGTGACTTTTGAGTACGTTATGCTGG
>CAUZFM010000047.1:0-20754 GCA_963579235.1 uncultured Binatia bacterium (SeqCode)
TGTTGTCGCTGCACTGGCTGAAGCGGGCGAGGTAACACGCGCCAGCGCTGTCGGTGATCTGCATCGTGACGGGCAACGCCAGCGGTGCGGTCAGCAGGTCGATTATCCCCTGCTTGCCCCTGAGCTTGAACAGGTTGCTCTTGCTGATGATTTTCTGGACGCCGTCTATGGGCGAGGGATCGTCCTTGTCCTTGTACTTCCATATGCGAAGCGGCGTACCCCCGCTGCGCCAGGCCGCCGCCGAGACCGGGCCATAACCAAGCGAGGCCAGCACCGTGCCGGCGGCCACCATCTCTATGGTAGTAGTGCCGACGGTCGGGTCGGCGATAAGAAATTCGACCGACTTATCCTTGGCCTTCCAGCTGAGCTTACTTCGCGAGTTGCCAGCGGCCGGTTTGATCTTGAGTTTACCACCATCGATGGCCGTACACTGGGCCCCCGCCTGCCCGCTCGTCGCCGGTACTAACAAGGCCGCACAGAGCAGACTCGCGGCACAGCAGTTGAGCCTGTTGAAATTCACGATTGATTCACTCCAGGAGACCATTTTTCTGCCGGGCGGCTGATAGCAAAAAAAAAGAACCCTCTATGTTTGTACCGGACAGGACCGCCGTTCGTCAACATTCAGTTGCCGAGCCTCTGTATTCCAGGGCCAGAAAGTCCGATCGAAGGCCTCAGCCAGCGAGCAGGCTGTCGGCCAGGCGCTGCCGTTCCAGCTGAGCGTCACCGAGCAGCACCGACTGGGAACGAGCGCGCCTGTAATAGTGGTGAGCGGAATGCTCCCAGGTAAAACCCATGCCACCGTGCAGGTGGATGAGGTCAGCAGCCGTTCGCGCAAAAGCATCGCAGCACATAGACCTGGCCAGGGGCGCGGCCTCGACAAGTTCAGCGTCGTTCTCGTCGGCAGCCCACCATGCCCAGTAGGCCGCCGAGCGGGCGAGTTCCAGGTACAAGCGGCCATCTGCCAAGCGATGCTTGACTGCCTGGAAGCTGCCGATGGTGCGCGAAAACTGCATGCGTTCCTTGGCCCAGGCGATGGCCTGCTCCTGGCACGCCTCGGCAGCACCTACCTGCTCGGCGGTCATCGCCGCGCGCGCGCGGTCGAGAGCCCTCGCGGTTAACTCTTTGCCACTGGCCAGGGCCAGGCGCCGGGCGGGAACAGCAGACAAGACCAGGTCACCCACCGAGCGGGTCAAATCAAGGCTGCTGGTCTGCTTGATCGTCAAGCCCCGGGCGTCCGACGCCACTGCAAACAAAACGGCGTCGCCTTCGTGATCGGCCCACAGCAACAGCAGGTCGGATTGGGCCGCGAAGGGAACGTGCGCACAGCTGCCGTCGATCTGCCAGCCGCCGGCCTGGCCCGGCCGAGCCTCGAGCGTCGGCAGTTTGCCATCAGCCACCGCCAGGTAACCGGCCACATCGACCGTGGCCAGCTGTTCACCGGCCGCCATGGGTGGCAGAAGCTCGGACTGGGCTTCTTCGTCGGCCAGCTCCAAAAGCAGGCCCGTTGCGAGGCAGGCCGAGGTCCACAGTGGACCGCCCGCCAACTGCCGACCGAGTTCTTCCAACGCGATGCCCATCTCAAGATAGCCAAAACCCGAGCCACCCAGTCGCTCAGGCACGAGCAGGCCAGCAAGACCGAGCTCGGCGCTCGCCTGTTGCCAGGCCTGCCAGTCGAAGGCTTCGCCGTCGTCTGCGCCCGCGAGCGTGCTCACGCCTTCGAGCGACCAGCGCTGCTCGGCAAAACGCCGCACGATTTCGCGGAACTGCTCCTGCTCTTCGCTGAAACCGAAATTCATCCTGCTGTATTCCGGCCGTTCATGATCCGGCCGGTAGATCCTCGAAGGGCGTGTCGGCCCACGGGTCTTCTTCGCGCGGCAGGCCCAGCACCTGCTCGGCGATTATGTTGCGCTGTACTTCGTCGGTGCCGCCGCCAATGCGCAGGCCAGGAGCAAAATAAAAGCGGTGCTGGGCTTCGCCCTCACCCGTGAGTGCCGCCCTGCCCTCGGCTCGCATCATGACGTCGGCCGCGCTTTCAAAAATTTCAGCGATCGCCAGTTTCATGACCGACGCCTCGGCCGTGGGATCTTCGCCCCGGCCGAGCTTGGTATTGACGCGCGCGTTGAGCAACTCGAGACTGCGCGACCAGGCGTAGAGCCCAGCGAGTCGATCGCGCAACAACTGGTCGGGTAC
The DNA here is from genome assembly GCA_963579235.1 of uncultured Binatia bacterium (SeqCode). Taxonomy (GTDB): domain Bacteria; phylum Desulfobacterota; class Binatia; order UBA1149; family UBA1149; genus UBA1149. The sequence continues at coordinate 2,191 of CAUZFM010000047.1, forward strand.
GGGGGTGTTCTCGCGCAAGTGGGCCAGCACCTCGCCAAAGCTGAACATGCGAGAGGCCGAGCCGATGGACATGCGCTCGTGCAACAGCGTGGTACGGGCTATCGGCCAGCCCTGCCCCTGTTCGCCCAGGCGGTTGGCATCGGGTATGCGCACGTCGTCGAGAAAAACTTCGTTGAAGTGAGCGCCACCACTCATGTCGCGCAAAGGGCGTACTTCGATGCCGGGTGTTTTCATGTCGACGAGAAAATAGCTCAGGCCCTTGCGCTTGGGCAGCGAGGGGTCGGTGCGCGCGATGATGAATCCCCAGTCAGCGTGGTCGGCAAAGGTCGACCATACTTTCTGACCGTTGATGACCCACTGGTCCCCGTCGCGCTCGGCACGGGTACGCAGGCCGGCCAGGTCGCTGCCAGCAGAGGGTTCGCTGAAGAGCTGGCACCACATGAGCTCACCCCTGAGCGTCGGTTCGAGAAAACGGCTTTTCTGCTCGTCGTTGCCGTAAGCGATGATGGTGGGTCCGGCCATCGCGATGCCACCCATCAGCGTTGTTTCGGTGATCCCGGCCCGCGCGAGCTCCTCGTTCCACACCACCTGCTCGATGGGACCCAGGCCGCGGCCGCCGTACTGTTCGGGCCACATGATAGCGCCCCAACCGGCTTCGGCCAGTAGGCGCTGCCAGCGTCTCGACGCGGCCACCACCGCCTCATGGTCGGCATCGGGGCCGGTATTGGCACCCTCCTGGGCAGCAGAGTTGTCAGCCAGAAAAGCACGCGCATCTGCCCGAAATGCTGCCTCCAGTGGGCTGTCATTGAAGTCCACCGCCCGACTAGAACACGTTCTATTTCCCAACGCCAAAACGAGGAACGTCGGCGCCCCTCCCTTGACCGAGCTGAGGCGGGCAGACAGGTTGCTTGGCTATGGCCATTGATTTCAGCTTCCCACCCGAGATTGAAAAACTTCGTGAACGCGTGCGCGAGTACATCGAAGACGTCGTGCTTCCCGCCGAGCGAGAGATAGAGGAATCGGGCGAGGCCCGTGATGTGCTCATAGGAGGTGTCAAAAAAATGCGCCGCGAGGCCCGCGAGCGCAGCCTCTGGTTGCCGCACATGCCCGAGGAATACGGCGGCATGGGCCTGGGACACGTTGCCATGGCGGCGGTGTCGGCCGAGGCCGCGCGCGCGCGCTTCGGGCCCTTTGCCTTGAATGCCCAGGCGCCCGACGAGGGCAACATGCACACCCTGCTGCACTGGGCCACCGACGAGCAGAAAGAAAAATACCTGCGCCCTCTGTGCGACGGTCGCATCCGCTCCTGCTTTGCGATGACCGAGCCCGAGGTTGCCGGCAGCGACCCCTCCCTCATCCAGACCCGCGCCCAGCTGGAGGGCGACCAGTGGGTCATCAACGGGCACAAGTGGTTCATCTCAGGGGCCAACCGCGCCTCCTTTGCCATTCTCATTGCCCGTACCGAGGACGAGCCCGACGACCCGCGAGCGGCAAATTCGGCTTTTCTCGTTGACCTGCCAATGGACGGCTGGGAAGAAGTGCGCGATATCGAGACCATGTCGGGAGGCCACAACCACTGCGAAATACGATTGGATAACCTGCGCCTGCCCCGCGAAGCCATCCTCGGTGGCCGCGGCGACGGGCACCGGCTGGGCCAGTACCGCCTGGGACCGGCCCGACTGGCCCACTGCATGCGTTGGCTGGCGCAAGCCGAACAAGCGCTTGAGATGATGGTGGAGCGCGCGGGAACCCGCTACGCGCACGGCAGCTACCTGTCCGAGAAACAGGGCATACAGTGGATGATTTCTGACTCCACCATCGAGCTCTACCAGGCCAAGCTGATGATCCTGCACACAGCCTACCTCATTGACAGCGGCGCCGATTTCAAGAGCGAGTCCTCGATGACCAAGTACTTCGTAGCCACGATACTGGGGCAGATCATCGACCGCGCCATACAGGTACACGGCGCCCTGGGCTACTCGACGGATACGCCGCTGGCCAAGATGTCGCAACAAGCGCGCTGGGCGCGTTTTGCTGACGGTGCCGACGAGGTACACCGTTGGCGCATTGCACTGCGCACCCTGGAAAGCTGGAAGCGCGACGGCAACCTCAAGACAGCCACCGGTAACCTGCCGCTGTAAGCGAGGGAGAACCAGACATGCCTACCGTGATAGAGAAACTAGAAGGCGGCGTGCTGCTGCTCACGCTCAACCGCCCCGAGGCAAAGAACGCCTTTAACGCCGAGCAGTGGCGCGAAGCCCGCTTGTCCTTGCAGGGGGCGATGGCCAACGATGCGGTACGAGTGGTCGTGGTCACCGGCGCAGGCGGTGCCTTTACCGCCGGCCAGGACCTGGGCGAAATGGGCGCCATCGACACATCGGACGCGTCGGCTGAGAACGGCTTCTCGCTGTTCATGGACGCGCTGGTGGATTTCGACAAACCCTTGGTCGCGGCCGTCAACGGTGTCGGCGTGGGCATCGGGCTTACCATGTTGCTGTACTGCGACTACGTTTACATGTCGTGCGACGCGCGCCTGCGCGCGCCCTTCATCACCCTGGGCGTTGTGCCCGAAGCAGCCAGCAGTTACCTGCTACCGGTGGTCTGCGGATGGCGAGCGGCGGTCGACCTGCTCTTTGAATCCGATTTCATTGACGCCGACCGCGCCCTGGAACTAAACCTCGCCACCCAGCTGTGCCAGCCCGAACAGGTGCTCGGGATGGCGCTCGAGCGGGCGGCCCGACTCGCGGCTAAACCGCTGGGTTCACTGCGCCACACCAAGCGATTGCTCATCGCCTCGCGCAACGAACAGGTCGTTTCCGCGCGCCGCCGTGAAGACAAGGCTTTCATGGGCCGCATAGGCAGCCCGGAAAACATGGAGGCCATAACGGCCTTCTTCGAAAAGCGCGCGCCGGACTTCAACGGCGTTCCGCCCCACGACAAGGGCGAGTAAATTCCCCTATTCGACCTGCTCGCGGGCCCAGCGATAGTCGGCCTTGCCACTGGGGCTGCGCTGGATCTCTTCGCGAAACACGAAGGCCTTGGGCAGTTTGTAGCGCGCCACGTGCAGGGCGGCTTCCGCCAGGAGTTCTGTTTCGCCGGCCGTTGCGCCGTCGCGGAGACGGACGACAGCCACCACTTCCTGGCCCCAACGGTCGCTGGGACGGCCCGCCACCACGGTGTCGTAAACGTCGGGGTGGTGCTTGAGCGCGGCTTCGACCTCCTCGGCAAAGATTTTTTCGCCACCCGAGTTAATGGTCACCGAGTCTCGCCCGAGCACCTCGATGATACCCCCCTCGCGCCAGCGCGCGCGGTCGCCCGGCACCGAGTAACGCACGCCGTCGATCAGCGGAAAAGTACGCGCGGTCTTCTCGGCGTCGTCGAGGTACCCCAGCGGCACCCGCCCGGTCTGCGCAAACCAGCCGGTCTCGTCGTCACCCGGCTTGAGCACGCGCGACAGGTCTTCGGACACCACACAGGAACCCGGCGCGGGCAGAAAATCTCCCGTCGTCACGCCACTGTCACGACTGCTGGGGTTGCTCCCCTGCATGCCGGTCTCCGATGAGCCGATGGAGTCCATTATGGTTGCGTGTGGCACCAGCTCGAGCAGCGCCTCCTTGTTGTCGGTCGAAAGCGGAGCCCCACCCGAGCCGATAATCATCAGCCCGGAAAGGTCGTAGTCGCCGCGCTTGATCTCATCGATCAGCGGGCGGGCGAACGCGTCGCCGACCATCGAGAACGAAACGCATTTTTCGCGCACAAGGGTCGAGAGAAAATCAGCGGGGTCGAGCTTCTCTACCACTTCGGGAATGACCAGGGTGGCGCCCATGCACATCATCAGAAAACTCGCCCACTGGGCTGCTCCGTGCATGAGTGGCGGCCCCACAACCGCCGAAAAAGGAGCCGACCCCGCGGCTTGTTTGAACAACGCCTCGATCGACTCGAGCTCAACGCCATCGATACCGCGACCGCCCATGGCAGCGATAAAAACATCGGCCGACCGCCACAGCACGCCCTTGGGCATCCCGGTAGTACCTCCGGTGTAGAGCACGTAAAGATCATCGGGAGAGGGTTCCACCGAGTCGGGTAAGGCGGGTGCCGAGGCCAGCACCTCTTCGTAGTCCACCGCCCCGGGAAGCAGCTCGTTTCCCGATTCATCGGCCACCTGGATGAGCAGCTCGACTTTTGGTAGCAGGTCGCGAACCGCGGCCACCTGCGGCGCGAACACCGCATTGTATATGATCGCGCGCGCTCCGCTGTTGGCGAACAGGTACTGCAACTCCTCTTCGACGTAGCGGTAGTTGACGTTGAGCGAAGCCGCCCGCGTGTACCAACAGCCGAGCATGCCCTCGAGGTACTCGTTGCCATTGTAGAGATACAGGCCCACGTGGTCCTGCCCCGACTCGTGGCCAGCCAGTCCATCACGCTCACTGTGGCAGCCCAACCCACGCGAGTGCAGATAACCTGCCAATCGTCGCGAACGCTCGTGGACCTGCGAATAAGTCAGCCGGCGATCGCGCCAGACCAGCAGCTCGCGGTCGGGCATGGCTGAAGCAAGGGTGTCAAAAACCTGAGCAAACGAAAATTCCATGCGGCAGTTCTAACAGACCGCATTCCTCATGCCACCTCGCCCCGCGGGCGAAGCAAAGAAAAACCCCGGGTTCCACGAGGGAACCCGGGGTATCCGTGGCCGGGGAGAGGCCACGTGGCCGGCAGGGGGAGTTACCGGCCGGGGTCAGCCTATTTCAGCCCGGGCAGTAATCGCTGGCCACGTTGTTTGTCTCGTCCGACTCCAGCTCTGTACCCGCCGAATCCACCGTGATCCTGAACTGGCAGTCAGGCTCGTAGCACCAGTTCGGGCCCACCGGGAAAGGCACGGCCACCGAAGTCGAAACACCCGCGGCAAGAGCGGGCACCGAGGCGGTGTGGATGACCGGACCAGTGGCCGTCTGGAACTCCACCGTCACCTGTGTAGGCGCGGCGTTGGCGGCACCCTGGTTTTCCACGGTCACGAGCAGGTTTGCAGCCGCCGCATCCCGCATGCAGAAACTACCCGTCAAGGCGCTTGCCACCGGGATCAAGTCCGGTAGATCGTTGTTGCCGAACACCTTCCAAGCGGGCGTGCACATCTTGGTGGTCCTGAAACCGGAGATCTCGCGCTGGCCGAACTGGTCAACCACGTCCTGGACGCTGGGTGGCATCGCACCGGTAGGATCCGTGGGGCAGCGGACCTTGTAGCAGAGAAAATCATTGGTCAGATCCTGGCCAACCACGTCCTCGTGCGGGGCGTCGCGCTTGTTGTTGGGCTGCAGGATGCGATCTTTGTTGATCGGCAGGCAGAACTCCTTGCTCTTGACCAGTATCCTGCAGCCGGCTTCGCTCGGGTACATCGATTGGTCAGAGTTCGTGATGAGATCGGCCACCGCCGAGTACCTGTGAGAGTCCTTGATCTTGTAGCACTTGAGGTGGTCGTTGACGTTCTGGGCCTGCGAGATCGCGGGCAGCGCCAGGGCCAGGAAAGCTACGGTTACTGTTGCTGTTACTATTGCTGTGATTGCCTTGTTCATGTCGTATCCTCCGTTTGCGCCGCGGGTTGAGCCCGCGCCGGCATGCCCCTGTCAAAGCAACTGCTGTGCCAAACGGTAACGGCACGGAAACCCAGTAAACACGGGCTATAACCGGGGTTGTGCTGCTAACGTAAGTTAGCGCTCGAAGGTCGCTACCGTGTGGGCGGGTTTGCAGCGGAGCACCCGGATGCGCCGCCGGTCTCTAGAGCGAGAAAATACCCAGTAGCAGGCCACAACCGGTGAGAGCCATCAGGGGGCCATCGCAGGTATGCGGGCTCACGGCTTCGGCAAACGTCAGCCCAAGGGGAATAACGGCCATGGCCACCAGGAATTGTTCGGGCGTAAACACCGGGACGGCCGACAGGAACTGGTAACCACACAGCACCACGCCCGAAACGATAAACACCGTCGCACTACCCTCCAGGGATCGTACGAACTGCCCGGCCCAGATACGCCCGTTGTGCCACAGGGCCCTGGTGCGGTACTTGTGCTTGCCGAAACGGATACCCACTGGTTCGGCGAGGCCATCACCAAATTCATTTATCAGTTGCGGCACGAGAACGATGAAGGGATTGGCCACCAGCGCCATGAAAGGCAGATATACGGCGAAACGAAACACGTCCTCGAGCATATCGTAACGCAGGGAATACGGCCTGTCCTCCAGCCGATCCCACGAAACGAACGCGTACCGTAACAACGCGACCCGGCGCCGAACGCGATGATACTCGAGCCCTATGGTTTTCAACTGGCCCAGGCAGAACAGGAACGCTATGTCGATAATCACCTTGTCGCCGCTTACTATGAGAAGCGGGATCACGAACGCCGAGAGCTTCTTTACTGGGCGAAGAATCAGTTTGCGGACGTAATTGATCCGAACTCGGTGTCGCATCACGAGCCATGATGCGAAGAGTTTACCCGCGACTTCGAATACGATCGAGATACCAAAAAAAGCCATTGCCGCCGTGTTAAGTGCCGGGAATACGCCGAGAGCCCCCAACACCCCGAGCGTGGCCGCTATAGCCAGGTAAAACGGACCAAGGACGGCCACGAATCGGTCCTCGCCCCTCCAGTCATAGGCCTCGTTTTCCAGCCCGTAAGGATCGGCATACAGGCGGGCGAAATAGCCGTCCCGCGACCGGTGTACTGTCTCCTGGGATACCGGCCCTTCCCGCGTGACCGCCGCCGCGGCCAAAGCGGACCCCGGATACAGTGCCGCGTCGTTACCGGCCGGCTCGTTGGCAGTGCTGGTCCTTGTCATAACTTGCTCCCCACTGTCTTCTTGAACGACCCGATGCTGATGTCGGTCGGATCCAGACCCGAAACCTGCAACAGCGCGAGCTCGATATACAAATACTGCAACTCGTGTACCAACAGGAAATTAAGGAAAATCAGGGCTCCCGCCGAGGCCTGATGCAAACCAGGGTTAGCCGTAGGAGGCCCGGGCCGCCTGCCTGGCTTAGCACCGGCCGAGGTGGATGTGCCGCCGTCTACCGGGCTGGATGGGCCGGGCCCGGACAACTGCGCCCAACTGGGGGATAGAAGAATGATAAAACTCTGTTTCTGCGGGCACCGACTGCCGACCCTCACCCGCGAGCAGTTCCAGGACTACTGGCACGCGAACCACGCGCCGCTGTTAGAGCGCCACGCCGAGGTCCTCGGCACAGAAGAGGCGCAGGCTGCCGTTGCAGAGTTGAACGAAGACGAGCATCGATTTGCAGACCTGTCGCGCTCGCCGATATTCCTGGCCGAGGAACGGCAGGTCCTGTAGCGGCCGCGGTTAGGAGAAAGTCACCAAGGACTACGAGCAGATCACCTACGAGCTACGCGACCAGGTAGCACTGATCAGGCTCAACCGGCCCGACAAGCTCACGCCGGTAGCGGCTGCCGACGAGGTCCGGGGACCGGGCCTAACTAATTCAAAGATTTTCGGTATTCGCCCGGCGTTAGACCTGTCCAGCGCTTGAACGCCCTGTTAAATGCGCGCGCGTCGGAGTAACCGACAAGAAATGCAACGTCCTCATTCGAGAATTGTTTATTTGCAAGATACCGCTGGGAAAATTCGAGTCGCACATCGTCTACCAGGACCCGAAGAGTGATGCGCAGCCCCTCGGCAGAACGTTGCAGGGTTCGCACCCCGATACCCATAGTTTCTGCAAGATCATCGAGGGAATATTTTCCGCGCTTCGCATTATCTAATATCGCGGAGCGCAACTCAAAAAGAGGATCTGCTTTATCGAGTGCCTCGGACAGTGAATGCATCTGTTTGTCGAAGAAATCATATAAGCCAGCGTTCGCAGCGTTGGGCCGGTCATCCAACGTGGAGGGATCGATCAGTAAGGCTGACCGCCCGGCAGAAAACCGCACCGGTCGTCCAAACCATTCCTCATATAGTTCAATGGGGCCATGCGGTTCCCCGGCAAACTCAAATCCGACCACGCTATGATCTATACAGAGGATTTCCTTGTTGAGGCGCCAAGCTATCGCTAGCGAGGCTTCCATCCCGTATCCCCCGTCCACCGCGTCCTGATGATGTCGGCAAACCAGGGCCCGAGGATCGGTGTCGGGCCCCCAGCGAATATCAAGCCCATCGGACATCAGCTGAGAATAGCGCATGAATGTTTCCATTATCTCGCCAATCGACGATGAGAACTGGACCATGTATGCCAATGGTCCGATGTATGAAAATGGCGCGGATTCAGCCATTTCCAAGGCGATAGGACGCCCAGGGAAAGCTTCGCCCAAGACATTCCAGCACAGCCCGATAGTATCCTCCGGCACTCGGGACTCAGCATTCAAAAGGTCCTTAGCCTTTAGCTTGGTAGCTGCCTCGAATTTTTCCTCCGATATTCCGCGGGCTACACCGTAGGCAACAATGGCCGCAACGAGGCCACCCCTGGTAGTTGCATTCACCCGTTTTGGTTTAGAGCCGTCCATGTCCGCCCGATTATCGACATACTCTCGAGCTATGCCAAGTTAACGCGGCAACCCGAAATGCCGGCCGACAATTTTTTCGAGTTTACCTCGGACATGGATCGCATCCTGGACGACGACTGCTGGGAGAAAATCAACGGCAACTGAGATCCCTCGACAGGCTGGTCAACGCCGAGGCGGTGTGACAGTCTGGCGACCTTAAAGGAGACCGTCAATGGCACAATTACGCTACGTCAGAACCCTCGAACAGGTACAGAAAGCCCAGCGGGAAAACCCGGAATTCATGCAGAGCTCGATGCGGCAGATCCGCGTGGAGTACGAGACCCACCCCGAGATCTACCGCGCACTTGTCCTCAAACCCTTTGACCCCGTTGATCGTCCGCTGGTCTGCGTGACGTTTACCGACATCACCATCGAGGTCTCGCCCGAGTACAGCATGACAATCGGCGCGATGGTCTTCGGCGTGCAGGTCACCCACGAGGGCGTAGAGGGCATAAACCTCATCACCATGCCCATGACCACCGAGCAGGCGGTCGTGCCCGGCCGCGAGACATACGGCGAGGCCAAGAAAATTGCCCAGATAGATTTCACGAGGGAGGGCGATCATTTTTCAACGAGCGTGAGCCGCATGGGTTTTACCTACGTGACGGCCGAGGGCACGCTTGGCAAAGAGCTCGGCCCGCGCAAGTTTACCCAGCACGGCTTCTGCCTGAAGATGTTTCCCTCCTGCGAGGCGGGCAAGTCTTTTGACAACGACCCCTTGCTCGTACGCCTCGACTGGCACCAGGACCACAGCAACTCGTGGGAGCTCGAAGGCGCCGGCATCACCCTGGGCGAATCGCCGCTCGACCCCGTGGCCGATATCGAGGTGGTCAAGCTCACGCGCTTTGAGTACGAGGAAGGCACCACGCAGAGCAACGGCAAGGTGCTGGGCCCCGTGGCTCCCGAACTCGTTCTGCCCATACTGCACCAACGCTACGACGACCCATCGGGCAAAGGCATCGAGATAGCCGTAGGCTGAGGTCCAGCGCCCACCCACGGGCTCGGAGTCCTAACCCCGGGGCAAGCAACAGCCGATGTCGTCGACAAGTAAAACACTGGCCGAGCACTACACCCGCCCCGACTGGGTACGGCGCATAAACGCCATGGGCGATTCGGTGGCCGGTGCGCGCAGGCTGATCCCGCTCGACGCCGCCGCGCTGATGAACGACGCTGTCGAATCGACGGGCGGACTCAGCGACTTCGGCAGCTACGACGGTGACTGGCAGGCCCGCTTCACGTCGCTGCTCGAAGAGCTCGAATCCACCGGGGCGCTCAACACGGTGGGACGCCTCATGACGCGGCAGGAAGTGCTGCGGGGCCTGCGTACCCGACTGTTTCTGACCCGTGCGCGCAGCGAGACCCCGGCCATGGCCGACGAAAATATCAACGCGCCGCTGGTCATCACCGGCCCACCAAGATCGGGCACGTCCATCCTGTTCGAGCTGCTTGCGCTGGACCCCACCGCGCGCGCGCCACTGGCCTGGGAGGTCATCCACCCGCTGGCGTTTGACCGCGCCAACGAGCAAGCCCGAGTGGCCATGGCCGAGTGCGAGCAGGAATTCTGGGCCGACGTGCAACCGGAGTTCGCGGCCATCCACGAGTTGCGCGCCGACCTGCCCGTGGAATGCGTCACGCTCACCTTGCCGGGCTTCTCGGGCGGCCACTGGTCGATGATAGCCGACGTGCCAAACTGGGACGCCGACTACCCCGCCACCATGCACTACCACCGGGCACTGCTGCAGGCCCTGCAGCATGGCGGCCCGCCTCGCAACTGGGTCTTGAAGACGCCCCTTTACCTGGCGTTTATCGACATGTTGCTCGACGCTTACCCCGACGCGCGAGTCGTACACACCCACCGAGACCCCTTGAAGACCGAACCCTCGGCCTTCAGCACCCTGGCCACCGTGCGCTGGCAGCGCAGCGACGAGGTTGGAATGCCCGACCCCGACGGCGTGGGGCTGGGCGACATGATGGTAGACCTCGCACGGCGTCGCTCGGAGGGAGAATTCGCCGACAGCATTGTCGACCTGCACTTCTCGCAGCTCATGGCCGACCCCGCCGTAGCGGTAGAAGAGCTTTACTCGCAACTCGACCGCCCGTTTGCAGGCCCGCACGCCGACGCCATACGCGCCTACATGAAGGCCAAGCCCAAGGGCAAGTTCGGGCAACACAAGTACTCGGCCGAGCAGTGGGGTTTTGATCCCGCCAGGATCAGAAAAAAAATGCTGCCGTACACCGACTACTACGGCGTGACGCTGGAGGGATAGCCCGTGGCGGACGAGTCTGAGCGACGACCCGGGGAGAACAACGCGACGGGAGTCAGCCAAGCCACAGACGCGTGGCTGTGCACGTAAGCTCGACATCGACACGCCCGCGAGCCGACGCCTCACCGCCAAGGCCCACTCGGAGGCCCTTGGCCTGAAGGACACCGACCGCTTCAAGTTCCTGGTGCCCAAGTAATAACTGGCGCGGCTAGCACATAGGCGGCCATGGCCATTCCCCGCATGGCCCCGCGATAATTAGACTGCGCGTGCAAAGCGGCCTAGAAACGAGGTTACCGGCGGGTTGGTTCACATCCAGTCAAGCGAAGAGCACCAGCGGCGGAAACACGAAGGGGGACCGACTGGCAGTGTTTACAGAGGAGGAGGAATCTTCCCGGGTTAACGAGAGCGGTTTGCCCGACAAACGGGCCGACGGGCCCGGTGGCCCAACCCTGCTGGCGGTGGTCGCCATACTGGTGGCGGCCTACGCGTTGAGCAACGTAGTGCTCGGCAACTGGCCGGGATTCTGGAGCTTCGCCCGCAGCAGGGCCGACGGCTATGGCTCCATGGTGGCCCGCGCCGAGGCCAACATCCGCCTGCGCCCTGCCCGCCGCGCACGCATGCTGTTCGTGGGCAGCAGCACGGTAAACCGCAACATCGACCTGCACGTCCTGGCCGACGCCAGCCCCTGGGACAGTGACCACCTGGGACTGCTGTGGTTTCCGGGTGCCACCCAGCTTGAGCTGGCAATGTTTGCGCCCCGGTTAGTCGAGAAGCAACCCGACATCGTCGTAATCCTCGACAGCGTGTGGTCGCTACGAGAAGACGAGCCCTGGCAGAGCCTTCGTCACTACGATTTCTCGGTGGCGAGCGAGCTGCTGGGCTGGCGTGGCCTGCTGGCCGGGCACGCGCTGCACGCCGATTTTGCGCTGTCTTCATCCCACGCGGTAACACGCAACCGCCGGGCCTTCAGGCAGGTACTGTTCTCGCGCCTGGGTGACAGCAGCAGCCTCGGTCGCAAGGAGGCCTGGACGCTGTTGCACGGCGCAACCGCCGCGAGGGCAAGAGCGCGGCGGCAGGCCAGGACCAGTGAGTTTGCCTGCCCCAGCGTTCACGTCGACGCTCTGGAACTGCTCGCCAGGCGACTGGCCGCGGTGGGCACCCGCGTGGCCGTGGTGCAATCGCCCACGCAGCTGCGCTGGGCCGACTCCCAACGGGTGCAAGGCCAATACAAGCGCTGCCTGGGCGAGGCAGCCGAGCGCTCGGGCTTTACCTTCATCGATAAAACCATGCTGCCGGGTTTCGGCGCCGACGATTTTTATGATCGTGTTCACCTCACGCCCGAGGCCCGGCCGCGTTTCAGCGCCGCTCTGGCCGAAGTCTTACTGGCCAGCGGCGTACTGCCGGCAGGAAATCGCTGAAGGGTGAGATTCGACAGCGCAGAATTTCTGTTCTTCCTCGGCGCGGTGCTCGCCCTGCACTGGATAGTGCCCACGCGACGCGCGCTGCTCATCGGCGCCAGCTACGCGTTCTACTCTTCGTGGAACCCGCCGTTCCTGCTGCTGTTGCTGGCATCGACGGCGCTGGACTACTCGGTGGGCCGGCGCCTGCAGCGCACCAGCGACCCGACGCGGCGGCGAGCCTGGCTGTTGCTCAGCCTGCTGGGCAACCTGGGCGTGCTCGGTTACTTCAAGTACGTCAACTTTTTCCTCGACAACCTCGTCGCGCTGGGCACTCTCAGCCCTGGATGGGCTGACCCTCTTCGCGTGCACACCGCCATCCCGCTCGGCATATCCTTCTACACCTTCCAGACGATCTCTTACTCGATCGACGTATACCGTCGCAAGATAGAGGCCTGCGAAGACCCCATGGATTTTGCCCTGTTCGTGTCCTTCTTTCCCCAGTTGATCGCCGGTCCGATACTGCGCGCCGCTGAATTTCTACCGCAGCTGCGCAGGCATCGCCTGCCGGGCCGAGCGCAGGTGCTCGACGGGGTCGAGTTGTGCCTGGTGGGCTTGTTCAAAAAAATCGTTATCGCCGACAGCTTTGCGCTGGTGGTCGACAGGTGTTTCGGCGCGCCCGAGTTGTACAGCGGCGAAGCCCTGCTGATCGCGATCTTCGCGTTCTCGGCCCAGATCTACTGCGACTTCTCGGGCTACACCACCATGGCCAGGGGCATGGCCAAGCTGCTGGGGTTCGAACTGCCCGAAAACTTCTTTTTCCCCTTGCTGGCCGGCAATCCGATCGACTATCGACGCGGCTGGCACATGACCATGGGCAACTGGTTTCGCGACTACCTGTACCGCCCGCTCGGTGGCGACCGCGGAACGCGGGCGCGCGTAGTCTTCAACACCGTGGTCACGTGGATGGCCTTTGGACTGTGGCACGGCGCGAGCTGGAATTTCGTCGTCTGGGGTATGTACAACGGCTTGCTGCTGGCGGCCTACCGCCTTCTCAAGTCAGGCGACCTGCTGCCCGACAGGAGCCGCCTGGCCACCGCGATCGGCTACCTCTCGATGCCGTTTTTCGTAGCCTTCGCCAACGTATTTTTTCGCGCACAAAGCATCGACAGTGCGCTCCTCATGCTTACCAGGATCACCACCTGGGCGCCGGGCGACAACGCCGTGCACCTGGCGTGGGCCGCCGGCCTGGCTCTGCTCTACGCCTGGCATTGGGGCAACAAGAAAGCGTGGCCCGGCCCCCACCTGTCGCGCCTGGCGTGGCCCGCACGCGCAGTATACCTCGGCGGGTTTCTCTGGGTGCTGATGTTGTTCGCGGGCAGCGGGCAGCCGTTTTACTACTTCCAGTTCTGACCGCGCCCATCGATCTTCAGTTACTGTCTTTCAACAAGCCCTTGGCCGCTATCACCAGCAGGTACATGACCAGGAACACCGGCAGCGCACCAAAAAGAAAACCCAGTATCCCGAAGATGTCGCTGTTGCCGAGCTGGTTTGTCCCGAAGCTCAGCCCCCTGTTACCCGCCGCGTTGCCGAGCCAGTAAAAGGCAGTAAAACCCCACGCCACGGCCATGAAGCCGTAAACCATCAGCCGCTGCCGCTTCTCGGACAGGCCCATCTTGGGCAGGGCCAGGCCGATGACCACCAGCAGGATACCGTTCATGGCACCACCGCTGTGGGCTCTTACCCAGCCTTCACTGGTCCCGTAAACCGAGAAGGACACGATGTTACCTGGCCACAGTTCCCACCCGCCTATGAGAGAAAAAATCAACATGAAACCGGCAAGCATCCCAGCCAGTACCACGAGCAAGCCGTTTGCTATCGCTATTCTTTGAAGCCTGTCCATCCGAACCCCCTGTTAGTGGCACAGCCGCCGGTGCTGCGCCGTGTTATTGTGCAATGCTATCGTGTCAGAAAGGAACCGGCATCTCCGGATCGCTGGTATCTACAAGCGGTATCAACTCCCCCTCGGGCAGCTTCTTGTAAGCGGCTATCCACTCGAGCATCCAGTCGGTGTCCTTGAAGTCCCTCGGATTATGCCAGGGCGACAAGCCGTGTAACAGGAAAGGGGCCACGTTCCAGGCCAGCACGCACATTTCACGGACCAAACGGGCCAGGTCGCCAGGCCGGTGCAGCCTGCCGTCTTTTTTAAGCGCCGTGAACATACCAATGAGCCCGTAGCCCAGCACGTGCAAAGACCCGTGCAGCACGCCGAAGGCCCGCGGCAGGTACTTGCCCGAGTAAGCCATGTAGGCATCGAAGGCCACGGTCTTGTGCTCGGCCTCTTCGAGCATGTGCATGAGCCAGAACGAGGTCACGTGACGCTCGGCCCCGCGCCACAAGGAGCGCCGCTTGCCTATAATCCAGGTGGTAAACCCGTTGGTCATGGTTTCAAAGCCGGCGCTGTAGGCCAGCCGCGTTCTCAAGCTGCGCTTTGAAAGCCTGGCGTAAGACGCCTTCAGCCGCTGCTCGACCTGGGCAAACTCGGGATAGCCGTTGTCTCTCAACAGCTTGTTCAAGCGCCGGTGGCACTCGAAGTGGCGGGACTCCTGGCCATCGAATGCTTTCATGTCCTCGAGCAGGAGGGGGTCATCTATGAGCTCGGCGGCCTCACGACTCGTCTGCACCAGGTAGGGCTCGAGGTAGGGCATGGTCAACGACACGCCGTTGAAAAAGTGCGAGCGCACCGGGTTGGCCGGAACCCACAGCGGATCGAGATCCTCGGGAAACTCGAAGGCGAACGGGCGAACGACGATCTCATCAACGTTCTTGGGCAGGTACTCGTAAGAATCGTTCACACGGTTGGTCTGCAGTCGGCCAAGCCTACCCGCGAGCGTTGTCATCGCAGGTGGCCCACCACACCAGCCAGGCCGCCACGAACTGCATCGGCAGCCTCAGGTACAAGGCCGTGGCCGTCATGTCGGGAAACAGCTCGGGATTCAACGCCATGTGTATGTTGGCCGGGTACACGGCCACCAGCAGCGCGATCAGCCCGTAGCCGGCTTTCTGTCGGGTCGCCGCCAGGAGCACACCCAGCCCGCCGAGGATTTCGAACACGCCGCTTATGTAGACCAGCTCGAGGTGAGCCGGCAACCACGGCGGCACGATGGCCACAAAAAACCCGGTGTTGGTGAAGTGGGTGACACCGGCGAAGGTGAAAAAAGCCGACACAACGGCGAGCGCGATTCGACGTGACCAGGCGGCAGGAAACTCAAACATCGACTGAGGCTGGCAGCCAACCACACCCGCTGCAAGCCGCCCCGGGCTGGCGGCAATGACAGGTATCTTGTCTAATGGTTGTCTCGCGGGTCATCCGCGACGGAGCCCCTCATGGCCAACCGCCTGTATACCAAAGACGACGGCAGTTTGAAGAACGAACCCGTAGCCGAGCATTCGGCCAACGCGGCCGCAGCGGCACAAGGGCGCGGCGTAGACGCCCAGCTGGTCGAACGGCTGCTGGCCGAAGTGCAGCAGAACGGTTACGTCATCATCCCCGAGTTACTGCCCAGGCAGGCCATGACCGAGCTCAAGGCCGAGGTGTTGCCGCTGCTCACCCACGACGGCCGCAACGAGTTCGAAGGCTTCAAGACCCGCCGCATATACTCGGTCATCGAAAAAACCCTGGCTTGCAACCCGTTGGTTGATCACCCCTTGATACTGGCGCTGCTCGACACCCTGCTGATGAACAACTACCTGCTCTCGCAACTGCAGGCCATCAACGTCTACCCGGGTGAGATAAGGCAGCCGCTTCACCACGACGACGGATTTTATCCACTGCCCCGCCCGAGGGCGCCCATAAGCGCGGCGACGATCTGGGCCGTCGATGACTTCACGGAAGAAAACGGCGCTACCCTGGTCCTACCGGGTAGCCACAAGTGGGGAGACGGGCAGCCAGATACCGATTCGACCAAGCTTACCCCCGCCGTCATGCCCGCGGGCTCGGTCGTGTTTTTTCTGGGCACGCTGTGGCACGGCGCCGGCTCAAACGACAGCGGCCAGCCGAGGATGGCTGCCACGGCGCAGTACTGCGAGCCATGGGCGCGGCAACAGGAGAACTACTGCCTCGCGATCTCGCGGGAAAGAGCACGGCTGTGCAGCCCCGACATCCAGTCGATGCTCGGCTACAGCATGCTGTTTCCGTTCATCGGTTTCGTGAACGGCCGCCATCCAAAACGGTTACTGGAATAGCCCGAGACCTGGGAAGTGATGTTCCCTTCGTCGTCGGCAGCGGCATTGTTGAATTGACTGCCGCCTTGAGTCGAACGCGTCGCCCCGGACAACCCGGGAGGACACCGCGTCAGAGCTGGTAACTGAGCGACAACACCACGCCTACCCTCTCGGAAAGCTGTACATCACGCTGGTCAACGTCCTCGTGTATACGTGTATAAACGGGCACCGTGAGTTGGATATCGAGCGAAAGACTGTCGGAAAACCGATAGCCGAGAGTGGGCCTGAGTGTCACCTCGAAGCGACCGGTGTTGGTGACATCGAGGTTGCCATCGTGGGTACCGAGCGTGCCTGTGACCGGGTCGCCGTGAAACTCGTCGCGGCCTGAGTACGACACGCTGGTAAACATGTTGATCGTCAAATCTTCGTCTTTCATGCGGCGGCCAAGCCCGAAGGTGGCCGAAGCACTGGTCGCGGTCCGATAACCGTCGGTCGCGTCGTAGAACGGTACGGTCACGCTCATCGAACCCATGTATATCCAATCGCCCTCCGGCGAGTAGACCCCGTCGACGGCGACAAAGGGATTGACGGTACCGCTGCCCAGGCGCAGGTGGCTGTGCGATGGAACGTCGATACCAAGGTCGGCGGCCACGTGCGAACCGAGATAAGCCTCGGTGGGCAGTGACTTCTTTTCCCCGGTGGGCAAACTCATTCCCAGTATCGCCCCGACCCGCAAATACTGTTCGGCCCGCACGAACCTGCGCACGCCCAGCTGCATGTCACCGAGCCCCTCGATCGTTTCGTTGCGGTGGTGATTGGTCTCCTCGGCTACCTCGACGCGCAGTCGCCGAAGCGGCAGAATAGCAAACAGCTCGGTCCGGTCCCGTAGCGCGTAGCGAAGCGAGAAATCGGCCTGCCAGCTGTACAGCTTGCTGTTGTGATGAGACTCGGTCGCCGGCCAGTTCGCTACCAGTTCCTCGTAGGTAACGTAGTCATCTCCGTGAACCGGCCTGGTAAATGCGTGGTATTCGGTTGACAGGCCCAGGCGCAACCCCCCCCGCGAAAGAGGGGCCTGGTACTCGGCAGTAGTGGGTGCGTCTCCACCGGAGAGCATAGGGTTTATTCAACCGGCTCATTGACCCCAGGCAGGCACCGCCAGCAGCAGTAGTGCCGGCAAGACAGCCGCCGCTACGTGTCCCGGCTTACCCATCAGAGGCCCCGCGGTCTATCGCCGCGCGCAGTCGTTGCAGGTCGAGGCCAGTTATAGCTTCGACCTTGCGGCCCGTCTTCGAGTACACGATCACGTACGGAAGCTCCGAAACCTTGCGGAGGTACTGCCGGGCCACGGGTGAATCCCAGTCGTTGACGTTTATCTTGCGCAGGGCCACGTCGTCGCGAGAGCGCAGGAGGGAGAACATTTCGCGGTCGACCAGGCGACACGGACCACACCACTTGGCGTAAAAATCGATCACCGTCACCTTGCCTTCGGCCAGGTGTTTCTCGATGTCTACCGCCTCGCCGTCGCGTGATGCCCAGGACACGTCCAGTTCGGAAGAGAATTCGACGTCGGGCAGGTACCCCCCCTTGCCCTTTCCAACGACCACGGCGAAGCCCAGTTCTCCCACCGACGAGGCGAGCGTTGCCGGATCGGTCGCCAACGGATCATAACTCACGGCCAACTCGGCCTTGCCTCGGTCAAAGGAAACCTCCTCGACACCCTCGGAACCCTTGAGCTTGGCGGCCGCGGCCATCCCGCAGCTCTGGCAGTCAATGGCCTGCATGGACAGTACCGTCGAGGCAAACCCACCTGCAGCGAGGACAGGGGACGAGGCAGCCGTCAGCGCAAACAACACGCCGGACAACACGTAAGATGTAATCCGCAGCCCGGTGAGGCAGTCAAGAAAGCGCATGCCAGTATTGTAACCCGTTAAGGCGGAAGTATACAGAGTCCCCGGCAAGAAACGGCCCGCGTTCAGAGTTTACTACGGGCCGACGGCCTTGAACAAGGTGCCGGTATTTTTCTTGGTACCGCCAGCTCCGAAGTCAGATGTCCAGCACATCGCCGTCGTGTCGTTGACAAACTGAACGGTCACCAGGGAGTCCTGGTCATGGAACGCACTGCCGTCCAGCGGTTGTGGCCAA
>CAUZFM010000048.1:0-20382 GCA_963579235.1 uncultured Binatia bacterium (SeqCode)
CGCTCCTCCGCCCCCCCCCCGAACGGGTCATAATTCCCGCCGTACGGGTAATAATCGATGGAAAGCGGAAGAAATCGAGTCGTTTCCGTTGGCCAAACCTGTGCCGGAGGTACTAGATGTATCAGCGGCCCGGGAATGGGCTGCAAAGGGGAGGACTCTACGATGAAATTATTTCTGAGGGTATCTATTCTACGGGCTCTTACAGCCCTGCCTGTGCTGTGCCTGTTGTCGCTGTTTACGCTGGCCCTGCCGGGGGCGGTTGCCGCCAATCCGGCCTGCGGCACACTGCTGGAAACCGCAGATGGCTTAACGACGCTGGACGGCGACCTCAACTGTCCCGACACCGGTCCCGGCGCAGCGCTCTATATCATCGGCTCCGCCGGGCTTGACATGAACGGGTTCACGATCACTTGCGGCGACCCTGAAGACGACGTGACCGCGGTCTTGATGGACGGGGTGCATCTGTTGGGAACGAAGAACTCGCTCAGCAACGGCGCGATAGTTAACTGCCATGACGGTGTAAGTATCGCCGAACCTGCCAGCGGGGCCAGGGTCACGATGGTTCACGTAGCCAGAAACTGGGACGATGGATTCAACATCAACGGCGACGGCAACAAGCTCAGCCAGGTAACTGCGTCGGAAAACGGCGACGAGGGGATTGACCTAAAGGAGAACGCCGACAAGAACCAGATCCTGAACTCCATAGCTTATGCTAACGACGACAAAGGCGTCAGTATCGGTGGCGTCAAGAACAAGCTCAAGTTCGTGACATCCTACGCCAACGGTGATGACGGTTTTTACGTTGGTGGCGCCAATAACTCACTTTTAAATGTTTCGTCCGTCAACAACCCTGTTGCCTTTGACATTCAAGGGTTTGGCAACAAGATCAAGTCAAGTCACGCGGTCGCCACGAGCGACCTTATTCCAGAGCCCTTCCGATCCGGTGTCTCCATCAGAGGGGAAAAGGGTAAGTTGACTGGCGTGGTGGTGCTCGCCGTCGACGGGGACGGAGTAGTCGTCTATAATTGTGCCCCACCCCGCAGGTGTCATGACGGTGAGATCGCGAGAGGCAACAAGCTCTCACAGCTGTTTGTCGCGCAAAGCGGTGGCACAGGCATTCATATGCAGGAAGTCGAGGGCAACACCGTCCAAGGCTCGGCAGCAGTCTTATCAACTAATATCGACGCCCACGACAACCAAGTCGACACCGGTAACCCGCCCGTTTGCGGGAACAAGTGGAAGGATAATTTCTTCGGAACTTCGTTTCCCGCCGCTTGCATAGGGAGTGGGGTGGAGCCCGCGGGGCGCTAGACGCCGCTACCATGACTCCGGGACCTTGAGTGCCGGTTGTGTCGCACTGAGCCTGGCCCGGCCGCGTGAGAGCGCGCGGCCGGGCCACAGTCACCGGCGGTAGCGTTGCAGCAACGCGCTGCTGCGTGCCAGCGGATTCAGCTTGCGCTACCCCGGCTACCGTGAGGGCTACAGGGGGCCGCTGGGTGAACTGGCGGCAGAGAAAAAAGGGAGAGCCGGGTGGTAGTTGCAGGAGTAGCAGGGGTTGCTCGCCTGGTGGCAGCGTTTTTGTTTTCGCTGCTGGTCCTTCTGCCAGCGCAGACCGTCGCCGATGAGACCGTGCCGCTGGACGTGGCCGAACGCGAGCGGCTGGGTGGCAGCTTTCTCGAGCTGCCGGACGGCTGGGTCCACTACCAGGTCAGCGGAGAAGAGAACGCTGACACGGTAATCCTCGTGCACGGGTTTTCTGTACCGTCGTTCGTCTGGCGCGGCGTTCTGCCTTACCTGCTCAATGCCGGCTTGCGGGTGGTCGCCTATGACAACTATGGCCGGGGATTTTCGGACCGCCCGGGGCCGCCGTACGACCTTGAGCTTTTCGACCGGCAGCTCGATGGCGTCATCAATGGACTCACGGCCGAGGGTGCGCGCGTGGGCCTGGTGGGCTACTCCATGGGCGGTGCCATTGTCACCGAGTACGCCGCGCGCAGGCCCGGGCGCGTGGCGGCCGTGGCGCTGATCGCTCCTGCTGGCTACCCGGTGGGCTTGCCGCTGGCGGCCAGGTTGACGCGCCTGCCGCTGGTGGGTGAGTGGTTGTTTGAGCAGTTCGCGCCGCTGGTACTCAGCTCAAGGGTCGAGGAGATGGCGGCCCTGGCCGGTGCGCCGCGTGACTTCGTGGAGCTCTACAACGAGCAGCTCCGCTACCCGGGCTACGTAGAAGCCCTGGGCTCAACGCTGGTCGAGTACCCGCTGAGCGATATGCGCGGGCGCTTTCGCGTACTGGGCGCGAGCGAGCTGGGGGTGATGGCGGTGTGGGGCGACTCCGACAAGGTGGTGCCCTATTCGAGCTCAAAACTCCTGGCTGACGACGTGCCGGGTCTGGAACTCAACACCATCGAGGGTGGTGCCCACGCCATAACATTTACCCGCCCGCACGTGGTCGGCCCCCACCTGGCCTCGTTCTTTCGCAAGGGCGAGTGGCCCCTTTTGCGCTAAAGGTAACAGGGCCGCCGGTGGAGAGAACGTGAACTTTATAGAATTTCACAACGACGAGTTGCCTCGACGCATACAGGCGGGCAACGGCCGCCTGGCGGCGGCGGGCACGGTGGGCCTGGCAGGCATCGCCTTCGAGGTGGACGGAGCCAGTTACACTTACCTGCCCGGACCCGACGGGGTGGAAGTAGTGGCGGGAGATGAACGCGCGGCCTGCGTGGTGGCCATGAGTGCCGTGTCCTGGGGCGAGTTTGTCGAGCAGATGCGTACTGTGCCCTCGCTGCTGTACTCGGGCATGCTCAGCCCTGAGCGCGGTGACGTGGAGCTGCTGTTGGGCTGGGAGCAGGCCATAAGGGCCTTGCACCACGGCCTGCCGGTATTCGTACCCACCGAGCTCGATCTTTGCGACAAGGACGGCGGCAGGCTGGACATCGAGCAGGTGTTCCCCGCAGATGTTGACGCCGCCGAGCTCGGGCTTTTTATCCGCGAGGCCGGCTTCGCCGTCGTGCGCGGGGTGTTTTCTGCAGACGAGATCGCCGTGCTGCGAGCCGAGGCCGACAGTGCGGTAGCCGCAGCCCGGCAGGGAGACCGCCGCAGCTGGTGGGCGCGCAGCGCCGAGGGCGAGACCCGCTTGTGCCGCGTGACCTATGCCAACCTCTCGTATCCCGCCATAGCCGCCATCTGCGACGACCCCCGCGTGCGCCGCCTCGTGGCGGCTTTTGACGACAGCCTGCTGCCCGGCCCCGATCGTCTTGACGGCATAGCTATCATCATCAAGAACCCCGACATCGCCGACGGCCTGTCGGATCTTCCGTGGCACGTGGATTGCGGCATGGGGGGCCACGCTCTTCTCTGCCCGGTTGTGCAAGTGAGTGTGCTGCTCGAGTCGGCCAACCTTGACACGGGTACGCTCAAGTTCCTGGCCGGAAGCCATCGCTTTGCCTGCTCCGCGCCCGCGGCCCAGGAGGAAGCCGGCCTACCCGTGGTCACGGTCGCAGGCGAGCCCGGCGACCTGCTGATGCACCTGGGCGACACCATGCACGCTGCGCCCGCGCCCCTGGGCTGCGGCTCCATGCGTCGCTCGCTGGTGACCTCGTTCTACCAGCCCGCGGTGCTCGACGTCATAGAAGCCGGCTGCGGTTTTAACGACGTACTGCTTTCAAACGACGACGGTCACGTGGATAACCTGGCCGACGTTGTGCGTGGAACGCCATCCGAAAAGCCATAGCCCGAAAAGCTATAGTCCTGAAAGCTATAACCCGGCAAGCCAATCCGTTATCTCGGCCAGCGCGAGGTCTCGTCCCCAGGCATCGCTGCCCGCCAGCGGGTGGCCGTAGTGATCGCCGGGCAGCTCGACGAATTTTTTGTCGGCGCTGCCCAGCGATTCAAAAATAGCCTCGGCCTCGGAAGGAAAGATCGCGTTGTCGCCCGTGTAGTTGATCATCAGTGCGGGGATGGTCATGCCGCTGCCGCAGCGGGCAAAACTCGCACGTGAAGACAGCCCCGACCAGGTTGAGAGCCAGGCTTCGGGCGTGGTCGTGCGCGCGAATCCACGCGGGTTGTAATTGATGAGGTCGGGCCGATGGTCAAACAGCGAGCCGTAGTCACGCGCCGAGGGGTCGAGCGTGAGATCCACGCAGCGCGGGTCTGCCTCGGTGCGGTAGGTGGTAAGCAGCGTGTCGGCGGTCGCCGCGCGCCAGGCGTCGCGGTCGTCGGGCTGTTCGGCCAGCCGCTCGAGGGCCGCCGTTCTCACGCCAAGTATCTTGCGCGCGCGCGCGTCTATGCGCTCCACGCGGGCGCGCTGCCCGGCGCGGTAGCGCTCGACAAACTCGTCGGTGTAGCGGGTTTCACCCGGTGGAAGGCAAAAGCCGTTGGCCGCGTCGTAAAGATCCAAGGAGGGCAGGCAGGACGCGGGATCGGACTCGTCGCTGACGGACGCGTCGATGACCTGCAACAGAAAATCTCCCTCGCCGGGGTGCGCAGCCAAAAAGACCACGGCGTCGGCCATGGGCATTTCAATTTTGCGCAGGTCGCCGCCGGCGCCGCCCAGTGGTGTGGGGCCCGCCGGCGTATCGGCAACCCGCTGTTCGGGCGGCAGCGCGGCCTGCTGCAGGTAGTAGCTGTACAGTGAGCCGCCACCGCTGTTGCCCAGCAGCACTATTCTCTCGAAGCCGAGGTCGCGCAGGCGCAACAAGCCCGCGGCAGCATCCATGAGCAGCTGTTCGTGGACGGCGGTCGAGTCGTTGCCCAGGCAGCGGCTGTTATGCGCGAACACCGCGTGGCCGGCCTCGAGCAGCGGTGGCACGGCGTAGTGACGCGTAAAGTTAGCCTGCGGGTGCAGCAGCGACACCACGGTTCGAGGCCGCTCGCCCCGGGGTAGCCACAGCGTGGCCTGGGAGTTGCCCGAGTCGGCGGCTACCAGTCCGTGGCTCTCAATGCGGTAGTCGCCTGGTTCGCGTGTGAACTCCATGGCCCGCAGCGGGTTGTCGTAACGTGCAATTCGCGAGGCCATCGAGGGCAAATGTAAATTGCGCGCGCGAGAAAGGCCAAGAGAGGGTGGTCGCAGTGGGCAACGAGCTCGCCAGAAACAGCCCCGCGCCCCCCCGCTTCGGGGGCAGGCCTCAGTGCCGCACATGCCTTGCCCCTTGCCGGGTTTCCACCCCTCGGTAGGGGCTCAAGCCCGGGAAAAACGCTCACGGGCTGTCTTTCCCCCGCCGGGGGGCTGCTGAGCTTCGTTTTATGCCTCTCAATCTAAGGCAGTCCGCCGTATCCGTCGACTTTGCGAGCTGGTGCGCCTGGACTCGGAGTAAAAGAATGAACATCAACAAGATATTGACCGCGCTGCTGCCGGTCGTTTTTGTAATGCTTTGCGCTTCATCGGCCCAGGCCGACCACGATTGCGTGTTCAGCACGACCAGCATCGGCCCCGTCGATCCGGCCAACGGCTATCCTCTTTACTACCAGGATAGTGGGGCCCTCGCGCTCGACCTCTGCCTCGACGCGGCCAACTGTCTTAATCACGTTGCTGGTTCGGAGCTTCCCGACCCGTCGGCGGCGGCGTCTTTTCCGGGCAACTGGCCGTCCAGCGCCTGGTGGTGGCGTGCGGAGGCCACGGCCACGTCTGCTTCCGGGGCGACGGCAACACTGGTCATGGGCCTGCGAACGGCGCTTGACGGGGGCCTGCCTGTTGACGGCAAACAGTTTGCCGAGGCTGTAATCCTGGTGACCGCTTCGGGACTCGTGCCTGGCGGCGAATACGATTTCAAGCACCCCTTCGGCAGCGAGGAGGTCACGGCAGCTTCCGACGGCACCGTGGTGATAGAAGACGTTCAGGGATTTCTCGTCGGCCCGCCCGGCAACCTCGCCTCGTTTGCGGGCATCAATAACAGTCGTGTCGGCCCTTTCCTGGTCTTTGATGATCCCGACCCCAACCGCGCACCGGCGCCCGGCTTCGTGGGCAACCCGGTCGTAGCGCATCGCGTAGCCGGTAGCCCCTGCGGCGACAACCACTTCAAGGTCAAGGGCCCCGATCCGGTCGGCGACTTCCTGACCGAGGAGTTCAAGGTGCTCGGTCGAATGATAGACGTGTGCGGTAACGGCGTGCTCGACCTGGGCGAGCAGTGCGATGACGGCAACAACACAGACGGCGACTGCTGCTCGGCGACCTGCATGGCCGAGGATCCCCTGGTCGTCTGCGACGACAACAACTCATGTACCGACGAGCTCTGCCTCGCGGGCGTGGGCTGTAGTAACCAGCCCAACACGCTGGCTTGTGACGACGGCAGCGTCTGCACCACGGTTGATTCCTGCTGGGAGGGCAACTGCCTCGGAAGCATGCCCCTCGATTGCAATGACTCCAACCCCTGCACCGAGGACAGCTGTGACGCTTTTGCCGGTTGCGTGAACGACGACGTGTCGTTGCCCTGTGACGACGGCAACCCCTGTACCACGGCCGATACCTGTTCGGCCGGGGCCTGCGTGGGTGGTGCCGCTTCCGACTGTGACGATGCCGACGTGTGCACCGATGACACCTGCGACCCCTCGGTGGGCTGCGTCAGCACGAACAACACCGCGGCCTGCGACGACGGCAACGCCTGCACCGCGGGTGACACCTGCTCGGCCGGGGCCTGCCTGTCCGGGCCGTCAGTGGACTGCGAGGACGGTAACGGGTGCACCGACGACAGTTGCGACCCAGGCACCGGTTGCCGCAACGACGCCAATACACTGGCCTGCGACGACGGCGATGCATGCACCACGGCTGACAGCTGTTCGGCCGGTACCTGCGTGGGCGGTCCTGCTCCTGACTGCGACGATGGCAACCAGTGCACGGCAGACTCCTGCGTGTCGCCCACCGGCTGCGAGAGTGTCAAAGTCTCTATCAGCTGCGATGACGGCAACGCCTGCACCACGGCCGACACCTGTTCGGACGGACTCTGCGTAGGCGGACTGCCGCCCGACTGCGACGACGGTAACGGTTGCACCGACGACGGCTGCAACATGGTGACCGGCTGCACCAGCAACGATAACTCGCTGCCTTGCGACGATGGCAGCGCCTGCACCACGGCCGACACCTGCGCTGCCGGCGGCTGCGTGGGCGGTGTGCCTCCCGACTGCGAGGACGGCAACGTATGCAGCGACCACTCCTGTGATCCTGCGAGCGGTTGCTTGCAGGCTGCCAACACGGCTGCCTGCGAGGACGGCGATGCTACTACCCTGGGCGACACCTGCGCCAACATGGGCTGCGTGTCTGGGGCATTCGGATGTTCGCCGGCGCCGCTCCAAGCCTGCACGAGTTCCTTGTCGGTTGGCCGCAGCGTGCTCGAGATCAAGGACAAGCCCGGTGAGACGCGTGACAAGTTACACTGGAAATGGCTGCCCGGCCCCGCCGTGAGCACCGCTGATTTCGGCAACCCTGTAAGTGGCGAGCTCGGCTACGCGATGTGCATCTGGGACGAGGATGCCGGGGTGCCGACGCTGGTATCGCAGCACCTGGTGCCCGCTGGTGGCACTTGTCGCGGCACGGACTGCTGGCGGGAGCGTCGGCACGGCTTGGTCTACCGCGATGACTTCGGCAGCCATGCTTCGGGTGTGCGCAACATCAAGCTGCGTAGTGGCGGCGACTTCCAGTCGAAGATCAAGGTGAACATCAAGGGCGCCGGTCTTGACATGTTGCCGCTACCCGTGTCGATGGACTCCGAGCTCACGGTTCAGTTTATTAACGAACAGGGTGGCTGCTGGACATCGACTTACAGCGCACCGGCTATAACGAATAAATCGGGCAAGTTCCTGGGCAAGTCGTCGGGCAACTGACCCGGGCAACTGACCCGGGAAACAGGGGTTTTCATTTGCGGCCGCATCGCGCTTCGATGAAGCGATGAATGATGATCCGGTAGTAATAGTGGGCTGCAGTCGCACGCCGATGGGCTCGTTCCAGGGGGTGTTCTCACCGGTGAGTGCCACGCGCCTGGCTTCGGTGGCTATAGAAGGCGCGTTACAAGGCGCGGGTGTAGATTCAAGCACCGTGGAGCAGGTGTTGATGGGTTGCGTGTTGCCGGCCGGGCTTGGCCAGGCGCCGGCGCGACAGGCTTCGCTGGGGGCCGGCCTCGGTAACGACGTGCCCTGCACGACGGTTAACAAGATGTGTGGCTCGGGCATGCAGGCGGCCATGCTGGCGCACGACGCCATAGCGGCCGGCAGTGCATCGCTGGTGGTGGCCGGCGGCATGGAGAGTATGACCAACTCACCCTACCTGCTTGAGAAAGCCCGGCAGGGGCAGAGGCTCGGTCATGGCGAAATAAAGGACCACATGTTCCTCGACGGGCTCGAAGACGCCTACGAGCCGGGCCGACTCATGGGTAGTTTTGCTGACGACACTGCGCGCCATTTCGGCTTCACGCGCGAGCAGCAGGACGACTACGCGCTCGAATCGCTGGCCCGCGCCTCGCGCGCCGCTCAGGACGGCAGCTTTGCGCGTGAGATAAACCCGGTAACGGTCTCTGCCCGCGGCAAGAGCATGGTGGTCGAGCTCGACGAGGGGCCGCCCAACGCGCGGCCCGACAGGATATCCACGCTCAAGCCGGCGTTTTCGGCCGACGGCTCGGTGACGGCCGCCAACTCGAGCTCTATATCCGATGGCGCCGCGGCACTTCTGCTGGCCCGTCGCAGCAGGGCCGACGAGCTGGGCTTGCCCGTGCTGGCGACCTTGCGCGGCCACGCCGTGCACGCCCAGGAGCCCGCCTGGTTTACGACTGCGCCAGTGCAGGCCATCAGCCGATTGCTCGAGCGCGTGGGCTGGGACAAGCGCGACGTGGGTTTGTTCGAGATCAACGAAGCTTTCGCCGTGGTGGCCATGGCGGCCATGCGTGAGCTCGACCTGCCGCACGACAAGGTCAACGTGCACGGCGGCGCCTGTGCCCTGGGGCACCCCATTGGTGCGTCGGGCGCGAGGATCATCGTTACGCTTCTGGCCGCCATGCAGAAGTACGACGTCAAGCGTGGTGTTGCCTCGCTGTGTATCGGCGGCGGCGAAGCCACCGCCGTTGCTATCGAGCGCTAGGAATCTGCTGACCGGTAGTTGGTCTTGAGCACTGACACTGTCGTCAGTAGTAGCCCCAGTACGCAGGCTCCCGAGCCGGGTAGCGCCAGCCACGCGAGCGACTCCTTGGCCGCACCCGTGCTGCCCAGACCCGGCGCGCGTAGTCCGGCGAACATCCAGAACATCGAGTAGGCCAGTGCGCCGGCTCCCAGCAGCAGGGCGGCCAAGCGGCGACGGCCGGCTGGTACAGGCACGAGTGCCATCAAGCCTATGAGAGCCAGGGAAGTGGTGCCCAGCCCGTTGGCGTGCAGGTGGGCGCGCTTGAAGTAGGTCCAGGACTTGCTGCTCACCTTGTCGGCGGCAGCCTGCTCGCCGCCGTATTTCTGGGCGAGCACCGCCTGCGCTTCGTCGTGGAGGTGTCCCTTGATCGAGTCCTCGGCCGCACCGAAGGACAGCCCGAGTCCGAAGCCGTACAAAAGGGTGAGAAGGGCCAGGGTGACCCCGGCCCGCATGGTTTTAATCGCGCTTTCAGTATCGCTGTTCATGTTGTTGGTTTCTCCTTGCGGCAGTTTTTTCGGGCGGTGGCGTTGCTTGCCCTCGGGACGGGGTAACCATTGCAGCGCTTCTGCGTATAATACCGCATGACTGGCTTCCGCGCTTCTATTGGCCGATTGGCCACGCTGGGTTTTTCATCCCTGCTGTTGTTTTTCGCCTTCTTATCAACCACTGCGGCAAGGGCCGCCGACGGGCCTTTCTTGAACGGCTTCGACCTGGGCCAACGGTCGGTGGAGCTGCGGCTGGTGGCGGCGGTCGGTCCCCCGCGCGGTGGCATACCCGCGCTGACGGGGCCGGCCACCGAAGCTGCGTCGCAAGCTTCCTGGCTGGCCGACGACGATCGCGTTGTCGGGGTGGTCATCAAGGGCGAGGCCCGCGCTTATCCTCTGCGCTTGCTTAACTGGCACGAACTGGTGAACGACAGCCTTGGTGACACCCCGGTGGTGGTGAGCTGGTGTCCGCTGACGGCCAGCGCGGTTGTTTTCGACCGACGCGTGGGTGGTAGCGAACTCAGCTTCGGCGTGTCGGGCCTGCTGTACCAGGGCAACGTGCTCATGTACGACCGCGACGGCGAGAGCCTGTGGTCACAGCTGGGCGGTGCTTCGGTGGCCGGGCCGTCGAACGGAAGCACGCTGACGGTTCTGCCCTCGCGGGTCTTGCGTTGGGCACAGTGGCGGCGGCAATACCCCGACAGCAGCGTGCTATCGCTCGACACCGGCCACAGCCGCGACTACTCCAGGAATCCTTACGCTACTTACGAGACTTCTGACGACCTCATGTTTCCGGTCGATGTGATAGACGGCCGCCTGCGGCACAAGCAGAAAGTGCTGGGCCTGCAACTCGGTGGCGCCAGCAGGGCCTGGTCGTTGACCGACCTCGCCGCTGCTCCCGACGGCGTGGCTCCCGACGGTGGCCTGCTGGACAGCGTGGGCGGGCACAGGGTAAAGGTTTTTGTCGATGAGCGCGGCCCCCGCGTGTTCGAAGGCGACCGCGAACTGGCTTCGACCGTGGTTTACTGGTTTGCCTGGTCGGCCTTCAACGAGCAGACCTCGTTGTGGCCGTTGCAGGCCGTTTCCCTGCCGGTCGAGTCAGCTGGCGGCTCGCAGGGCGAAGGCGAGGCAGGGCGCAACCGCGCGGGCCAGATAGAGATTACCGAACGCAGGGCCTACTGGACCTCGCCCGGGGTGGGCTTCTCGTTGGCCGGCGAGGCGACGACAAAGGCCGGCCTGTACGTGGTGGCCGGAGAGTTGCGAAACCGCTCGGCCGAGCCGGTTCAGCACGTTGTGCTGCGCTACGAGCTGCTCGACGAAGAGGGCCGGGTGCGGTTTCGCGCGGATGGCTACAACCATCTTGCCGAGGGCTTGTTGCCCATAGAGGGCGACCCCGATCCAGCGGCTACCCTGGCCACGGTAAAGGCCCTCGAGGCGGGTGCTGCGGACTCGTTTCGCATGTTGATTCCTTCCGGCGACCTGCCCGAGTTCAGCGACTACAGGATAAGCGTAGTCGACGCGCGTTGAGCGGCGACCGGCGTCCCTTTGAAAAGCTCCGGCGTATGCTGTTGAAAATGGCCATGAACCGGCCAGGCGGCCGGCTGCAGCGGGCGGAACAACAGCGTGGCAAATAAGAGCGTGGCAACAAAACGAGACCTGGTAATTATCGGTGGTGGCCCTGGCGGCTACGAAGCCGCCTTGAGGGCGGCCGGGTTGGGCATGTCGGTGACCCTGGTCGAGCGCGAAAACCTCGGCGGGGTGTGCGCCAACCGTGGCTGCATACCCACCAAGTCCCTGCTGCACCTCGCCGACACCCGGCGGGCCGTCCTCGAGGCGGGAGACTACGGTGTGCCGCTGGAGCAGACCGGGTTTGATTTTGCCCTGGTCGTTCGGCGCGCCCAGCGCTCGGCTCGGGTTGCGTCGGGTGGCGTCAAGCAGTTGCTCAAGAGCGCAGGCGTCGAAGTGATGGCGGGGAGCGCCCGCCTGTTGGGTGGGCTCGTTGTCGAACTGCAAGGCACCGAAGGCAACGGCGAACTACGCGCCGACAAGGCGGTGCTGCTTGCCACCGGTTCTCGCCCGCGCACGCTCGCGGGACTGGAGCCCGACGGTAGCCTGCTGTGGTCGGTCGAAGACGCCTGGACCGCTGCCTCGTTGCCAGCTTCGCTGCTGGTGGTCGGTTCGGGTGCGGTGGGCATGGAGTTCGCGAGCTTCTATGCCGACATGGGAAGCAGCGTGACCGTGGTCGAACTCGAAGAACGCCTGCTTCCCGGCGAGGATGAAGAAATATCGGAACTCGCTCGCCTCGCGTTTAAAAAACGCGGACTGGAGGTCCACTGTGGCACGCACGTGCAATCGCTGGACAAGAACGACGACGGGCTCGTTTTTGAACTGGCCGGGGAGTCCGCCGGCAGCGTGTCGGTCGAGCGCGCCCTGGTGGCGGTGGGAGTGACTGGTAACATCGACGAGCTGGGCCTGGAGAATACCGAGGTAAAGCTCGACGGCGGCTTCGTGGTCACCAACGAGTGGGGAGGCACGGGAGAACCGGGTGTCTATGCCATCGGCGATCTCGTGGGTCCGCCCTGCCTTGCCCACAAGGCCGCGCAGGAGGGCAGGGCTTGCGTTGAGCACATAGCCGGGCTGCCTGGCGCGCGCCCGGTGGACCACGAGCGCATACCTTCGTGCGTTTACACCCACCCCGAAATAGCCAGCGTCGGGCTGAGCGAAGTCTCGGCCCGCGAGCGTGGCCACGAGCTGAGCATAGGCCGTTCGTTTTTTACGGCCAACGGGAAGGCCACGGCCATCGGTCAGCGAGAAGGCCTGGTCAAGACGGTGTTCGACGCGGCCAGCGGGCGACTGCTGGGAGCGCACATGATAGGGCCGGGCGTGACCGAGCTGGTTGGTAACCTCGTGCTGCTGCAGGCAATGGATGGCACGGCCGAGGACCTGGCCAGGGCAGTTTTTCCTCACCCTACCTTGTCAGAGGCGCTGGGCGCCTCGGCGCAGGACGCGCTGGAGGCCGGGGCGGGTGGCTGAAATCGTAACCGGTATTGCTACGACTGGACAGGGCGCGCCCTCCTCGGGCAGCCTGCCACGGCGTAAGCCCGAGTGGCTGCGCGTCAAGCTGGGGTCTGCCCCGTTGCTTGCTCCCACCCGTAGAACGCTGCGCGAGCTGGGCCTCAACACTGTCTGCGAGGAGGCGGCCTGCCCCAACCTTGGCGAGTGCTGGCAGCAGGGGCACGCCACGGTGATGATACTGGGCGAGGTCTGCACGCGGGCCTGCGCCTTCTGCAACGTGGCTACTGGCCGACCACGGGCGCCGGACCCCCTGGAGCCGGCAAGGGTGGCGCGTATGGCCGAACGGCTGGGCCTGCGCCACGTGGTCATAACATCGGTTGATCGTGACGATCTGTCCGATGGTGGCGCCTCGCATTTTGTGGACTGTGTTGATCGCCTGCGCGAACGCTGCCCCGACACCACCGTTGAGTTGCTGGTGCCCGACTTCCTGCGCAAGCCGGGGGCGGGTGAGCTCGTGCTTCGTTCGCAGCCCGACGTTTTTAACCACAACCTCGAGACCGTGCCGCGCCTGTACTCAAGCGCGCGGCGGGGGGCCGACTACCGGGTGTCGCTCGATCTGCTGGCGCTGGCAGCCAGGGCCGAGCCCGCGCTGTTTACCAAGTCGGGCTTGATGGTAGGGTTGGGCGAAACCCGCGACGAGCTGCTCACTGTAATGGACGATCTGCGCGAAGCCGGCGTTGATTTTCTGACCATCGGCCAGTACCTGCAGCCCACCCGGCGCCACCTGGCCGTGCAGCGTTACCTGCCTCCGGAGGAGTTTGAGCAGCTGGCCGAGCAGGCCCGTGCGCGCGGGTTTACAATGGTGGCTTCTTCGCCACTGACGCGCTCGTCGTACCACGCGGGTGAGGACTTTGCCCGCCTGCGTGCGCTGCGCGTGGATGCCAACTGACGACACGGTACTTGAGCTCGCGCGCGAGCTGTCGGTAGTCGGGCAAGTCGACGTTGTTGTTGCCAGCTCGGCTGCGGAGATGGCAGTTGTGGTCGCTTTGACAACCGGCGGGCAGCAGGGCGACGCCTCGACGGTTGATACCGACGCGTTGCGCGTTAAGCTGACCGAACGGGGCGCGGTGCTGGGGTATCCCTTTGCAGTGCGCGCGGGAGAGTGAGGATGATTAATTGAACCAGGAAACCTTCTGGCGCCGCTGTAGCAACTGCAAAAAATCACTGGGCTTCGACTCTGCCTATTACAACTGCAGCGTGAGCACCTGCAACCGCAAGGACAAGTCTCTGGTGTTCTGCTCGATGGAATGCTTTGGCGCGCACCTGCCGGTGATGCGCCACCGCGAAGCCTGGGCGGAGGAGAATCGCTCGCCTTCGCGCAGCTCCTGGGAGCAGGGCCAGGCCGGCGCACGGGAAACCGCCGTGCCTGCCGCTGCCGAGGAGAATAATGCACCGGCTGCTGCCGATAAAAGCACGCCACCCGCTGCCGAAGAAACCGAAGCTGCCGGGGTGTCGCTGAGTTCGCAGGACATTCCCCAGGACGTGCTGGTGGTGGCGAGCAAGCTCAAGGCCTACATCCGGGCGCGCTCGGGCATGAAGACCTCGGACTCGGTCATGCAGGCGCTGTCGAGGCAGATGCGGCGGCTGGCCGATGACGCCATCCTGCGCGCTGACGAGGCCGGCCGCAAGACGGTGATGGACCGTGATTTCTAGGCGCGCAGGTTCCTAGAGGCCCCAGCGGGCCGGGTCGAGCGCCACGGCCATGCCAGCTAGGGGTTCGCCCGCTTCGAGCCGCCGGCGGTTGGCGCGCGCGGTCTCGGCAAACAGCCGCAGCGCCGCCGCCGCGTCCAGTCCCCCGGTGTTACGGCCGAGGTGTTCGCTGAGCAACTCGCACCTGAGCGCGCGGGTGACGCTCTCGTCCCAGAAGCTGGCGTTCATCTCGGTGTCGCCCAGGAACGAACGCGCCATGGTGTTGCACGAGCCTATGGTCGTAAAACAGTCGTCGACCAGCATCATCTTGGAGTGCACGTACACGTGTTCAGGCGCGCTGCCGTTAATGGCCACCATGGGCGCTGCAAGCGTAAAGTTCTCGTGCTCGCCGAGACGACCAAGAGCCTCGAACACTGGTTTTGCCAGTGGGTTGTCGCGAGCGGCGGCGACCTCGGGCATGGGCAGGCCGGGTACCAGGGCAACCACCTCGACTCCACGCTTCATCGCCGAGCTGAGCTCTTCTATGACCTGCGGGCAGATCAGCATCTGGTTTTCCAGGTAGATCGCTTCGCGCGCGCCCTCTATCGCACGCGTGTACTGCTCGCGTATGCTGGACTCGCCGTTCTCGATGGCGTAGCCCGGCGCACCCGGCGCGGCGTGGCCGTTGCTGTAGAGCGAGGCCTGCACGCTGCGCGAGACCTGTACCGGCACGTTTCCCGCGGCGGCGGGTAGTGCGAGTGGAAACTCGAGGTCGCCGGCGACTGATAGATCCGGCCACGCGCCGCAGTTGTCGTGGCGTTCGCTGGCCTGGTTCCAGCGCTGCACGAAGTTGTGGGCCACGTCGGCCACCGCGGGACCGTGGATTTCGAGGTAGACGTCGTGGATGTTGTAAGAGTCGTTGCGTTTATTCGCGTCCGCCGTGCCTGCGGGCGCGCTGTGCCCCGGCCAGCTGATGGAGCCGCTGTCCAGGTTTATGCCACCCACGAAGGCCAGCGCGCCCTCGCGGCCCGCGTCGACCACCCAGCTCTTCTGGTGGTGGCAGTGCTTGGCGAAGCGATCCCAGCGCGCCAGCCAAGCGGTTTTGCGTGACTCGAGCAGTGCCCTGTTGTCGGCATTACCGGCAAAGTGCTCGGCGCCTTTTATCATGCGATCGATGTCGGGCTCGCTCCAGAACAGAACGCGGATTTCGATTCCCCGCGCGGCTGCCGCGTCGAGCAGGTCAAAAAACCCACCGCGTCCGCCGGGCATGCGCGTGGCCTGCTCGAGAAAGGCCACCGTTATCCAGGCGCTGTGCTGCGCCGCTTCAACCGCGGTGCATATGCGCTCGAAGGCCGGACCACCGTCGACCAGCGGGCGCACGAGGTTGCCCTCGCGAAGCGGATAGCTGCCCGAAGTGGCCGGCTCTATGTGCTGTCCGTCGCGCATCGCTAGTGCTGTTTTACAAGGTTCCCGCTGCTCAACCGGGTTGCGAGAGGATGGCAGCGCTTGTGGGCACGGCCGTACCGCCGGTGACGAGCACGTTGCTGACGTTCGGCACCTGGTTGACCGACGTGCCGCGTACCAGGCGCACTGCCTCGGCGACGCCGTTCATGCCGTGTATGTAGGCTTCGCCCAGCTGGCCACCGTTGGTGTTAATGGGAAGCCTGCCGCCCAGCTCAAGGTTGCCGTCCTTGATGAAGTCCTTCGCCTCACCGCGTGCGCAGAAGCCGAACTCTTCGAGTTGCGGTAGCACCAGCGGCGTGAAGTGATCGTAGATGATGGCTGCCTGCATGTCGTCGGGGCCAAGGCCGGTGTCGTTCCATAGTTGGCGCGCGCACAGCCCCATTTCGGGGATGCCGGTTATGTCGTCGCGGTAGTAGCTCTTCATCATCTGCTGGTCGTCTGCGCTGCCCTGGGCCGCCGAGGCAATGACCACGGGCTTGTTGGGTAGGTCGCGGGCGCGCTCGAGCGTGGTTACCAGCAGTGCCTGGCCACCGTCGCTCTCCTGGCAGCAGTCGAGCAGGTGCAGGGGCTTTACGATCCAGCGACTGGCCTGGTGGTCTTCCAGGGTGATGGCTTGCTGGTAGAAAAACGCGGCCGGGTTGGTGGCGGCGTGGCGACGGTCGGCCACCGACACCCTACCGAAGTCTTCGCTGGTGGCGCCGTACTGGTGCATGTAACGGGTGGCGAACATGGCCACCCACGACGCTGGCGTCAGCAGCCCGAAGGGCAGGCACCAGCCGAAGTCGACCATGATGGGGGTGGGCGCGTTGTCGAGACCCTGCACCCCGGCGCCGAAACGGGTCTCGGAGCGTTCGTTGAAGGCGCGGTACACGAGTGCGTACTTGCACGCTCCCGTGTGCACGGCCATGGCGGCCTGGTGCAAGGTGCCGCAGGCGGCGCCGCCGCTGTGGTGTATGCGGCTGAAGTGAGTGAGTTCCTTGATGCCGAGGCAGCGTGCGACGTCGATTTCGTGGTTTTCCTCGACCGTGAAGCCGACCATACCGTCGATCTGTTCGGGCAGCAGGCCGGCGTCGGCGATGGCCGCGTCACAGCACTCGACGGCAAGGCGCAGGGTGCTGCGGCCCGAATTCTTTGAGAACTCGGTGGCACCGATTCCCACCACGGCAGTCTTGCCGGCGAACGACATGCTCATCGTGTCGGCAACTCCAGTTCGACGGTGGCCGTTACGTGGTCGCCGAGATTGTTGGTGCCGGTCACCAGGAGCTCGACCACTCCCTTGCCGTCGCGCAGCTCGGTCGACTGCACCTGCCCGGTGTAAGTCAGGGTATCGCCGGGAAAGTTAGGCACCCCGAGTCGTAGCGACAGCTTGCGAAAAATCACGTTGGGGCCGGCCCAGTCAGTGACGTAGCGGTTGGTGAGCCCGGAGGTGGTCATGATATTCATGAAGGTGTCGGGCGAGCCGCGCTTCTTTGCCAGGTCGGGGTCGTGGTGCACGTCCTGGAAATCGCGGCTCGCCATCGCGCCGGCAACGATGAGCGTACGCGAAATAGCGACAGGGCAGGGCGGCAGTTTCTGCCCCGCCTCAAGGTCTGCAAAGACCAGCGTCGACTCGCGGCGAGCGGGCCGCGCGCGCCTGAACAGGGGCAGGCTGAGCCCGGGGTCGGTGGCCTCTATGGCCAGCTCCACCGGCATGCCTATTTCCACGTCTTCGGGTTTAACTCCCACAAGGTTGCTGATTATACGGGTGCCCTCTTCGAGCTCCACCAGCACGCCGACCAGGGGGTAGTCGAACATGGGAAACTGCGGGTGGTGGACCTCCACAAAACTGTAGACGGTGCCGCGGCCCTGCGAGACCAGGTAACCGAGCTCGTAACTGCCGCAACCCGGACAGCGCACGACGGGGGGGTGGTGAAGCCCGTCGCAGCTTTTGCACTTTTGAATGCGCAGTTCGCCCTGGTCGATCCCGTCCCAGAAAAACCTCGTGTCACGGCTGATGGCCGGCCGCGGCCTGGGCATCTTCTCGAGGCCCTCGAGTGCCGACGCGTCCATGTTAACGGTGCCGGTGCCGGGTTTGAACTTGAGTATGCTGAACTCCATGCGACCAACACTGTTGCCCTGCTGGTCGGCGAAGTTGCTCTCGGTGGTAAAGAAGTGGCCCACGCCCAGCGCGGTCTGCTTCTCGTCCGACACGCTGGTGATGACCTGGCTGATGGTCAAGCGGTCGCCGGGCCTGAGGTAGCGATGGTACTCGTGGGTCATGCCGGCGGCGACCACCGAGGTGAAACCGGCGGCGTCGAGTTGGTCGAGCACCGGCACCATACCGGCTTCCTCGCCGCTGGATGATTCCTGTCGTGGCCGCGGCGCAAGGCCGGGCATGGACCAGGTGTCCAGCATGGCCGGCGGCGCGACTATGCCGCCGTGTACGCTCTCGGCCGCGAACGCGGGGTCGGTGTACACCGGGTTGTGATCGGTCATGGCGTCGCACCAGTGCCGTATCATGGCCTGGTTGACGTCGTCGCGGGTCACGCGCGGCTCGGTGGCCACGCCCACGATCCTGCGCAACGCCGCCAGCAATGCGCTGGGTGTTTTGCTCTTGTTTTCGTCGATCACTGTTGTCGGGGTGCCGGTCGGCTCCCGGTGGAGATAGTGCCGTCTCGGCGGGTGGTATTCAAGGATTGAACACCGGGGTCAGGGTCTACCGGGCTCTCGGCGCGCTGCCTTGTGCCTCGGGAAAACGTTCGCGAACAGCCGGGTTTCATCAGCCGTGGTGTTCCGCCGCCCAATTAAGCGCATCCTCGAGGCGGTCGTTTCCCCAGAAAAGCTCCGTCCCGACAACGAAGGAGGGGGCTCCAAATATCCCGAGCCGGGAGGCTTCCTCGGTTTGAGCGCGAAGCATGTCCTTTGACTCCGTGGCCTGGGCTTCCTTGATAACAGTGGCGGGATCTTCACCCGCAGAAACAATGCAGTGTGCGACTGTTGCCGGTGTTGAGATGTCGAGATCCTTTTCGAAGTTGGACCGATAAACTGCCCGGACGAAACCAGGAAGCCATGGACTGTCTGCGAAGCGGCAGGCAACCCGTGCGGCCAGGAGCCCGTTGCGAGGGAACTCCGACGGGCGACAGAAGGCTATGTCCTGGTCCTGGCAGATACGCTCAAGGTCTCGCCACATGTAACGTCCCTTGGACGGGAAAATGTTGAACGGCGAGTCCTGCCAACCGTACTCGGCGAAGATCGGCCCGAGCAGTAAAGGTCGCCAGGAAATTTTGATGCCGCGTTGGGCCGCGAGTTCCTCCACGCGCATTGCAGCCGGGTAGGAGTAGGTGCTTGCGAAATCGAACCAGAAATCCACGTTAATTCTTTGCGTCGGTTGATGTAGCTGTTTGTCAGGCGCGGGCCGCGGGGGCGACTTCCTCGATGAAAGCCTGCAACTGGTCGTGCGAGTAGGGCGGAATGAGCATGAATATAAAATGCGTGCAGCCGGCATCAACAAATGCCCGTGTTTTTTCGAGGCATTCATCCTTGCCCCCTATCATCGACTGGGCACGGGCTTCCTCTTTCGAGATACCGTAGGCGCCGACGAGCAGATCGCAGACGAAGTCCTGGGTCGCCTCGTCTTCGGTGTAGCACAGCGGCATCATGACGGTCTTTTCTATCTTTGCCGGGTCGCGGTCCACCTTGTTGCAGTGCTGTTCTATAACTCCCACCATTTCAGCAAACTGGGTCGCGGATCCAGGAGCGTTCCACATGTCGGCGTACTGGGCGACGATGCGCAGCAGTATCTTTCGCCCGGTTCCGCCTATCATGATCGGCGTTCCGCCGTCCTGCACCGGCGCGGGCACGCAGATGGCGTCGTTGACCTGGTAGTGCTTGCCCTCCAGCGTTACCGCTTCGCCCGCGTGCATGCCCTTTATGATAATCAGCGACTCTTCGAGCGCTTCCAGCCGCCCGAGCACTGTCTTGAAATCAAAACCGAGGCTGTGGTGTTCCTGCTCGAACCAGCCGGCGCCCAGTCCGAGGTTCAAGCGGCCATTGCTCACTATGTCGAGGGTGGCCGCCGACTTGGCCACGAGCGACGGGTGGCGGTAGGTATTGCCATTGACGAGATGGCCGATACGGGCATTCGTTGTGACTTGTGAGAGGGCCGCCAGCGTTGTCCAGCCCTCCATGCACGGACCCGTCGGGTCGGTGAAAATGGGGTAGAAGTGATCGAAGGTCCACAGGCTGTCGTAGCCCCAGTCGTCGGCCGCTTTCCACAAGTCGACGAGGTCTTTCCACTCGACGTTCTGCTGGCCGGTCTGAAGTCCAAAGCGTATTGGGTGTGCAGGCATGGGGTACAGCTATACGCCTGCCCGGGTACAGGCAATGTCCGGCCGGGTCAGTCCTCCACGGCTGTTTCCCCGGGGGCCGGTTCCTGGGAGACCGTGGTGTATGCCCCCTCGCGCACTTCGCGCAGGCGCGCGCGGGCCGCGGTCTTTTCGGGAGATACCGGGTCGGGGAAGCGGAAGTCGGAGTACATCACCCGCCGCTCGCGCTTGGTGGGGGGCTGGCTCATGTGCAACGTGCAGCTGAGGTGGGCCGTGATGTCGCCGGTTCGCGTTGGCAGGTCAATTTCAGGCAGGTCGTGGCAACCGGGAC
>CAUZFM010000049.1:0-20157 GCA_963579235.1 uncultured Binatia bacterium (SeqCode)
ACGACGAGGCCGAGGTCAGGCGGCTGCGCGATCTCGGCGTGGCCGCCGTGTTTTCAGATGACCCGGCGGTGGCCGTCGCGGCGTTGACCAACTGAGGGGAGGCCTGCCCTCTCCTTCAGGGGCCGACGACGGCGATGGTGACTTTTTCGGGGTCGAGGTAGCGCTGGGCCACCCGTAGCAGGTCCTCGGGAGTAACCGCGTTCATGCGCTCGGCGTGCTGGCGGCCGTTGAGATAGCCCAGTCCGTAGAGTT
This sequence comes from uncultured Binatia bacterium (SeqCode), assembly GCA_963579235.1. GTDB lineage: Bacteria > Desulfobacterota > Binatia > UBA1149 > UBA1149 > UBA1149. The sequence continues at coordinate 253 of CAUZFM010000049.1, forward strand.
CGTTGAACAGCATTTCGTCGCCAATGGCGCCGTTGGTCTGCAGGGCGATGTCGTGGCTTCCCAGCAGGTAGAGCCGGGCGCGTTCCAGCTCGTCGCCGTCAACGAGTTCTGTTCTTACCAAGGCCAGCTGTTCGAGCAGCCCATCGATGGCGGGTTGTTCGTTGTCGGGGTCGGTGGCTATGTAGCCGCCGAACATTCCCGGGGCCATGCCCTCGGTGTGGAAGGCGGTCACGCTGTAGGCCAGTCCGCGCTTGTCGCGTAGTTCGCGAAACAGTCGGCCACCTTGGCGCGACAACACCGCGTCGAGAATGTCGAGGGCAAACCTGTCACTGTTGTGCAGGTCGACGCCCGGCCAGGCCACCACCACGTGTGATTGTTCACGCGGCACTGCTTTGCGCACCTTCTGCACCACCCCGGGCGCATCGGCAGCCGGCGGCTGTACGAAGGCATCGGCGGGTGCCTCGAGCTCGCCCAGTGCCGCCCGCAGGCGCTGGAGCACGTCATCGCTCTGCACGTCGCCCACCACCGACACGACCAGGCTCGTGGGATCGAGCGCGCGACGGTAAAAGTTTTCTATCGCGGCCTTGTCCATGGCCTGCACTGTTTCTTTTTCACCCACGGTCGTCATGCCGAAGGGGTGCGAGGGGTACACGGTGCGCCAGGCCAGTTCGAAGGCGAGGTGGCTCGTTGCGTCTTCCCTGTTGTCGATGACCTGCAGTAACTCGTGGCGGGTCTTCTCGATTTCGTCGTCCGGAAAGTCGGGCCTCAGCAGTACGTCGAGAAAAAGGTCAACGCCTTCGTCGAACGATGCCGACAGGAACGACCCGCTCACGCCCAGCGAGTTGCGGCCCGAGAAGCCGCCCAGATCGCCGGCCATGGTCTCGACCTGCCGGGCCAGCTGCTCGCGGTCGATTGAGCCTGCCCCGCGGGTGAGCATCTCGGCCGTAAAGGTCGATACTCCGTTGTCCAATTTACTTTCAGCCAGCAGGCCGCCGCGCATGGCCGCCCGGATGGAGAACAGCGGCGCTTCGTGGTGCTCCTGCACGATGATCCTGACGCCGTTGTCGAGCGTGACCAGCCGCGGCTCGGTATCACTCCCGCGCTTGGTGCTTGACCGCGACGGTGCAGAGGGCCGCGCCTCGGCCTCGGCCTTTTCGTCGGCCTGCGATTGCACGGCTACCGAGAGCACGCGGGCCGCTTCCACGGCCGTGGCCTTGTCCAGTGCCACCTCGCTGCCGGTGGGCGCGAGGCTCACCACCGTGAGGTTGTCGGCCACGAGGTAACGCCGGGCCACCTGCTGCAGGTCGGCCAGCGTGAGCGAGTCGAGTCGCTCGATGTAGCGACGATCAAAGTCGAGGTCTTCGTGCACGGTGAGCAGGTAGCCGGCTTCGCGGGCCTGGCCCTGCACTGTCTGGCGCTGGTAGATGAAGTCGGTCTGCAGGTTTTTACGCGCTCGCCTGAGTTCGTCGGCGCCCACCGGGCCGGCCAGCAGGGGCGTGATCTGCTCGAGCAGGGCGGGCAGGGTGGCCGCCAGATTGGAATCGTCCATCGAGGCCGTAACCACGAACATGCCCGGGTCAGCGGGGGTGTAGGCGTAAGTGTTGACGCCGTTCACGAGCTGGGTTTCGGCCACCAGCTTCCGGTACAGGCGCGAGCTTTCGCCGCCGCCCAGTATCCAGGCCAGCGTATCCAGCGCCGCTACGTCTTCGTGGTTGGCGCCGGGCACGTGGAAGCCCAGCGCGAGGTGCGACTCCTTCACGTCCATGTGCAAGGCCTCGAACTCGGTGCCGGCCTGCGCGGGTTCGGTGGCCCGGCTGGGACGTTCAACGGGGCGGTTTTCGAAGTCGCCAAAGAGGTCGTCGACCACCGACCGCAGCTCGCGCGCCTTGACGTCGCCCACTATAACCAGCGCCATGTTGCCCGGCGAGTAGAACCTGCCGAAAAAACTCAGGATCTTCTCACGGTCGAGCCCGGTTATTGATTCCTCGGTGCCTATGACCGGTCGGCCGTAGGGGTGCTGCTTGAAGGCCTTGGCAAACATGGCCTTGAACACGCGGCTTCCCGGCATGTCCTGGCTGCGCTTGTACTCCTCCATGACGACGCCCAGTTCGCGCTCGAGCTCTTCGGGGTCGAAGGCAGAATTGCGTACCGCGTCGGCCAGGATGTCGAGCCCCTGCTCGGCGTGACGCGAAGCCAGCACGAGGTGGTAAACGGTCTGGTCCCAGGAGGTCCACGCGTTGATGCGTCCACCGGAGCCTTCCACCTCGGCGGCGATCTCGCCCACGCCGCGGCGCGAGGTGCCCTTGAACAACATGTGCTCGTGCACGTGCGCGACGCCGGCCTCGGGGTCCAGCTCGTCGGCGGCGCCGGCCTTGACCCAGACCTGCAGCGCGACCACGGGCGCAAAGTGATCCTCGCTCACCAGCACCTGCATTCCGTTGTCGAGGGTCCAGGTGCTGAGTTTTTCTTCGCCGCGCTGCGGCATGACTGCATCTATCATCGAGCTACACCCGTACAGGGACAGCGCAAAGACGGCAAGCAGGCTGCAGACGTAGGATCCTGGGGCTGGGCGATTCATTGGCAAAAAGGGGAACCGGGCGAATCCCACGTGGGGCGCGAGGTGTCAACCCGTGCTAGAGTAAACGCCTGTAGGCGATCAGTGCGGGGGCTTAACAGCCGGTACCGGTCGGTGTGGAGGTTGGTATGAACATCGTAGATGTCGGGCTTCTCCTGCTTCTTTTTTTTGCGGCCCTCCGGGGTTACTCGCGGGGCTTTTTTCACGAACTGCTCTCGCTGGTATCCATAGTGGCGGGCTGCGCGGTCGCGTTTCGTTTTTCCCCGGCCGTGGCCGAGGGCATCGCCGTTCGCGCGACCATGCCCTACTTTCTCACCATCAGCCTTGCCTTTCTCGCACTGTTTTTCCCGGTAGTCTTAGGCGTAAGGATAGCCAACACGCTGGTAGAACGCTTCTGGGTGTCAATGGCGGGTTCGCCGCAGAACAGGCTTGCGGGCATGGGCTTCGGTGTGCTCAAGGGTGCCCTGGTGCTCGGCAGCGCAGTGATACTGCTGCGCAGCTCGGTGCCGGTGTCCGAAACCCGCGACGCTTTCGCGGGGCGTTTTCTCGGGGTAGCCGAAGAGCTGCAGGTGCGCGTACAGGAGTCGCAGGTGGGCGATGCCCTTGCACGGGTTTCACTTGGCATTTTCGCCGTGGCAATGGATAAGGGACAGGACTGGTTCGTCTCTACCGGCCACGACGGTCACCCTTGATTGCTGAGGACAAAATAAACGAGATCCGCGAAGCGGCGCGCATATCCGAGTTCATCTCGTCGCATGTCGAATTGAGGAGAGCCGGTCGCTCTCTGAAGGGCCTGTGCCCCTTCCACGAAGAAAAAACCCCGTCATTTTCGGTCAACGACGATGGCGGTTTCTATCACTGCTTTGGCTGCGGCGAAGGCGGCAACGTTTTTAAGTTTATCATGGCGCTCGAGGGGCTGAGTTTCCCCGAGGCGGTGCGCAAGGTCGCCGACGGTTGCGGCATAGAGCTCCCCGAGGAACGGGGCTCGGTCGGTGGCCCGGTGCGCAAGGACCTGTTTGCCCTGCTCGACTCGGTGGCCGGTTACTACCGCCGGGTGCTGCTTGAGACCCCGGCCGGCGAGTCCTGGCTCGAGTACCTCGCGGCGCGCGGCATCAACGAAAAGTCATCTGACAGTTTCATGCTTGGCGCGGCGCCCGAATCAGGGGACGGCCTGTTACGCTGGCTCAAGCAGCAGGGTGCCGACCTCGAGCAGGCACAGTCGCTCGGCCTGGTCACGCGGCGGCAGGGCCGAACGGTAGACTCGTTTCGTTCGAGGTTGATGTTTCCGCTGCGTGACAACCAGGGTCGCGTGGTCGGCTTTGCCGGGCGCAAGGGCGAGACAGCCGAGGGCCCCAAGTACATAAACTCAGTCGAGTCGTCGGTCTATCACAAGGGTCGGGTTCTCTACGGGCTCGATCTTGCCCGCACCGCGGTGAAGGACAAGGGCTTCGCGCTGCTCGTTGAAGGTTACACCGACGTAATCGCCCTGCACCAGGTAGGAATGGAGAACGTGGTGGCCACCTGCGGCACGGCGCTCACCGCCGAGCAGGTCAAACTGCTCAAGCGCTTCAGCTCGGAGATGATCACGCTGTTTGATGGCGACGAGGCCGGCAGCCGGGCAGCGGGGCGCAGCTTTCCGGTGTTCATGGAGGCCGGCGTCTGGGCCCGTGGCCTGTCGTTGCCCGCCGACGCTGATCCCGACAGCTTTGTGCGCGAACGCGGCGTGGAGGCGCTTGCGCAACTGCTCAGCGGGGCTGGCCCGCTGGTCGACACATGGCTGCGGCAGCTCACCGGCCAGGCCACCGACACGGCCTCCATGGCCAGGGCGGCCAGCGACCTGTCAAGTTTGCTCAAAAAGGTGCAGGACCCGTTCGAATATGACCTTTTACTGCGCAAGGCCTCCGTGTGGACGGGCATAAGCGAGAAGGTTCTCAGGGGGCAGGCTGCGCCCACGCCGCAGAAGCGCGCCGCGAGGGGCGCCGAATCGCTGGGGGGCGCGGCAGGACTGGACGAACTGCTGGTGACCTTGCTCCTAAGTGATTCGTCGCTGGCCGCCTCGGTGGCCGAGGCCGGGGCCCTGGACCTCATGGAAAACGGGCCGTTCCGGCAGGTGGCGGGTGATTTACTGCAGGTCAGCAGCAGGGCCGACGCCGCCGACCAGCTGGCCGCGTTGCCCTCAGACCTGGGGGCGAGGGTGGCCCAGAGGCTCAACGAGGGTGTATATTCCGACACCAACGTGGCTCGGCGAGCCCTGGGCGACTGCCTTTCGGGCTTGGAAAGACGGCAGCGCAAGTCAATAAACCGCCAACGCCTGCTCGAACTGAAGCGGGCCGAGGAGTCTGGCTCGGATATTGCTGCTATCCCCGGAATGGGAGACTGGAAATCCAGCCGGATGTCAGATGGCGAGTAGCCGTAAGAGCAGCTCAAAACCTGCTGGGGAGGCGGCTAGTGGCGAAGAGCTGGCCCCGGGAGTAGGAGCCGAGGCCCTCGGGTCATTACTCACCCTGGGAAAGAAGCGCGGCTTTGTTACCTACGACGACGTCAATGTCGTGCTAGGTGCGGGTAGCGACGACGACCGCGGCGTGAGCGGCATCGAGAGCATGCTCGAGGCGCTGCGCAAGAACGACGTCCTGCTCGCCGACAATACCAGCGAAGGCGAGCGCTCGGTAATCGAGAGCAAGGCGGCCGCCAAGGCTGCCGTCAGCAAGACCGACAAGAATAAAGGAGCCGTGGCCAACGATCGCGAGGGCGACGTCGACTACGTGCGCATGTACATGCGCGACATGAGCACAATTAAGCTGCTCACCCGTGAAAAAGAAGTAGCCATTGCCAAGCGCATAGAGGCCGGCAGCAACCGATTGTTTGACCTTGTCTTTTCGTCACCCTTTGGGCGCAACCGGGTGCGTGCGCTTTTGGAGCTGGTAGAGGCCGGCGAGATTCGTGTTCGCTCGGTGGTCAAGCTGGCGGAGCCCGATCCCGAGATTTCGGACGAGGGCGAGCAGGATACCCAGGGCGTAGCGGGCCTGGAGGTCGAATCCCAGGGTGACGATGCCGTAAACGAGGCCGCCGAGGTGGTGGCCGGTGAAGCCGTGGCCGGTGATGACCTCGATGCCGAGGCCGTGGCCATTGAGCCCGCTGCGGATGCAGCCGAGGCCCCGGTCGACGATGAGGCCGGCGGCGAGGCAGCGTCGGAGGGCATGGTCGCCAACGAGGGCGAGCAGGAGCTCAACCGGCAGCTCACCGTGTTGCTTAAGAAGGTTGTGCGTAAGGTCAACAGCATTGAGCGCAACCTCGACCGGGCCGACGGCTGTGACGACAAGGACCAGGAGCGCTTGCTGGCATCTGCACGCCGACTCAACAACGGATTTCTCCAGGGCTTGCGCGACATACCGCTGCACACCCGCCAGCTCGATTCGGTCGTAGACGAAATTACGACCGCGCGTTCGCGCCTGGGCCGGCGCCGGCGTCTGCTGGAGAAAGCGCAGCGTAAGACCGGGCGTGATCCCGAGCAGGTCATAGAACTCGTGAGCAAGCTCGGCAAGGGCAAGACCAGCGACCAGCGCATTTGTGGAACCCTGCGCATGAGCGTTGAGGGCGCTATGAAGCTGGCCGCCGACATCGGCAAGTGCCAGGAGGAGACCCAGGAGATCATAGCCCTGACCGGGCTCACCGTTTCCGAGTTCGACGAACTCTGGCGAAGCATCAACCAGGCCCGCGACGAAGCGACGATCGCCAAGACCGAGATGACCGAGGCCAACCTGCGCCTGGTCGTGTCGATAGCCAAGCGTTACAACAACCGCGGCCTGCAGTTTCTCGACCTCATACAGGAGGGGAACATCGGCCTGATGAAGGCCGTCGAAAAGTTCGACTACAAGCGCGGCTACAAGTTCTCCACCTATGCCACCTGGTGGATACGCCAGTCGATCACCCGCGCCATAGCCGACCAGGCGCGCACCATCCGCATCCCGGTGCACATGATCGAGTGGATCAACAAGCTCATCCGCACCAAGCGGCAGTTCATCATAGACCACGCGCGCGAGCCTTCGATCGAAGAACTGTCGGGCCTCATGGACCTGTCCCCCGACCGGGTGCGCAAGGTGCTCAAGATCGCCAGGGAGCCTATTTCGCTCGAAACCCCCATCGGCGACGAAGAAGAGAGTAACCTCAGTGATTTTATCGAGGATAAGCGGGCTATTGCCCCCCCGGACATCGTGGTCAACAAGAACTTGCAGACGCATACGCGCAAGGTCCTGGCCACGCTGACCCCGCGGGAGGAACAGGTGCTGAGGCTGCGATTTGGAATTGGAGAAAAAACCGACCATACCTTGGAGGAGGTCGGGGGACGTTTTTCCGTCACGCGCGAGCGTATACGGCAGATCGAGGCCAAGGCCCTGCGCAAGCTTCGGTTGCCCAGTCGCAGCCGTAAGCTCAAAGGGTTCGTGGGCTGAAACGTTCCTCGTTTCGGGCCCATAGCTCAGTTGGTTAGAGCAGTGGACTCATAATCCATTGGTCCCAGGTTCGAGTCCTGGTGGGCCCACCATTGGTCTTATGGCCACTGGTCTATCAGAAGTATAGTGACGTCAGAGCTCAGAAAACTCTATGAACTACAGAAGACCGACAGCGGTCTTGCCGAACAACGGCGCGAGGTCGATCGCCACGAAGGCGCCCTGGCGGCGCGTCGCGGGGCGATAGCCGAATGCGCGCAGCGCGAGAGCGCGGTGGCAGTCGAGCGAGCCGAGCTCGTGCACCGGCGGGCCCTGCTCGAGCGCGAACTCGAAGATCTCAACTCCAAGCTGCGCGATCGTAAGCAACGCCAGAACACGGTGGCCTCTTCAAGGGAGTTCGACGCTTCGAAGATCGAGCTTCGCGACCTCTCCCGCGACATAGAGGGACACGAAGAGCAGCTGTACGAAATCGAGGTCGAGGTCGAACAGGTCGAGGCCCGCTTGCTCGTGCTTCAGAAGGAGCGCGGGGATCTTGAGCAGGCCGACCACAGGCAGGTCGAGGACGAGGGCGGGCGCATAGACGAACTGCGTGCGATTCTCGAAAAGGCCGCCGGGGAACGACAGCTCGTGGCCGGTGCCATCGAGGCGTCCGCGCTCAAGCGCTACGAGACCGTGCTCAAGCGCGGTGCCGGGCTGGCCGTGGTCGAAGTGGAAGGCGAAGCCTGCAAGGGCTGCCACGTGCGCATACCGCCGCAGGTGCTCATCGACATTAGGCTCTCACGTTCGATTAACCACTGCCCCAGCTGTCAGCGCATTCTTTTCCTGGTCTCACCGGAGGACTGATCCCTGCCCACATCAGCGGGGCTGGACAGCGGGGGGCTTTCCGTTGTATGGAGTCGGTGAAACGGAGCCGGCCGGGCAGTCGCTCGCGTCTCGTACGCGGGAGGAAAGTCCGGACTCCTCAGGGCAGGGTGGCCGCTAACGGCGGCCCGTCGCGAGACGGGGAAAGTGCAACAGAAAGTAAACCGCCCCGGCCAAGGCCGGGGTAAGGGTGAAACGGTGAGGTAAGAGCTCACCAGGCCTGTCGGTAACGGCGGGTGCTTTGTAAACCCCACCCGGAGCAAGACCAAATAGGGGGGCGGATGGCCCGTCCTTTGCCCCCGGGTAAGGTCGCATGAGCCGCCGGGCAACCGGCGGCCCAGATGAATGACTGCTCAGGACACCGCCTTTACGGGTCGGTGTTCGGACAGAATCCGGCTTACAGGCCGGCTCCGTTTTTTCCCCTTTCTTTTCTATCCCCCCCCTGTGACAAAGCGGCCCGGGTCTCCAGGCAATTTTTTTCCCCACAGCACCCCACCATCTAACAAGCTGTATACACTTAGCTTTCATGTCTGGGGTGGTCAGCTACGCGCACACATAAAAAAAAACAACTTGCCTTCCAGGGCTGAAGTGGGATAGAAACGGAACTTGTGGGTGGTTGTGGGGCTGTGTGGGGAAAGGTCTCCTTGGTTGGAATCGGTCGGGGGCTGGAATGTGGACAATCTCTTGGGAGGTTGGCCACCCACGTTTTTTTTGACTCATGTTCAGGGGCACGTTTGCACATTCAATCGACGACAAGGGACGCATTGCGATCCCCCGTCGTTTTCGTGAGCAACTTGCCCAGCTGGGCGACAGCGCGGTAGTACTGACCAGGGCCCTGGACTCCAGGTTCAGGTGCCTTGATCTGTACCCTCTCAGCGAGTGGGCGCGCCTGGAGGCCCGCCTGGGCGAAATGCCGCCCTTCGAGTCAAGGACCGTCGATTTCAAGCGCCTCTACGTTCATCCCGCCCAGGACCAGCAGATTGACGCCCAGGGGCGGGTGCTGGTGCCCGTGGAACTCCGGGATTACGCGGGCCTGGGCAAGGAATCCGTTTTTACCGGCGACTTGCAGAAGTTCCAGCTCTGGAGCCAGCCTGACTGGGAAAACGGCCGTCGCCAGCTCGACGAGGCCAGGCAGGATCCTTCCTTCTTCGGCGATTTCTCTTTCTGAACTCCTTTCAAAGCAGCCTGGAGCAGTTGTGCGCGGCCGGGCGGCGCGGGGCTTAAAACTGGACACCGGTGTTATAGACTGGAGGGCAGTGGCCTATCGACCCGCCGGGCAGCCTACGGTCGCGGGTGAGCGCAGTTGAACTACGAGGGTTCGAATATAGGCACCCACACGCCCGTCATGATTGATGAGGTCATGCAGGCGCTGGGCTTGCGGCCGGGTTGCAGGGCTCTCGACCTGACACTGGGAGAGGGTGGCTTTACCCGCCGCCTGCTCGAGGCTTGTGGGCCGGGTGGCGAGGTGCTGGCGATAGACCGTGACCGCGAGGCGGTTGAACGCGCCCGGGCGGGGCTGGCGAGCGAGGCTGGCCACCTGCACCTGGTGCACGACAGCTACTCGCTGGCGGCTGAGCAGCTGGCGCGGTTGGGATGGGATGATGGAGTGGATGCGGTGGTAGCAGACCTGGGATTATCCAGCGTACAGCTGGACGACGCAGAACGCGGGTTCAGTTTCAGCAAGGACGGTCCACTCGACATGCGCATGGACCGTTCCACCGGCGCCACCGCCGCCGACCTGCTCAACGAACTTTCCGAGGCCGAACTGGCCGACATCTTTTACCAGTACGGCGAGGAGCGTAAATCGCGCAGGGTGGCCGCCGCGGTGGTGCGCAAGCGGGCGCTGTCGCCTTTTGCCCGCACCTCGGACCTGTCGCAGGCCGTGCGCGAGGCAGGCCTGCGCGGCCGCCCGGGGCACGACCCGGCCACGCGCACTTTCCAGGCGCTGCGCATAGCGGTCAACCGGGAGCTCGACGAACTCACGACCCTGCTCGACCAGGGTTGGAAGCTGCTCAGGCCCGCCGGTCGCATGGCCGTGCTCTCCTACCACTCGCTCGAAGACAGGATAGTGAAGAGGACTTTCCGGCAGTGGTCGGCCGACTGCCTGTGCCCGCCGGACCTGCCGGTGTGCAACTGCGGCTGGCAGGCGCGTACCCGCCTGCTCGGCAAGCGCCAGGTCGCCGGCAGCGACGAGATAGAGCGCAATCCCCGCGCGCGCAGCGCCGGCCTGAGGGTTGTTGAGAGAATAACGGAGCGGAGCACGAGAGTGGAGACAACCGGTGGCACGGCGTAAAGCGAAGCGGGGTATACTCGGCGCCTGGTGGGCGCGGCGGGCCTTTGACCCTGCCTCTGCCGGTACGCGCGTGCGCCTGGCCGTGGCCGCGGCACTGGTGCTCGGCGCGGGACTGTCGCAGGTGATGGTGCGCGCCAAGGTCATGGATCTCGGCTACTCGATAGAAAGCACGCGCGGGCTGATCGACGAGCTGGGTCACGAGCACACGCGGCTGAGGGTGGCCGTGGACCGTGAAATTGGATTCGAACACATGCGCAATCGCGCGGACGACGAACTGGGGCTGAAACCGCGCGCGGGGCGCAGCAGGGAAATGAATGACAGACCGTAGTAGGTTCGGGCGTCGACTGGCATTCGTGGGATCCTGCCTTGGGATTTTTGCATTGGCGCTGCTCGCGAGGATGTTCACCCTCACCGCCCTGGAGGGCGAGCACCGCGCCGACAAGGCGCAGCGCATGACCTGCTCGGAGACTGCCCTGGTGTCGTTTCGCGGACGGGTAGTTGATCGCAACGGCGCCACCCTGGCCGCGAGCTTGTCCACGCGCAGCATTTCGCGCAGCAGTACCAAGTACCGCTACGATCCGTCCCACGCCGCCCTGCTGGCGCCCGTGCTGGGTCTTGAACGCGGCCGCGTGGACGGACTGCTCAAGGGCAAGCCGGGCGGGTTTCAGTGGCTGGCGCGCAGGGTGAGCCTCGATGTGGCAGCCGCCGCGAGCCGACTGGGCATTGCCGGACTCGAAGTCCATACTTCGCAAAGCGAGATACAGCGCCGGATTTACCCCCAGGGCCGCCTTGCCTCACACGTGGTCGGCCACACCAACAGCTACTCCAGGGCCATGGAAGGCGTGGAGCTGGAGTTCGACGAGTACATAAAGGGCAAGCCGGTCAGCGTCCGGGTCTGCCGCGATATACACAAGCGACCGTTCTACAACGAGAGCGATCTCGCCGGGGTCAACTGGGGTGATACCGTGCAGCTCACGCTCGACTCCAACCTGCAGGGCATCGCCGCCCGCGAGTTGGCGGCCGCGCTCGAGGAGTTCGACGCTCAAAGCGGCAGCGTGGTCATCGTGGAGCCTTCAACGGGCAACGTGCTGGCCATGGTCAGCCTGCCCGACTACGACTCCAACAGCCCGTGGCTGTCAGACCCGGCCGATCGGCGTAATAGGGCAGTCACCGACAACTTTGAACCCGGGTCAACGATGAAGCCTTTCCTGGTGGCGGCTGCACTCGACTCGGGTGTCGTCAGCGAGGAAGACAGTTTTTTCTGCGAGGATGGCCTCTGGCGCTATGGTGGCCGCCCCATACACGACTACCACCCGCACGGTGACCTGCTGGTGCCCGAGATCATCAAGTACTCGAGCAACATCTGCTCGGCCAAGATCGGTGTCGAGCTGGGTGCCGAGCGCCTGCACGACTACCTCGAGCGTTTTGGCTTCGGGTCGCGCAGCGGCGTGAGGTTGCCCGGCGAGGTGAGCGGACAGCTTATGGCCGCAGCTTCGTGGCGGCCGGTGCGCTTGGCCAACATCAGCTTTGGACAGGGGATGGGGAGCACGGCCCTGCAGTTGGCGGTGGGCTACGCCACGCTGGCCAACGGTGGCGTGCGCATGAAGCCGCGCCTGGTCAAGACAGTGGTCGCGGCCGACGGGACGGTGAAGGTGCCCGACGAGACGGTGGTGGAGGGCAGGGCGGTGAGCAAGCAGGTGGCGGCCAGCGTCACGGCCATGCTGGAGTCGGTGGTCGAACCCGGTGGAACGGCCCTCAGGGCGGCGGTTGACGGGGTGCGGGTGGCCGGTAAGACCGGCACCGCGCAGCAGATAGGCGAGGATCGTACTTATGTCAACGGCTGGTGGGCGTCGGTGTTTGCCGGCTACCTGCCCGCCGACGACCCGCGCCTGGCCATGGCCGTGGTGGTCAACCGGCCGGTACACAATCACTTTGGCGGCGTGGTCTCCGCGCCGGTGTTTCGCCGCATAGCCGAGTCGGGGCTCGATTACCTCAAGATCCGTCGCGACCAACCCCGCGAAGAAAAGCCGGTGATGGTTCGCTTGCGCCGGCGCGTGCGTCCGCAGGCCGACCAAGCGGGAGGTAAAGACCTCATGCCCGATCTCGAGGGCCTCAGCATGCGCTCGGCGTTGCGCATGCTCGACGGATGCGATTGCGATATAGCGGCCGTGGGCAGCGGCTACGTGGCCGACCAGCAACCCGCGGCCGGCACCCGCCTGGCGGCCGCCACGCCGGTGCGGTTGCAACTTCTTCCGGAATTGCAACCTTGAGGCCGGTGTTGCTCAAAAGCCTTATCTCGGCCATACCCGCCAGCGAGCTGGCGGACCCTGTCGTCGGTCTTGACACCGAGGTGGCTGGCCTCTGCGATGATTCGCGGCAGGTCTCGAGCGGCGATCTTTTTCTCGCCCTGCCCGGTAGCAGGGTCAACGGGGCTCGCTTCGTGGAGCAGGCCCTCGAGGCTGGCGCGGTGGCCGTGTTGGCCGACCGATCGCTGCCCGCCCGGCCGCGCCTGCTGCGCTGCAATAACACGGCCCGCAACGCGGGCCTGCTGGCCGACGCTTTTTATGGTTGCCCGTCGAGCGAGCTCGCCCTGGTGGGCATTACCGGCACCAACGGCAAGACGAGCTGTGCGTGGTTGCTCGAGAGCATCTGGCGCGCGGCCGGGATCGAGGCGGGCATAATGGGTACGCTCGACGCCCGCTGCTCGACCTTCGCGCGCCCAGCGCGTCTCACCACGCCCGGCTGCGTGGAGTTGCAGGCCACGCTGGCCGACTTCAGGGCCGCCGGTTGCGAGGCAGTGGCCATGGAGGTGTCGTCGCACGCGCTCGAACAACAGCGCGTGTCCGGCTGTCGTTTTGACACGGCCGTGTTCACCAACCTCACTCGTGATCACCTCGACTACCACGCCGACGAACAGGCTTATTTTGACGCCAAGGCGCTGTTGTTCACCGAGCACCTGGCAGGAGACTCGGTGGCCGTCATAAACAACGACGACCCCTGGGGCCGCCGCCTTCTCGGCAGGCTGGGGTCCTCTACCGAGGCCTGGACCTGGTCGACCGTGCAGGGAGAGAAAGCTTGCATAACGCTGCGGCAGCTCGAGCTGGGCCTTGACGGCATACGCGCGGTGGTCGACCTGCGCGGGCGTCGGCTCGGCATACGTTCGTGCCTGCTGGGAGCGGTCAACGTGTCGAACATGATGGCCGCCATTGCCGTGGCATCTTCGATGGGCATAGACGATGGTTGCATAGTCCGCGGCCTCGCCGACTGCGCCCCGGTGCCCGGAAGAATGGAGCGCGTGGGGCAAGGCAGCCCGGTGGTGCTGGTGGACTACGCGCATACTCCCGACGCGCTGGAGCGCACCCTGCTGGCGCTCAAAAGCCAGGCCGAAGGCCGACTGCTGGTGGTGTTCGGCTGCGGCGGCGACCGCGACAAGGGCAAGCGCGCCATGATGGGCGAGGTGGCGGGCCGCCTGGCCGACGTGGCCGTGCTGACCTCCGACAACCCGCGGACCGAGAACCCCGAGACTATTCTCGACGACATTGAGCAGGGCACGCTTTCGTCGATGTCGCTGTTGAAGCACGCGACGGGCAGTGGCTACCTGCGCGAGGCCGACCGCGGCGCGGCCATTCGCTCGGCCATAGGCATGGCATCTCCCGCCGACGTGGTGGTGGTGGCGGGCAAGGGACACGAAGATTACCAGGAGACCGACGGCGTGAGGGCTCCCTTCGACGACAGGCTGGTGGTGGCCGGGGTTCTCGACGACGCTCGGCCCGGCAGCGGCACACGGGCGACGGCGCAGGCGGGCGAGTGACCGGCCTCGACGCAGCGGCGGCTTGTAGCGCCACTTCGCGGCCGCGGGCCGACGACCGCGAGTTTGCCGGCGTTTCGACCGACAGTCGCAGCATCAGGCCCCGCGACCTTTTCGTGGCGCTCACCGGTGATCGGTTTGACGGTCACGATTACGTAGACAGCGCCATAGCCGGCGGCGCCACCGGTGTTGTGTGCCTGCGCGGTCGCAGCGGCGACCGCCGCGACGTGTTGTTTCTCGAGGTCGACGATACCCTGCGCGCGTTCGGCGATCTCGCGGCCTGGAACCGTGGACGTTTTGATGTGCCGGTGGTCGCAGTGACCGGGTCAAACGGCAAAACCAGTACCAAGGAAATGCTCAGGTCCGTCCTGGCCACGGCTTACGGCGACGACGCCGTGCTGGCCAACAAGGGCAACTTGAACAATCTCATCGGCATGCCCACCACGCTGCTCGAGCTGGCCGAGCACCACCGCGTGGCCGTGCTTGAAATGGGTATGAACGCTCCGGGCGAGATCGCCCGCCTTACCGAGATCGCCTCGCCGACGCTGGGGCTGGTGACCTGCGTGGGCAGCGCGCACCTCGAAGGGCTGGGCTCCATAGAAGGAGTGGCCGCAGCCAAGGGCGAGTTGTTTGCCGGCCTGCCGGCCGGGGCGACAGCCCTGGTCAACCTCGACGACGCCAGGGTTGTGGAGCAGGCGGCCCGTTTTTCTGGTCGCCACGTGGGTTACGGCGAGCAGGGCCAGACGATGGCCTGCGAAATCGAAGCGCTGGGGCTGATGGGGTCGCGCTTTGTGCTCGTGCACGGTGACGAGCGCTGCGCGGTGGAGATAAAGGCCGTGGGCCTCCATAACGTGGCCAACGCGCTGGCGGCGGCGGCCGTGGGTGTGGAGCTGGGCCTGGGCCTGGCCGAGGTCGCCGAGGGGTTGGGCTCGGCGCCGGTGCCGGGCATGCGCATGCAACCCCGCCTGCTGGCCAACGGTGTGACCGTTGTCGACGATTGCTACAACGCCAACCCCGCGTCGCTGGAGGTCGCCCTGCAGACCATAGGCGATGCAGCCGGGCAGGGGCGCTGCCTGCTGGCCCTGGGCGACATGCTTGAGCTGGGCAGCGAGACTGACCGGCTGCACGAGGTTGCCGGGCGCGCGGCGGCCGACCTGGCGCCGGCCCTGCTGTGCGTCGTGGGAGCCAACGCCAAGGCGCTGGTGGGCGGCGCGCTGGCGGCGGGCCTGGCGGCCGACAGGGTGGCGATCTGCGCCGACCACGCCGAGGTGGCCGCGTCGGTGGCCAGGTGCTGGCGTGCGGGCGACGTGGTACTGGTCAAGGGATCGAGGGGGTCAGCGATGGACCGGGTCGTAGCCGAGCTCGAACAGCTGGGAGGCAGGCAATGATGTACAACCTGCTGTTACCCTTTGCCGATTCGTTGCCGCTGCTCAACGTTCTTCGCTACATCACCTTTCGCAGCCTGGCGGCGGCCCTGCTCGCGCTACTGTTCGCCTTCGTCTTCGGGCCGCGCCTTATCCGGGTACTCAAGGCCGGGCAGATTCGCCAGCCGGTGAGCGAGTACGCGCCCGAGGGGCACGCCGTGAAACAGGGCACGCCTACCATGGGCGGCATACTGATCATCATGTCGCTGCTGGTGCCCGTGCTGTTGCTCGCCGACCTGCAGAACTTTTACGTGTTGATCACGGTGGTGGTCATAGCCGGCTACGGCTCGATCGGCGCCATGGACGATTTTCGCAAGATCTCCCAGGGCAGCAACGAGGGACTGAGCGGGCGCAGCAAGCTGGCCTGGCAGGCCTTGATTGCCGGCGGCGTGATGCTGGCCATGTACTTCAGGCCGGGTTTCGACAGCACCCTGGCCATACCTTTTTTCAAGGACCTGAACCCCGACCTCGGCTTGTGGTACATCCCCTTCGCGGTGCTGGTGGTGGTGGGTACCTCCAACGCCGTCAACCTCACCGACGGGCTGGATGGCCTGGCCATCGGGCCGGTGATGACCACCGCTGTTACCTTTGCCATCTTTGCATACTCGGCTGGTCACGCGGGTATATCCGACTACCTGCTCATACCCGGCGTGCCGGGAGCCGGTGAGCTCACGGTGGTCTGCGCGGCCATGGTCACCGCCAGCCTCGGCTTTCTGTGGTTCAACACCTACCCGGCGCAGATGTTCATGGGAGACGTGGGTTCGCTTGCCCTCGGCGGTGGGCTGGGGATGGTGGCCGTCATTACACGCAACGAGCTCGTGCTCGTGCTGGCCGGGGGCGTCTTCGTGGCCGAGGCCGTGTCGGTGATAGTGCAGATCGGGTCTATCAAGCTAAGGGGTAAGCGGGTGTTCCGCATGGCTCCCATACATCATCACTTTGAGCTCAAGGGCTGGCCCGAACCGCTGATCATCGTGCGCTGCTGGATCATCTCGGTGCTGTGCGCGCTCATGGCGCTGGCCACGCTCAAGCTGCGCTGAGGGGTTTTGGCTATGGCGAGGACGAAGCCGATTGCCGTGGCTGCTCCGGCGCGCGTGCTTGTTCTCGGCCTCGGTCGCAGCGGCCGCGCGGCCGTAGGCGCCGCCCTCAGGCGTGGCATCGCGGTGCTCGCGACCGACGACAGCGGCGAGGCTTGCGAGCAAGCCGAACTGGTGGCGCCCGAAGGGGCGGTTGCGCGCCTGGGCGAAGTTGACGCGCTGGTGGTAAGCCCCGGTGCGCCGGCCGACCACCCACTGGTGCTCGCCGCCCTTGATCGCGGCGTCGAGGTCATCTCGGAGCTTGAGTTTGCGTGGCGACTACTCGGGCCAGCACCGCTGTACGCCGTGACCGGGACCAACGGCAAGAGCACGACCACCGCGCTGCTCGGGCACGTGCTCGGCACCTGCGGTGGCAAGGTGTTTACCGGTGGCAACCTAGGCACTCCGCTGAGCGACGCGGTGGCGGCGGCCGGCAAAGACGAGCAGCCCTGGGACTGCTACGTGGTGGAGGTGTCGAGCTTTCAGCTCGAGCGAGTGAGCGGCTTTGCCCCCGACCTGGCCGTTCTGCTCAACCTTACTCCTGACCACCTCGACCGCCACGGCGACATGCAGGCATATCTCGCGGCCAAGCTGGCTGTCTTTACGCGCGCGCGTCACTCGGTGATAGGGCGCGACCAGGACTGGCCCCAGCGCGCCCGCGAGGGTGGCTGCGGCGGAGTGCCGGATCTCTCGGCGGCCGACTGCAGCAGCTTCGGCAGCTCGCCACTGCCCGCCGGCGACGGCGGGCTGCGCTGGCGGGAGCAGGAGCGGACCCTGGAGGGAGGCCCCGGCTGGACGGTGAAGCTGCCCGACCGCTGGCCCCGCGTTACCCACGATATCGAAAACGTGGCAGCGGCGGCCGTGCTGGCGCGCTTGGCGGGCGTGTCGGGCGAGCAGTTCGAACAAGCGCTGAGTAGTTTTGAGCCACTTCCGCACAGGCTGGTGTCGGTGGCTGCTGGCGGCGGGCTGGAGTTCTGGAACGATTCGAAGGCCACCAACACCGGTTCGGTGGTGAGCAGCGTGCGTGCTCTCGACCGCGGGCTGCTGCTGATGATGGGCGGTGTGGATAAAGGCGCAGACTTCTCGGAGGTCGCCTCCTGCGGTGCTAGGATAAAGACAGTGATCGCCTACGGGGCAGCCGCCGGGCGCATAGACGACGACCTGCGGGGTAGCCTGCGGGTGCAGCTGGCGGCCGGGCTGGAGGAGGCGTTTTCCGTGGCGGTGGAAGAAGCCGAGGCTGGCGACGCGGTGCTGCTGGCCCCGGGCTGCGCGAGTTTTGACGAGTTTGCGGACTACGCTGAGCGTGGCCGTCGCTTTGAGCAGTTGGCGCGGGATTGGGTAGCTGGGATCGGGCGGTGAGGGATCGGGTGGTGAGGGATCGGGCGGATGGCGACAGCAAAGCGTAAGAGGGTGAGCGTACGGGCCTCGGACAGGCCCGACCCGTGGATGATTACTGCCGTCGGCCTGCTGGTGGTCGCGGGCCTGCTCTTCGTGCTCGACACGACGTACTTCTTCTCGCGGCAGACTTACGGCGACAGCTACCGCATGTTTATCAAGCACGTTGTCTCGGTGGTGCTCGGGGGCGCGCTCATGTTCGGCCTGTCTCGCTGCCGTTCCGACCTGCTCGAGAGGGCGGCTCCCTGGCTGCTCGTGGGTTCGTTGCTGTTGCTATGCCTGCCGCTGGTGCCGAGCCTGGGTAACTGCACGCACGGTGCCTGTCGCTGGATTGCGCTGGGTCCGTTCAACCTGCAGCCGGGTGAGCTGGTGAAGTGGACCTTCGTGGTGTTCGCCGCCGCAGTACTGGCCGCGCACGGACAGCACGGCCCCGGCTGGAAACGCGAGGTGGCCATCATTGGCCTGCTGCTGGCCGTCATCACCACGGTGCTCATGCGGCAGCCCGACTTCGGCACCACGGTTCTCATCGGCGCGCTGGGCATGGGCATGCTACTGATCGCCGGACTGCCCGCCGCATGGCTGGTGGCCATGGGCACAGCCGGGACAGCGGCGGCGGCCGCTGCGATAGCGCTTGAACCTTACCGCGTGAGGCGGGTGCTGGCCTTTCTCAGCCCCGATGCCGACCCGCTGGGAAGCAACTGGCAACTCAACAAGTCCCTCATTACCTTCGGGTCGGGGCGCTGGACTGGTGTCGGCCTGGGCAGCTCGCGATTGAAGACCGGCTGGCTGCCCGAGGCGCACACCGATTTCATTTTCTCGGTGGTGGGCGAGGAGACGGGGATACTGGGCGCGGGCGTGTTGCTGCTTTGTTTCTGCCTGCTGGCCCAGCGTGGATTTCGCATAGCCTATCGCCATCCCGATCGTTACGGCCAACTGCTGGCCGCCGGTCTGACCATGGCCTTGACCATGCAGGCTCTGCTCAACATGGGAGTGGTGCTGGGGCTGCTGCCTACCAAGGGCATGGCGTTGCCGTTCGTGAGCTACGGTGGTTCGTCGATGCTTTTCAGCCTGGCCTGCGTGGGCGTGCTGATGTCGCTTTCGCGGGAGCTGCGCGAAAGATGAACGTTGCCATAGCCGGGGGAGGTACGGGCGGACACTTGTTTCCCGGCCTGGCCGTTGCCCGCTTGTTGAGGAGGCGCCATCCGGACGCCTCCATTTTTTTTCTCGGTGCAGAACGCGGTATCGAAGCACGGGTGGTCGAGCCGGCCGGCTTCGAACTGGTGTGCCAACCGCTGCAACCGTTGGCCGGTCGCAGCCCCCGTGCTGCCGCCGGCGCGCTGCTGAGCGTGGCCGGCGCGGCACTGGGCGCACGCCGCGAACTCAAGCGCAGGGGCTGCGGGGTGCTGCTGGGCCTGGGCGGCTACGCTTCTGCGGCAGGGGTGCTGGGTGCGCGCCTGGCTGGCCTGCCCGTGGTGCTGCTCGAGCAGAATCGCAAACCGGGATTGACCAACAAGCTGTTGGCGCGTGCCGCCGCGAGAGTGTGCACGAGCTTTGAAGAAAGCGCCGACGTGTTTCCCGTTGGTCGTTGTAGCTGGACGGGTAATCCCCTGCGAGAGGGCCTCGACCTGGCCGATGGCGCCGAGTTGACGGACGGGGGAGACACGCTGCTGGTGCTCGGTGGCAGCGCGGGGGCGGTGAGCCTGAACCGGGCGGTGACCACGGCCCTGGCCTCGATTTCGTCGCGGGTGAAGCTACCGCCCATACTGCACCAGGCTGGCGAGACCGGGCTGGACGAGACCCGCGCCGCCTACCGGGCCGCATCCATCGAGGCCCGCGTCGTGCCCTTCATAGAGGACATGGCGGCTGCCTACTCGGGCGCGCGCGTGGCGGTGTGCCGGGCGGGTGCCACCACGGTGGCCGAGTTGCTGGCCACGGCCACTCCTTCGTTGTTGCTGCCCTATCCCTGGGCGGCCGACGATCACCAGTCGGCCAACGCGGCAGCGCTCGAGGAGCTGGGGGCCGCGATCACGG
>CAUZFM010000050.1:0-19737 GCA_963579235.1 uncultured Binatia bacterium (SeqCode)
CACGGCGTCATAGCGTCCACTTTGGGCAGCACTCGCAGCCAACAGAGGCAGCTCAAACGCCCCCGGCACGCGATAAACGTCGACATCTGCTTCGTGCTTGTCGGCCGCCGAAAGCGCCCCTTCGAGCAGGTTGTCGGTGACCGCCAAATTGAAACTGGCGACGACCACCGCGATTCGAGTCTTGTTACTCGCCACCGCTGTTCTCCCGGCGAACGACCTCGAGCGCCCCGCTGTCGAGAATGTGGCCGAGTTTCTGTTGCTTGGTCTTGAGATAGTCCACGTTGTGAGCACGAGCCGGTGGCTGGAGAGGGCGCCGTTCGGCCACATCGATGCCGTGCTTCTTGAGCCCGCTTACCTTCGCGGGGTTGTTCGTGAGCAGGCAGGCCCTGGTAACGCCAAGGTCCTTGAGTATCTGTGCCGCCATCCCGTAGTCCCTGAGGTCCTCGCCAAAGCCGAGGTCGAGATTGGCCTCAACCGTATCCCTGCCCTGGTCCTGCAGGTGATAGGCCTTGATTTTATTCGCCAGGCCTATGCCACGTCCCTCCTGGTGCATGTAAACGACGACGCCGCGACCGTTGCGCGCGATCATCTCAAGCGACATGGCGAGCTGTTCTCCACAGTCGCAGCGCGCCGAGCCGAGCACGTCACCCGTAAGACACTGCGAATGGACTCTCACCCAGACCGGCTCCGGGCCATCCAGAACTCCCGCTACCAGGGCCACGTGTTCGTGTTCGTCCATGTCGTTACGATAAACAACGGCGTGGTAGCGGCCACCGTAGGCACTGTCGATTTCCTTTTCGGCAACCCGCTCAACGACCAGCTCGGTTTTCAGTCGCAAATCGACCACTTCCGAGACATCCACCATGGCAAGAGAGAAGCGTTTGGCCAGGGCGCGTAATTCTGTGTCATCAGCCACTTCCCCATCGTCACCCAGCACGCAACAAAAGGCGGCAGAGCGCGCCGAGCCGGTCATGGCAACAAGATCAGCAGCGGCTTCGGCGGGGGCCACCGTAACCAGCACCCCCCTGTCCGAAACACGGACCGAGTGTACGTGCCCCGGCATGACCAGGGAGTCCACGTCAGAATCGGGATGCGAGGCCACGAGTATGGTCCGCGCCCTATCGGCCGCGGATATTCCGGTGCTCACTCCTTCCGCCGCTTCGATGGAGGCGCCGAACACCGGCCTCCCTTCCCTCGCCGAATCGTCGGCCAGCAGTGGAATGCCCAGCTGTTGCATGCGCTGCTCTGTCATGGCCAGGCACACCAGGCCGCGGGCGTAGCTCACGAAAAAATTGATCGTGTCGGCATCAAGGAGGCCGGGATCTACACAGACGCTGGCCCCCCGCTCCGGGTGCTCACGGTCGGTCAAGAGCACGATCCGGCCAGCGGCCAGTGCGCCCACGGCAAGCTCTACCGAGTTTTCTTTTTTGACTTCAGCCACTGTTTTCAAACCGACCACGCCACACGAAGTCATGGCCTACCCTGTCGATCGTGCCATCGCTCAGCAGGGGTGCCCCCGACGGAGACCTGACCCCGAGGGAATCGAGCATCGGTACCCCATCGCCGCCGAGTAGCCGTGTACTATAGAACAGGGTCAGTTCAGAAACCACGCGTGCTTTAACGGCGCTCGCGGCGACCCCGGCTCCGCCCTCTATGAGTAATTCGTGTACATCGCGCCTGCCCAGTTCGGCCAACAGGCGCTGCCACGCCCCCCGCCCGCGCCCACGCGTGCCGTAAACCTCCGCCCCGGCAGCTCGCAGGGCATCGGCCCTGCCGCTACTGACTTCGCCCGGCGCGCAAACCAGGAGGCAATCCCCGCGCCCGGTAACTACCCGTGACAGGGGTGACACCGAGAGGCGTTCGTCGAGAACCACGCGCAAGGGTTGTCTCGCGCCGCGAAGCCTGCAACTGAGCCGAGGGTCATCAGCGGCCACTGTTCCCGCACCGACGAGCACGGCGTCTGCTTGTCTGCGCATCTGCTGCACCAGGGCACGGGAGGCCGGACCCGATATCCACTTCGAAGCTCCGCCCCTGGCCGCGATACGCCCATCGAGACTGACGGCGAGTTTCATACCCACGAGCGGGGAGCCGGTCAGGACCCACTCGCGGTACCCCTTCACAATCTGGTCGCACGCGGGCTGCTCGACACCGGCGACAACTTTGATCCCGGCTGCCCTGAGTTTGCGGCCACCTCGACCATTAACCCGAGGATTAGGATCGCGGCTCCCATATACGACCATCTTGACGCCGGCTGCGATCAAGGCCTCGGTGCAGGCCGGCGTGCGTCCCTGCACACAGCAGGGCTCGAGCGTCACGTAGACCGTAGCCCCTCGCGCCGCAGCACCGGCATCACTGAGAGCCTTGACCTCGGCGTGCGCCTGCCCGGCGGCGGTATGAAAGCCCCGCCCCACGAGCCGGCCGTTTTTGACCACCACGCAGCCGACCGCCGGGTTCGGCGAGGTGTGGCCAAGACCACGTTCGGCCTCTTCGCAGGCCTGCAGCATGCGCCTGCTATCTGCTGCCGCTACCACACTCATTTCTCCTTATCTCCCTGACCCTTCTCACGCACCAGGCTTTCCAGCGCTGACATAAATTCGTCTATGTCGCGAAAAGAACGATAAACCGACGCAAAACGCACATAAGCTACTTCGTCGAGCCCCTTCAGAGATTGCATCACCGCTTCGCCGACTACCGAACTTTCGAGTTCGGCCAGGCCTAGCTCCTGCACTTCTCGTTCGATGGCATCGGCGGTGGATTCCACCGCTTCGACCGAAACAGGGCGTTTCTCGCAAGCCTTGAAAAGCCC
The DNA here is from genome assembly GCA_963579235.1 of uncultured Binatia bacterium (SeqCode). Lineage (GTDB taxonomy): Bacteria > Desulfobacterota > Binatia > UBA1149 > UBA1149 > UBA1149. The sequence goes on from CAUZFM010000050.1 coordinate 2,807, forward strand.
CCGAACGATTTTGCCACGGTCCCAGGTTTCGCGGCGCCCCCCCTTCTTCACAACGTGGGGCATGATCACGTCGATGCGCTCGTAGGTGGTAAAACGTCGTCCGCAACCTTCGCATTCCCTGCGCCGCCGGACGGTGTCATCACCGTTGTCGCGGGAGTCGACGACCCGGTTACCGTCGACGCTGCAGAACGGACACTTCACGTCAGCCTCACCGGGCCTAGCGCTTCAGGCGCTAGCGCGTCGGGCTGGTGCCGATGAGGGATAGAGGGGAAACGAAGCGCAAAGGCTCGCTACTTCGGCTCCCACCGCGTCTGCGACCAGGTCATCGTCAACCGCCGCCAGTACCCGTTCGATGAAAGCGGCTACGGATGCCATTTCGCCGGTCCCCATTCCCCGCGTAGTGACAGCGGGTGTGCCCAGCCTCAATCCGGAGGTGACAAAAGGCGAGCGTGGATCATCGGGAACCGAGTTCCTATTGGTAGTAATGTTTGCCCGGTCGAGGGCATGCTGCGCAACCTTGCCGGTAATCTCGCTTTTTCGAAAATCAATCAACAGCAGGTGGTTATCGGTACCACCCGACACCAAGCTGAAACCTCTGCCGAGCAAGCCATCGGCGAGAGCGCGCGCATTATCGAGGACCGCCTGCTGGTAAACCTTGAACGAGGGCTCGAGAGCTTCTGAAAACGCGACCGCCTTGGCGGCTATAACGTGCATCAGAGGACCGCCCTGGTTTCCGGGAAAAATAGACGAATCTATGGCCTTGGCGAACTCTTCGCGGCACAAAATCACGCCGCCCCGTGGACCCCGCAGGGTCTTGTGCGTGGTCGTGGTCACGAAATCGCAGTAAGGCACGGGAGACGGGTGCAGGCCCGTAGCCACGAGCCCTGCGACGTGGGCAATGTCGGCCATCAAAAGCGCCGATACCTCGTCGGCGATTTCCCTGAAGCGCTTGAATTCAAGCTGTCGGGGATAAGCGCTGTGACCGGCAACTATCATTTTAGGTTTGTGCTCTCTCGCGAGCTCGGCCACCTCGTCCAAGTTGATCAGTCCATCCGCTTCCTTGACCCCGTAGGGGATAACGTTGAAAAACCGTCCCGAAAAATTAACCGGGCTGCCATGGGTAAGGTGCCCGCCGTGTGCGAGGTTCATGGCCAGTATCGTGTCACCGGGCTGAAGCTGGGAAAAATAAACCGCCATGTTGGCCTGCGAACCGGAGTGGGGTTGAACGTTGGCATGATCAGCGCCGAACAATTTGAGCACCCGGTCAATAGCCAACTGCTCGACAACGTCAACGTGCTCGCAGCCGCCGTAATAGCGACGTCCGGGGTACCCCTCGGCGTACTTGTTGGTAAGCACAGACGACATCGCTTCGAGCACGGCCTCGCTGACCACGTTCTCGGAGGCTATGAGCTCGAGGTTGCGCTCCTGCCGGGCAAGTTCGTCGCCCAGGGCTTTACTGATTTCAGGATCCTGTTGTGCAAGCAGGCTCATCGGCTGCTACCTCGGCCCGCACCTTCAAGTGCAGTTATCTTGTTAACCCGCCCCTGGTGCCGGCCTCCCTCAAAAGAGGCGCCCGTCCAGGCTTCTACCACGTCCTTGAGCAATCGCTCGCCCATCATTCCACCGCCCAACACCAGGACATTCGCGTCGTTGTGCTGCCGGGAAAGTCGGGCCCCGGTCACATCGTGTACGAGCGCAGCCCGGACACCCGGGATCTTGTTAGCAGCAATCGACATCCCGATGCCGCTGCCACAAAGCAACACGCCCAGTTCCGACTTTCCGCTACCCACGGCCTCGCCCACGACTTGTGCATAGTCCGGATAATCCACCGATTCCTCTCCTGTGGGGCCGACATCCTGGACGACGTACCCCAGCGAAGCGAGTGTTTCGACAACCAGGGCCCGCGCTGCAACCGCAGCGTGATCCGATGCCACAATAACTTTGATCGCTGACGTTATCGCCGAGGACTCCTTACTTCTGTTCGGCCTGGACATAGTCGATGACGTCCTGGACAGTGCGTATTTTTTCAGCGTCTTCGTCAGAAATTTCGACCTGGTACTCTTCTTCCAGGCCCATGATCAGCTGAACGATATCAAGGGAATCGGCCCCCAGATCATCCACGAAAGAAGAGTCGAGGGACACCTGCGCCGGGTCGACCGTCAGGTGTTCGCATATAATTTTGAGCACCTTTTCGTTTACAGAACCCATACTTATATCTCCCTCCGGTCAAGCGGCAGCCCTGCTGTCGCCGCCTCGCGACAGCGTCGCGGGAACGCCGGTTACATATACAAGCCACCGTTGACATGCAACACGGCACCGGTGACGTAAGAGGCCCCTGTTTCGCACAAAAAGCTTATCGCGTGGGCTACTTCGGCGGGCGTACCGGCGCGACCGACTGCGGTGGAGTCGAGCACTGACTGCAGCCGTTTCTCACTGGTTGCCGAGGTCATCGCGGTCTCGATGAAGCCAGGCGCCACGCAGTTTACGGTGATGCCCTTGCCCCCCACTTCGCGCGCCAGCGCCCTCGTGAAACCCTCGATTCCGGCTTTCGCGGCAGCGTAAGCGGTCTGGCCCGCGTTGCCGGTCGAAGCCACCACCGAGCTCACGTTGACGATCCTTCCAAAACGGGCCTTGAGCATCGCCGGCAACAGGACACGACACACCGTAATGGACGACTCCAGGTTGTTGGCCAGGATCCCGGATACGAAATCGCCCTTCGACCTCAGGAGCAAGGCATCACGCGAACGACCCGCACAATTTACGACCAGTTCGGCCCCGAAGTCCGACAGTTCACCAACCGCCCCGGCTTCGGCCAGGTCGAGCTTCCGGGATTCAAAGGCCTTTGCAAGGTCGCCGAGTGAAGATGTAAACTCCTCGGCAGCGGTGTCGTCGGTCCTGTAGACCCCGACTACCTGGGCGCCTCCCTCAAGCAGGCACCGAGTAACGGCTGCGCCTATGCCACGGGTAGCACCGGTTACCAGCGCCAACCGCCCCGCAAAACGAGCAGCCGGATCCAGCAGACTACTCCTGGCTGCCGACTACGGCGCGGCCCTTGTAGTGGCCACATGCGGCGCAAGCACGGTGCGGAGCTCTCTTTTTACCGCAATTCGGGCAATCCGACATGGGCGGAGTGGAAAGTGAATCGTGGGAGCGACGCATATCTCTCTTCGACTTTGAAGTTCTTCTCTTTGGTACAGCCATCTCGGTATCTTCCTCTCTTCTAAGTTGGGTAAACCTTGCTCTACCGACGATCAATCACAAGTACAGGGGGCTCGGTTGAGGTTAACCCCACAGCCGAAGCACAGGCCCCTGCAACCTTCGTTGCAGGGCGTAGTATCATCTACTCCCAGCAACAGCTCTTCAACTACCAGTGGTGACAGGTCGAGCCTATCGCCATCGTGGCTCGCGAGCGCTCTGCTTTCAGCGTCGGCTTTCCGGTCAAACCGTTCAACGACCAAACGAAAATCCCGCTTGATACCCCTGAAAAACTCGTCGAGGCAGCGCGGGCAACCACCCGTCACGCCGCCCTCCAATTGCCCTGTGACGACCACGTCGTCGCCACACAGCTGCAACTCGGCAGCTACTTTGAGCGCCTCGTCAAAATGCTGGCCCGTACACCCGGGACTGAGCGCGAGCTGCCGGTTCATGCTTTCAACGGGTTCAGAAAACTCTACCCGCCTGGGAACCGACCCAAGGTCTGCTATGCGAACTTCCATTCTCGCCTACAAAACCAGGTGATTACCGCACCGGAACACCTAGACAGCAACGAAGTGTACACCGAGCTGCCGAGGAAGGCAACGAATCAAGTTGGCTCATCGGGCCCCGTTTCCAGTGCTTTTTCGATCCGGGCTACCCGTTTAAAAAGCTCGGGTAAGCGCTTGAGCAGGACCGAACAGCGCCGCCACAGGCCAATGCTTACCGCGGGCGTTCCGGCAACTATCTCGCCACTTTCGACATCGCCCAGCACGCCGGTCTGCCCTGCGCACTGCACGCCGGCGCCGATTTCGAGGTGTCCACCAAATCCGCACTGCCCACCGGTCATTACCCCGGCCCCCAGCCTGGTGCTCCCGGCTACACCGGTCTGCGCCGCCAGTATGGTGTGATCACCCAGGTCGCAGCCGTGGGCGATCATAACGAGGTTGTCCAGCTTAACGCCGTCTCCTAGCGTGGTAACTCCCACCGCGGCCCTGTCTACCGTCGTGTTAGCTCCCAGGTCAACGCTGTCGCCAATCTTTACCGTACCTGCCTGGGGAACGCTGATCGCCACGCCCTGCCCGTTTGGCAGAAAGCCGAAGCCGTCGCCGCCAAGAACGACTCCAGGCTGAAGGGTGACATCGTCACCCAGTAGTACTCGCTCACGGACGACTACACCCGCATGGGCCGTGAAATTACGCCCGGCCTTAACCTCGGGATAGATAACGACGTGCGGATATATCCGCGCCCCCGGACCGAGCACTACATTTTCGCCCAGCACGGCAAACGGGCCAACGTATGCCCCCTCTCCCAGGTGGGCGCTGTCGGCAACCACGGCTGAGGCATGTACGCCCTCCACCGGCTGCGGCCGATCGTCAAACAGGCCAATTGCTGCCGCGAATACAAGCTGGGGATTGTCGCACCTGAGTAACTGCAGCCCTTCCATATCCACCGAGCGGTCTACGAGCACAGCGCCGGCCGAAGACGACCGAAGCATCCGCCGGTACTTGAGACTGGAGACGAAAGCGAGATCTGTGGGGCCGGCAGTCTCAACCGGGGCTACACCGGTTATTTCTATCGCCGGATCTCCTTCGAGCTCAGCGCCGAGCTTTTCTGCAAGTTCATCAAGCCGCATATTGGTCGTTTACCCCTGTAGCGACAGCAGAACAAGGGATTGCGTTTATTGATATCCCCTGTAAGCATCCGCGACGCGCGAACGGCAGCACGCCCCTACGCGAGCAAGTCATGATAGATATCGATTTCGCCAAGGGGGACGGGCTCGTTCCCGTCATAGTCCAGGATCACGGGGACGGTACCGTCCTTATGGTAGCCTACATGAACGAGCAGTCGTGGAAACACACACTTGAGACCGGAACCGCCACCTTCTGGAGCCGTTCACGCGACGAGTTATGGATCAAGGGGCAATCAAGCGGCAATACCCAGCTGGTAAAAGACGTTTTCGTCGACTGCGACTCCGACACTATATTGCTGCAGGTTGAGCAGGTGGGAGGAGCCGCGTGCCACGAAGGCTACCGCTCCTGTTTCTTCAGGCGGGTGGTAGACGACGAGCTGCAGGTACAGGGCGAAAGAATATTTGACCCGGCCGAGGTGTACAGCAAGTGAGCATCCTCAAATTCGGTGTGCCCAAGGGCAGTCTCGAAGATTCAACTATAGAGCTGCTGCGCAAGTCGGGCTGGAGAATCACAAAATCTTCGCGGAGTTATTTCCCCTACATTGACGACCCCGACATCACCTGCTCCCTTGTGCGAGCCCAGGAGATGTCACGTTACGTTGAATTGGGAGCTCTCGACTGCGGTATCACCGGCAAAGACTGGACCGAAGAAAACCACTCGGACGTCGAGGCCGTTTGCGATCTCGTGTACTCCAAGGCCTCCTTCCGTCCCACCCGCTGGGTGCTGGCGGTACCGGCGGGGTCTCCGATAAAGTCGCCCGAAGACCTCGAAGGAAAACGCATCGCGACTGAATTGACCGGGTTTACAGCCCGATATTTTGCCGACAAAGGCATCAAGGTAGACGTGGAGTTCTCCTGGGGAGCCACCGAGGCCAAGATCAGCCAGGGCTTGTGCGATGCCATAGTCGAGGTCACCGAAACCGGGAGCACCCTGCGGGCAAACGGGCTCGTAATCATAGCCGACCTTATGGAATCCAACCCCCAGCTGATAGCCAACCGCGAAGCCATGGCGGACCCGGTCCGCAGCGCCAAGATCGAACAGATATCAACCCTGGTCAAGGCCGCCCTGGCGGCCGAGGGAGTGGTCGGCCTCAAAATGAACGTCCCGCGGGCCCAGCTCAAAGCGGTCACCAGCGCGCTTCCCAGTGTAACCGCACCGACAGTTGCCGATCTGCTCGAAGGTGACTGGGTATCAGTCGAGACGATAATCTCGGAGAAAGCCGTGCGCGACCTCGTACCGGTGCTGCTCAAGGCGGGTGCCGTGGGTATAGTCGAGTACCCCCTGAACAAGCTCATCTGAACTACAGGGCCCTGCGCTTCACCACCCCGCACTCATCAAGCGAGAGCTGTCGCAGGCGGCGGGTCTGTAATCAGGCTGCCTTTTCGGAGTCGCTGGCTTCGCTTTGGCCAAAGCCGAGGTCTTCGAGATAGTCGACCTTCTCCGCGCCGGTCATGATGTAAACGCCCTCCCAACCGCAGACTTCTTCGCAGAGTTTGCAGCCGACGCATTTTATCTCATCCACCTCGACCAGCCCCAGGTAGATGGGACCGGAGTTCCCCGGCGCGGGATACAACGCGTCGAACGGGCAGACGTCGATACAGACACCGCAGCCATTGCAGCTGTCGGGGTTGATCACGGCGATAGGCCGTTCGACCTTCTTGAGCACCGAGGTCATCTGACCGAAGGTGTCCAGAATCGAGTCGTCCGGGCAGATAACACCGCAGGCACCGCAATCGATGCAGCTGGCGGCTTCAATTATAAAAGCTTCGCCCTTCCGGCCACTTATGGCCTGTGTAGGACAACGCTGTTCACAGGCGGTACAACCCGTGCAGTTCTCTGCGATTATTCGGTACGGCATATCTCGAGCTTGAGGGCAGAATTACTTCTGCATACCCTCCAGTATTTCGTCTTCACGACCTTCACGGATCAGCTTGTCGTTGCGCAGCGCCTGCCTCATCGCCACCCAGGTGAAAAAGAAGACCAGCAGGAGCGCTCCGGCTACCGGCATATTGTCGGGCTTGGAAATGATCGCCACGAATTGATCCCAAGCGGTCATCTGGTGCGGCGAAGCTGCTGCAGACAATAAAAACAAAACAAAACCTCCGAGGACACCCCCTTCAAAGGGAGCCATACAGCTAGCCTACGCAGCCCGCCAATGGTTGTCAATAAAACAAACTATCAGGCCGAAAAGCCTTCGTGGCGCAAGGCAAATGCTTGCCAGGTAAGGCTCATACCCTCGCCGAAGCTCACGACAGGTGAGTAGCCCAACGATATTTTTGCCTTGCTTATGTCCGCCAGCGAGTCGCGCACGTCCCCCTGTCGGGGGGGTCCATGAACCCGCTCTATCTGATTACCGGAAGCATCTTCGATGGCCGCCAGAATATCGAGCAGCGAATAACGTTCGCCACAAGCCACGTTGAACACGTCGCCCACAGCGTCGGCCCCGGCTTCGAGAGCAAGCAAGTTAGCACGGACGACGTTGGCGACGTAGGTAAAATCCCGGGTCTGTTCACCGTCGCCATCGATGGATGCACTGGTTGCGCCCAGGGCGCAATGCATGAAAGCCGGAATCACGGCCGCGTAGGCTGAGTCCGGCCGCTGGCGAGGGCCAAAAACGTTGAAATAGCGAAGCGAAACCGTTTCGAGCCCGTAGATACCTGCGAAAACCCGTGTATAGTTTTCAGCGGCCAGCTTACTTGCCGCGTAGGGCGAAACCGGCGCCGTGGGCAGGGTTTCGACCTTGGGCAGAGCAGGATTAGCTCCGTAGACGGACGATGAAGACGAATACACAAGGCGCCGAACGCCGGCATCTCGAGCGGCGATCAACACGTTTAGTGTACCGTTGACGTTCACGGCATGACTCGTCGCGGGGTCGTCTATCGAACGTGGAACCGAACCAAGGGCAGCAAGGTGCAAGACGCTGTCAACTCCGACCATGGCCCGCGCCACGGCATCGCTATCGCGTATGTCGCACTCCAGCAGGTCTACATCGCCACCGAGATCTTCGATGTTGGATCGCAAGCCGTTCGAAAAATCGTCGATCACCCGCACCTCGTCCCCGCGCGCAAGCAACGCCTCTACGATATTCGAACCGATAAAGCCGGCTCCGCCCGTTACCAGGATCATGACTGCTCGGATTTCAACCTGCCGCCGTGTCGCGCTTTTCGGCAGCCGCCAGCACCTCGCGGGCGAGAGGCCTTCTCATGCGATCGAAAACGTTGAACTTGAATATGTGCCAGAAGGCAGCCACGCCGTCCTTCCAGGTGATCTTCTTTCCGTCCCCGTAATCACGCCCCCAGTAAGATATGGGAAGCTCGTAGATACGGCAGTGCATCTGAGCGACCCGCGCGGTGACCTCGGGTTCGAAACCGAAGCGATTGCTGGTGAGCCTCATCGACTGGATCACTTCCCTACGGAACGCCTTGTAGCCTGTCTCCATGTCAGTGAGGTTCAGGTTGGTAAAAACGTTGGACATCAAGGTAAGGAACTGGTTGCCCAGCTGGTGCCAGAAAAACAGGACCCTGTGGGGACCGCCGAGAAAACGGGAACCGTAGACAACGTCGGCCACGCCCTGCGCGATCGGCTCGAGCAAGCGAGGGTACTCGACCGGGTCGTACTCCAGGTCAGCGTCCTGGACTATGACCACGTCATTGGAAGCCTCAGCCAGCGCGGTACGTATGGCGGCACCCTTGCCCCTGTTTACCGGATGAAAAAGCACCTCCAGGTCAGGCTGCTCTAGAGCAATAAGCTCAAGCAGTTCACGGGTTCCATCGGTCGAACAGTCGTCGACCAGGATTATCTGCGTCTCGACCTCTACCGCGCGCACCTTTTCGACCAGGACTCGGATCGTGTCGACTTCGTTGAAAACCGGTACGAGTACCGAAAGACTGGGAAGCTCTTTCATATTCTTAGTTTTTCGTCGCCTCGTTCGACAAGGACTCCCCGGACACTGCGCTCGAAATATCCAAAGCAGCGTGCCGGGCCTCTAGTTTAGTCATTTTCGCCGCCGGCAGAAACCACCTGTTGGCAAATCTCAGCAGGCCCCACAGAAAGCCGACCCCCCAGGCATGATGAATCGTTGCCAACGCGAGCATACCAGCGACGCTGCCGGACAGTGTTTTTGCGTCTTTGCAGGCAACCGCTGCCACAAACAGCAGGTAAGCCAGCGCGGCGGTCCAGACCAACGGCCCCGCCGACGAAATAAATGGAGAAATAAGCAGGCCGAACAATAGCGCCGCGTCGAACAAGGGGGGAACGAAATGGCGCAGGCTCATCTGCGCCCTGTGTTTCTGGAGTACCCTCACCTTCCAGGTGCCGTACTGAAAAAACTGGGTGGCCAACGATCGCCAGGTCTGCCTGTTCTGGTACCAGGACTTTATGTCTGGAGACAAAACTATCCTGCCTCCTTGCCCGCGCAAGCGGTAATTGAACTCGTCGTCCTGGTTCCTCACGAGCTCCTCGTCAAAAAGACCCTGCTCTTCGAACACCCGACGCGGCCAGGCCCCCATGTAGACGGTGTCGGTTTCCGTCTCCTCACTGGCAAAATGAAAAGAAGCGCCTACGCCGAAGCGGGACGCCATCGCCCGCGCAACCGCGTCACCGAACACCCCTCCTCCGAGCGAAACCATGGGCCCACCCGCGTTGTCAGCAGCCGTGCGTTCGAGTACGTCGACCACTCTAGCCAGGTAATCAGACGCCAACTGGGTATGAACATCCACGCGGACAATGATGTCGCCCCGCGACTCGCGAATGGCCAGGTTGAGACTGCTGGGCACAATGCCGGCGGGGTTGTCCAGGATGCGAAGGCGGGGATCCTGCCTTGCGATTACTTCGAGCAGGCCCCGCGTGTTGTCAGTAGAGCAACCGTCTACAACGATAAGCTCCATCCTGTCGGCCGGGTAATCCTGCTTGAGTACTCCCCTCACGCAGCCCTCTATCCAAAGGGATTCGTTACGGGCCGGTACGACTACGCTGACAAAAGGCCGGTTCACCCCACGTCCCCTGACGCCGCCAGCTCGTAGACTTTCCTGGTTTCACTCACCATCACCGGGATCGAAAATCTGCGTCTCGCTTCCTCGCGAGCCGCGGCACCTACCGCTGTCGCGAGTTCAGCGTCCGCGCCCAGCTGCAGCGCGCGACCAGCGAGTGCCGACGCGTCACCAAAATCCACAAACCAGCCGGTTTGACCCTCATCGAGAAGTTCGGGCGTACCGCCGGCAGGGGTCGCAACAACCGGCAAGCCGGCTGCCATGGCCTCGAGTACCACGTTGGGCGTGCCTTCCCAGTCCGAGCTGAGCCAGAACTGGCTCAACGAACCAAGCATGGAAGGAACATCATCGATATTACCGCGAAAACTGATGGCGTGGCCGAGGCCCAGCTCGCTGGCCCTGTTTTCGAGCTCAGCCCTGAGCAATCCGTCGCCAGCAATAACGAAACGAGCTCCGGAGTCACCCTCCAGTACCAAGCGCGCAGCTTCGAGAAACATGCCGAGGTTTTTTTGTGGCTGCAGCCGCCCCACCGTACCGATGACAAGCCCCTCAGACGAGGCCGACTTACCAACGAAAAACTCATCGCCCACGCCGTTGTAGACGATCCTGGCCTGCTTGCCCTGGAGGCCGTAATGCTCGGCTGCGTAATCGGCCATGGCCTGCGAATTACAGATGACCGCGGCTGAACCCTGAAACGCGCGGCGGATTATCAACCGTCTCAGGAGTGAAGGCTCTGGCTTACAGTTCCTGGCTGAGCCCACCAGCAGAACTCCCGGCAACAGCCGTGTGGCTAGCCAGGCGTATGAACTCGCAATAAAAAGAAACGCGTGCACAAGATCGATTCGGTCTTGCCTCAACCCCTTGGCGAGCGAGACCACCCGTCGAAGGCTCAGCCCTCGCCGGGTCGCGATCACACGTAGCTCTACGCCGGCGTCGCGCAGTCTTTTCCCCCAAGGCTCAACGACGTCTGACAGGCAGTAGACGACAACATGATCCGTCGCGGCCAGGCCGACGGCGAGGTTGTAGAGTTGCCTCTCGGCACCTCCGTAGCCCAGCCCCCCTATTACCAGTCCGACTCGCACGGCATCAAGGTCTTATATTTTGACCACGGTCGAGGTCGGAAATTCTTTCATTCCGTTGCGGGTATCGAGCACAACACAGCCACTGTCCGACACCAGGCCGAGGTCAAAAACACGGTGGTTGGTGAGCAATATCACCAGGTCAGCGGCTCGAAGCACGCTATCTTCCAGGGAAACCGAAGACATCGGCTCACCTTCGAGGACGACCTTGTCCACGTAGGGATCACAAAACGAAATATTGGCACCCTTGCGCAGCAACAAGGTCATGACATCGAGGGCCGGAGATTCGCGCACATCGTTGGTATTGGCCTTGTAAGCCACGCCGAGACAGAGGATGCCGGCCCCTCTCACCGATTTCTCCTGCTCGTTGAGAAGGTCAGCGGCCCGCGAAACGACGAACGCCGGCTTCTCTGCGTTGATCTCGGCCGCGAGTTCGATGAAGCGCGCCGAGAAGCCCTCGGCACGGGCCTTCCAGGTAAGGTAGTGGGGATCCACCGGTATGCAGTGCCCACCGAGCCCCGGCCCGGGGTAAAACGGCATGAAGCCGAAGGGCTTGGTGGCCGCGGCATCGATAACCTCCCAGACGTCTATGCCGAATCGGTCGCACATCAAGCCCATCTCGTTGACAAGCGCGATGTTGACGCTACGAAAAGTGTTCTCCAGCAACTTTACCATCTCGGCCACGCGGGTCGTGCTCACCATGACAACCTGGTCTATGCAACGCCCGTACAAGGCGGCTGCCGCCTCGGCGGCGACAGGGTCGTGCCCCCCTACGACCTTGGGAATATTGCGAGTGGTGTAGTCCTTGTTGCCGGGGTCGGTCCTCTCCGGCGAATATGCGACGAATACGTCCCGGCCGGGTTCGAACCCAACCTCCCTTAGCATGGGCAAAACCAGTTCCTCGGTTGTTCCCGGGTAGGTTGTACTCTCCAGTATCATCAATTGACCCGGTTTCATGTGGGCCGCGATACTTTTGACCGCATCGATCACGAACGACAGATTCGGTTCCTTGGTCTTGCGCAGGGGGGTCGGCACACAGATATTCACGGTGTCGAGCTCGGCCACCATCGAAAAATCAGTCGTGGCCAGCAAGCGCCCCTCTGACACCAACGGTGCGAGGGTCTCGTCCGGCACGTCCATGATGTACGAGTGGCCGGCGTTGATGGCGTCAACCTTGTCCACCTGGACATCAAAGCCAATGACTTTCAGCCCCCCGGCCGCCATTTCGACAGCCAGTGGTAAACCAACGTAGCCCAATCCAACTACACCGGCGCAAGCCTGGCCACTGCGAATGCGTTCAATGAGATCCATTGGACGATTTCTCCTTTTCCTTAAATGTGTTTTCTCGGAGGAATATTTCTTCCTGTTTCATGATGCTCTCCAGCAGCTGTGCCGTAAGGGGTTCCCCTCCCAGCCTGTCGAACCAGACATTATACCTGCCTACACCAGCATGGCTCCAACTGCCCCCCCCGACCGAAAGCCAGTTACCCAGTGCCAGGTGCTGGCGTTTCTGTTTCTGGTCGTCCCGGAACACGTAGCAGAATCTCTCCGCCTCCAGGGCCATGCTGGTGTAGGGCGGGTAGCGTTCCTTCTGCAGTGGCGCCAGGGTCACGGTCTCGCCCGCAGCAAAGACAACGTGGTACAAGGGTCCGGCCGAAAAACAGTGTTCAAGGCCCTCGCCCTGCAGGAACGCCAGCAGCTCTACCCTCTCAGTCAGTTGCTCACCGGGCTTGCGAAAAGCCGCGTCAGCCCAGCTTGCGGCGTTGAACGCCAGCACGCCAACAAGCCCGACTACCATCCAGGCACGACGCGTACCGACCAGCCTGCTCACCAGTATACCCGCGGCTATCGACGCCAGGGGATAGGCCGGGAGCATGTAACGAGGACTCACGTAGCCGATCACGAAAGTTACCAACAACATCGCGCCCAGCAGTTGGTCAGCCCCCATCGGCTCCCAGCCCCGAGAGCTTCGCCTGGGCCTGCAGGCCCAGGCACTCACCCCGAACACCAACAGCGGCAGAAACGAGCCCAGCCTGCGCAGCGTGACCAGCGGCCCTGCCTCGTTGTAGCCTTCGATTTCACCGAGTCGCTCCAGTCCCGAACCGGGTGGTACGCCGAAGACCAGGCCCAGTTTGCCTGCCCCCTGCCCCAGCGCTTCGATCCTTTTTTCCACCCCTCTCAAAATCCATGAATCGTCGCGCTCTTCGACCGGGACTCGATTGAGCACCACTGCTTTTCGCCCCAGCGCCCTCAGGGTAGCTGCCGGGTAGACCAGGTTATAGGCGACCAGCAACGAGCACCCGAGGGCAAAGCCGACAAGCAGCCGGTCCCAGGCTCGACGGTCCTCGTGGCGCAGTAAGATCAGCACGCCCATCAGCACGAGATAACCACCGACCAACTGGTTGACCCACAGGGCGATACCGGCAGTCAGTCCCAATGCGAGGCCGATACCGTTACGACGATCGTAGGCCAGGTAAAAACGCCAGAAAAGCAGCAGCAGCAGCAACACCAACACCAGGTGTTCCACAAACCCCCCCCTCGCCTTGAGATTCCACTCAAGGAAGTACATCGGCCCAAGTGCCACGAGGACAGCCGCCCAGCGGGCAGCGGTCAGCGAGTAAGCCGTGGCCGTGTACTTGTAGACCAGGCCCAGCAGCGCCAGCGAAAAAACCAGGGTCGTCATATGCATGGCACCGGGCCCCACGCCGAACAGCAAAAAAAACAGTGCAACGCACCAGGCCTCCAGCGCCCCGAGATAGGCCTGGCCATAGAAAAAGACCGGGGCCGCACGGCCCTCGCTAATATGTGTTGCCATCAGACCCACAACACCCTCGTCGGAAAGATAGACGTCAACGTCCCCGGCTGCGATCAACTCGGGCTGGATGATCATCCACAGGCGCAGACCGATGCCAAGGAACAACAGGCCTATAAAACCTGCACGACTCATCGCGCTTGGGGCCAGGCCTCCGCGCTGGAGGTGTCACCTTCCAGCCCGAGGAGGTCCTTAACGACGTACCGCGGGCGCATCTTTACCTCGTCAAAAATACGCCCAACGTACTCACCGATAATGCCCAGTGAGAGCAGTTGCACGCCGCCTATGAAGAGAACGATGACTACCGTCGACACCCAACCCGAAACGGGCGAGGTCTGCCCCAAAAACAAACGTCCGACGAGCAGGTAAGCCATGTAAGACAGCGCGGACACCGAAACCACCAAGCCCATGTTGCTGACCAATCGTAGCGGGAGAAAGGAATAGGACACCAGGCCGTCAAAGGCGAGCCTGATCAACTTGGCCAGACCGTACTTACTATCGCCAGCGTAGCGCTCTGCCCGCTCGTACTCGATGCCGGTCTGACGAAAGCCGAGCCAGGTACGCAAGCCGCGCACGAAGCGATTACGTTCCGGCATACGCTTGAGCAGCGCCACCACGCGCGCATCGATTAACGAGAAGTCGCCGGAATCCAACGGTATGTCGAGGTAAGAAACCTTGTTGAGAAGCCAGTAGAAGCTCTTGTAGCCAGCACGCTTTAAAAAACCTTCCTTGCGCTTGCGCCTGACCGCGTAGACGACCTCGTAGCCTTCACGCCAACGCTCAAGCATCTGCGGCAGTACCTCGGGCGGATCCTGCAGGTCACCGTCCATGCAGACCACAGCACGCCCGACGGCGAAGTCCAGGCCGCAGGAAATCGCCAACTGGTGACCAAAGTTGCGAGAGAGAGTCAGCAGCTTGACGCTGTGGTTTTCGTCATGGAGCCGCCGAATGATTTCGCCAGAGCGGTCGTTGCTACCGTCATCAACGAAAATCAGCTCGTAGCCGCCAACTACCGGTGCCAGGGCTTGGTGCAGGCGTTCGACCAACAACTCGAGGGTTTCTTCTTCGTTGAAGATCGGCACCACGACCGAAAGCTCCGGTGGGCCACCGACACCTTCTCCCTTATTTTCTGGAAATGTACTCACTGCTCTCAACCCGGGCCGTCACCCCCCTTCAGGCGTGATGCTTCGGTCCGACCGGTCTTTTCTCCCGACAAAAACCCACTCTTACCAGTATGAACGTTTTTCATGCGGCGGTACACAGCCTCCAGCGCCGGTGTACCGATTTTCCACGTCATTTCGCGCTCGAAACGGTCTCGAGCCGCAGCAGCAAGTTGCTCGGCGAGGCCACGCTCCTTTTCCAACCGCTCTATACAACAAGCCATCGCAAGCGCATCACCGTCAGCGAACAGCAGCCCATCCTTGTCGTGAACCAGGACTTTCCCCCCACACCCCGCGCTAACTACCGGCCGACCACTGCCAAAGTAGTTGAGTAGCTTAATCGGGTATCCCGAGCCCGCCGGCCTCGGCAACAGCAGCAGGTCGGCCGCCGCAACCACCAATCGGGTGTCGGTGTAAGTGCGGCAAGGGTGAACATCGAACAAACCGCGTTCCGATTCGGTACACTGTTCGAGCAGGCTCTCTACGCGCCGCCCCTGTTGGTGAGTTGCAATTAGTAGTACTGCCTGCCTCGCGGGCCTCGATCGCTTGTACGCGAGAAGTCCCGCGATCGCGGTTTCAATATCCTGGTAGGCGTCAAGATTACCGCAATAAGCTATGACCAAACGACCGTCGTCCAGCCCGAGTTCGCGCCTTGCCGCCTCGCGGCCGGACGCCGGCTCCTGGGTCTCGACAGACGGGGCGAGTACCGTCATTCTCTCGCTCCTTACACCGGCTTGTTCAAGAACCCCTGCCGAATAATCACAGAGAGCAATCACGTGGTCGGCGCGACGGGGCAACTGGCGGTCAATCAACTGTCCAGCCCAGGTCGCAAGGCGGCGCGCAGTGCGACGTCGAAAGTATGTCGGGAGTTCGTCACCCATGAGGTTGTGGCTGTGGTAAAGCAACTTGAAGCGCAAGAATTTCCTCGCGACCAGTGAAACGGCCAGTGCTTCGTAATTATGCGCGTGAACTATTTCTACATGCCGATTCTTTACCAGCTTGAGCAGGGCCAGGACCATAGCGAAATCAAGAAACGGCTTGGCCAGGCTCGGGCCCGAGCGGACACGTGAATCTCCAGGCAAACGTGGCAAGCGCAGGTGTTCACAACCCGCGGGTGATTGACCTTCGCCGCTGCCGTAAGTGAGCAGGCTCACACAATGGCCGCGCGCCGCGAGACTCTCCGCCATCTGGCCCACAAAAACCTGTGAGCCCTGGGGAGCCGGAAACGGGCAAGCCGCGACCAGGGCGATGCGCATCCTGTCGTTCACGGGAGGTAACCCAGGTCGCGCAAACGATCTGCCAGCTCGTTCTCTGCTGCCGGTGAGCGCTGCCCATCGCCGGCAGCATGCGCCACCTCGACCTCGCGAAGGTCGCGACCGGTCGGGAGCCTGAGCTGCTCCTGCCACGGTTTTCCGTCGGCGCCGTCAGAACGGGAAACCCCGGCCGGAGCGGACGGCAGACCGAGGCCAAGGAGCGCGAGCATGGTCGCGCCAGCGTCGGCAAGGCTCCCTTCTTCGCCCCGCCCCGGCAAAACGCCGGGACCAGCCATGGCAAACATCCCTAGGTCACGGTGACAACCCGGCATGCTGCTGCCACGTTCGCCACTCATCTCGCGCGAGGTCATCCGGCGAATTGACTGCCGCTCTGCCCCGGCCCGGCTGTTGCCTCCCGCGTAGCTGTAGCCGCCAGGTTTGCGCAGCTCCAATACAAGGTCGGGCGCAAACTCTGCGTGGGGGCCGTCGAACAATTCGGCCCTGCTTCGCACCCGTTCGACCACGGGGAGTCCGTCTTCGGGGTCTCGCCACTCGAGCAACTCGGCAACTAGCTCCCCGGTCATCGCCGGTAGGTCGGCTGGGTCAACGATACCGCCCGGCTCTCTTCCCTTGAGGTTAAACCATAGCGACGGGTAGTAGTTGAGTTCCTCGCTGTAGACCCTGGTCCCGGCCCAATCGATACCGCCGAAGCGAGCCGCGCTTTCCATCCTGTTGACCAGTGGCCGCAAGCGC
>CAUZFM010000051.1:0-19242 GCA_963579235.1 uncultured Binatia bacterium (SeqCode)
ATACGCGTATGCCGTTTCGCCTGAGAATGGCGACGAACTGGAGGACTCGGTTGATCACCCGACCGGACTATTGCAGCTGGCCGCCGTTCGCGTCGCTGTCCTGTTTGCCGTCTTCCTCTTCCTCTTGCGAGTCGGCTTCGGCTTTGTTGAGGGCTTCGAGCTTTTTGTTGGCGTAGGCTTTCAGCTCCTTCTCGCCTTTTCGCAGGTCCCCCTCGTACTTGAGCACCACCGACAGGGTCTCGTTCGCGGTTTCCTGGTCGAGCGCCGATACGTTCATGAGCACAAGCGCCCTCGCCCAATCAAGCGTTTCTGAGATGCTCGGTGCTTTTTTCAGGTCGAGGTTGCGCATTGACTGCACCATGCTTGTGATCTCGGCCGCGAGTCCTGTCTCGGCCTCGGGGACTTTTACCCTGAGTATCTCGCGTTCGAGTTCCTCGGTGGGAAAATCAATGTAGAGGTGCAGGCAACGACGCTTGAGCGCGTCGGACATCTCGCGGGCGTTGTTGCTGGTGAGGATCACCGTAGGGATGGTTGTAGCCTTGATCGTGCCGATCTCAGGGATGGTCACCTGGAATTCGCTGAGAATCTCGAGCAGGAAAGCCTCGAACTCCGCGTCGGCCTTGTCGATCTCGTCGATGAGGAGAACGCTGGGCTCACTTGATTCAATGGCCTGCAACAAGGGCCTCGCGAGAATAAAGCGCTGCGAGAAGAACACGTCGTCCTCGGCGGTCAGCTTGTCCACTGCCTCTGCAAGAGTGGAGGTGCCCTCGGTCACGTCCTGGATCTTGTCTTTGAGTATCTGGGTGTAAAGCAGCTGCTTGGCGTATTCCCACTCGTACAGGGCCTTCGCTTCGTCGAGGCCTTCGTAGCATTGCATGCGGATCAGGTTGGCCGAGGTCGCAGTTGCTATAACCTTGGCGAGCTCGGTTTTACCTACACCTGCCGGCCCCTCTACGAGTACAGGTTTGCCCAGCCTGGTGGCGAGGAAAACGACGGTCGCTATGTTGCGGCTGCAGATGTAGCTCTGTCCCGACAGGCGCGTTGAGACATCATCTATGCTTTCAAATGGAACGAATTCAGTACTCACTCGAGGGTCTCCTAGCCGTAGAAGCTGCGGCTCGCCAAAGCTAACATCCCGGGTGCGTTAAGCCAACGAAGTTCCGTGTGCATACTTGCTATCTACAACCGCGTATCTGAGCGCTGGCCACTCGTTGTTGCGGCCAACCGCGATGAGTTCCTTGAGCGACCCAGTCTCGGGCCGGCTCGGCTGGAGAGACACCCGGCTATAACGGCGGGGCTCGACCTGCGGGCCGGCGGCACCTGGTTGGGGGCCCGCGAAGACGGATACCCACTGGCGGCTGCGCTGCTCAACCGTCGGCAGGCTGGAGCCGACAGCCCCGCTCCCCCGGGTAAATACAGCCGCGGTGCACTGTGCCTGGGAGCGCTGGATTGCGGCAACTCCGGGCTGTTGAGCACTTACCTTGATGGGGTAGAGGGAGGCGACTACGGCCCCTTTTTTCTGCTGACAGCCGATTCATCGGGCGCCAATGTGCTTGACGATGGCGGCCACAGCCAGGAGCTCGCGGCAGGCGTTACCGTCATCACTAACCTGGGCGTCGATCCGCCTGATTGCGTACGTCACGCTGGCGCCCTGCCCCGCTTCAGGGCACTGCTGCCGTTACTCGAGTCACGCCCGGAACTGGAAGATATAGTTGAAGCGCTCGCCGCCGTGTTGTCAGACCACGAGCTGCCAGCCGACGCCCAGGACCAAGGCGCTTTGGCCGGGGTCTGCGTGCACGCCGGCGACTACGGTACGCGCTCTGCCAGTATCCTGGCGAGGGACGAGCGAGGTCGGCTGTACTATTTTCACGCCGACGGGCCGCCCTGCCGGACAGGTTTCGACAGGATCAATCCTCGGCCAATTCCTCCGAGTACCAGTTGAGCCCCTGACGTACATAGTCGATACCCGATCCTGCCGTGGCCACGCCGGTGGCGACAAAGCAGACCAGGAGGAGTTCGGGCCCTATAGCCATCCAACCGGCGAGGTTGAGCAGCACCAGGCCAACCTGGATTATCTGCGTGAAGGTAGTCACCTTGCCGGCAAAGGAGGGAGCCATCGGTATCGAGTGGCCAACGAGCACG
This sequence comes from uncultured Binatia bacterium (SeqCode), assembly GCA_963579235.1. Taxonomy (GTDB): domain Bacteria; phylum Desulfobacterota; class Binatia; order UBA1149; family UBA1149; genus UBA1149. Next base: position 2,143 of record CAUZFM010000051.1, read on the forward strand.
GCCGAGAAAATAAAACCGCCCAGGATTATCGCGTCCCTGACGATGACTAATATCATCAGCCACATCGGCACCCAGCCGAGTATGCCCAGCACGAGAAAGGAACTCAGCAGCAGGAGCTTGTCGGCCAGTGGATCCAGGTGCGCACCGAGGTCGGTCTTCGAATTAGTAAGCCGTGCTACCGCGCCGTCGAGCCCATCGGTCGCGCCGGCCGCCAGAAAAACCCACATGGCTGCCTCGTAGTTGTCCTCCACCATCATCGTGAGGAAGATCGGCACCGCGATGATACGCAGCAATGTCAGCGTGTTGGGAATGTTAATCATCGTCAGGACTCACCAGCCGCGCCTCGCTGGAGTCAACCCGGGCGCGCAGTTGGCCTACTTTACGGGAGTGAATGCGCGCTTCTATCCAGGAGCTGCCCTCGTCGAGTTCCTTTTCGTTTAACACACGCGAGTTGCGATACAACCAGGCTCGCAACTCGCCTTCGCCGGCGGGGATTTCCATGCAAACGGTCTGTTCGTCGACCGTCAACAGTTTTTCGATTCGAGCGAGCAGTTGGTCGCAACCCTCCCCACTGCGAGCTGAGACCGCCACGGCCTCAGTCGGCGCTGCCGCGGCACCGGGCAGGTCAGCCTTGTTGTATACGCCCAGGGCCGGTACGTGGCCGGCTCCGATCTCGCTGATTATGGAGAGCACGTGTTCGTGGCGGGCCCCGAGCTGGCTCGACGCGCTGTCGGTGACGTGCAGCAGGAGGTCGGCTCGTCTTACCTGCTCGAGGGTGCCTTTGAACGCTTCTATGAGTTCGTGGGGGAGCTTGGCCACGAAGCCAACCGTATCAACCAGCATGATCGAGCCTCCGGCAGGCAGTACTACGCCGCGAACGGTAGAGTCCAGTGTCGCAAACATGCGCGGCGCCACCAGCGCGTCGGCGCCCGCAAGAGCATTCATCAGCGAGGATTTTCCGGCGTTTGTGTAGCCTACAAGGGCGACCGTGGGGTAAGGCACGGCTTCGCGTTCGCGGCTGTTCAGCCGACGGGTCCTGTCGATGGTAGCCAGCTTGCCCTTGAGCGTGGTGATACGATTCTGCACCTGCCGTCGGTCGACCTCCAGTTGTGTTTCGCCGGGCCCCTTGAACCCTATGCCGCCCTTGATTCTAGACAGGTGGGTCCACTGGTTGGTCAGGCGCGGCAGCAGGTACTGCAACTGGGCCAGCTCAACCTGGATCTTGCCTGCGCGCGTGGCCGCCCTGCTGGCGAAGATATCAAGTATGAGCTGGCTACGGTCGATGATCTTGCTGCCCGGGATGGCTTTTTCCAGGTTGCGCCGTTGTGCGGGCCCCAGCGGGTCGTCAAAGATCACCAGGTCGGCCTCGACTTCCAGGGTGAGCGCCGCGAGTTCTTCTACCTTGCCCTTACCCAGCAGTGTTGCAGCGCTGACCCGGCGGAGGTGTTGGGAGAGTCTTCCGACTACTTCGATGCCTGCGGCGCCGGCCAACATCGCGAGCTCGTCAAGGCTGGCAATGTCGGCGGTTTTTTCTGTAGACGCCCGTACAAGGACGGCCTTCTCGGCCGCGTCGCTCAACGCAGCGCCGTGCTGCCCGGACCCAGCAACTTGTCGACGGCCATCAACAGGTCATCGCAGGGGTCGATGGCCAGGGTGTCGGGGAGCTCGATGAGGGTTTCACTTGCCCCTTGCCGGACCACCTTGAGGTAGGTTCGACAATCACCGGGATAGAGGGCGAGGGTTTTTTTCAGTTCGCTGACGCTCGAGGGGCCCATTTGGGCCGCGTCCATACTGATGTCGACGTAGCGGGCCACGCGCCTGCGCATCTCGGCCAGTGTTACGATCTCGCTGGCAATGACCTGGGGTTTTCTCATGAAACCCTCGGACTCTTCGGTGTCCTGGGTGCCCCCGGCGTCGCCGATTTCCAGGGTCCCAGTAACGAGCACCGGCGCGTTGCCGACGATGGCCTCTTCGCATTCCTTGTAAACCCTTGGCCAGGCGATAACCTCGATGACCCCACTCGGATCTTCTATGTTGAAGGTCGCGTAGCGATCGCCCTTTTTGCTGTTCTTGAGCCTGACGGTATTGGTGACTCCCGCAACCCTCACCGTCTCCTGGTCTCGCCGCGAAGGCAGAGTGCCGGTAGGCAGCGGCGCGAGTAACTCGAGGTCAGTGGCGTGTTCGTCAAGGGGGTGGCCCGATATGTAGAAACCCAGCATCTCGTGCTCGCCCTGTAACCGTTCGGCCACGCTGAACTCTTCCACCTGGGCGAGTGGTGGCTGCGGTTGAGAAGTGCCGTCACTGGAGCTGAACAGGCCCATCTGTCCAGCTGATTCGTCGTCTGCCACCCTCTGGGCCCATGCCATGCTCGCTTCCAACGTAGCGCAGAGCTTCGCCCGCGAAACCGTGATGCTGTCAAAAGCCCCGGCCTTGACGAGGCTCTCTATCACGCGCTTGTTTACCTGGGCGAAATTTACGCGACGGCAGAAGTCCGCGAGAGACAGGAAGGGGTTGTCGCCGCGAACCTCGATTATGCTTTCGACTGCTTTTTCGCCAACACCTTTCACCGCTGCGAGACCGAAACGGATTCCTTCCGAAACAACGGTAAAATCGGCTGCGCTCTCGTTCACGTCCGGCTCGAGAACCGAGATGTTCCTGCCCTTGCAGTCTGAAAGGTTTTTGTAGGTCTTGTCGGTGTCACCCATTTCGAGGGTCAGGAGCGCGGCCAGGAACTCCCTGGGGTGGTGAGTTTTAAGCCAGGCTGTCTGGTAGGAGATCAGGGCGTAAGCTGCCGAGTGGGACTTATTGAAGCCGTAGGCCGCGAAGGTCTCCATCTGTTGAAAAATCTGGTCGGCGGCTTGCCTGGGGTGTCCATTTTCTACCGCCCCTTCGACGAAGCGCTCGCGCTCAATGGCCATGACGTCGGCTTTCTTTTTGCCCATGGCACGGCGCAGGTTGTCGGCGTCGCCCAGCGAGTAGCCGCCGTAAACCTGGGCGATCTGCATCACTTGTTCCTGGTATACGATCACGCCGTAAGTCTCGCTCAGGATCTCCTCCAGAGTTGAGTCGGGGTAGCGTACGGTTTCGGTCCCGTCGCGGCGCTTGATGTACTGTTCGACCATGCCGCTGTCGAGGGGGCCCGGCCTGAAAAGAGCCAGGATCGCGATCAAATCTTCGAAGGACGAGGGCTTGATCTGCTGCAACAGCTTGCGCATGCCGCCGCTTTCCATCTGGAAGAGTCCCACGGCGTCAGCCCGGCTCGCGAGTCGGTAGGTGGCCTCGTCGTCGAGTGGAAGGTCGTCGATGTCGATCTTGACGCCCGTGCGTTCTTCTACTCGGCTTACCGTGTCTGCGATGAGGGTCAGGGTCTTGAGGCCGAGAAAATCGAACTTGATGAGGCCGAGGGCCTCGACGTCGGGTCCGGCAAACTGGGTAACGACCGTCCCGTCACGGTGGTCTACGAACAGGGGCACGCTCTCTACCAGCGGCTCGTTGCCGATGACCACACCGGCCGCGTGCTTGGAGACGTGACGTGTGAGCCCTTCAAGTTTGAGCGCGTACTCAAACAACAAGCCTTCGCGTTCGCCCGAGTCACGGTATTCGCGCAGTCGCGGTTCCATATCGAGGGCATCCGTAAGATTGAAGTCACGACCCTGTCTCGGCGCGGGGTACAACTTGCACACCCTGTCTGTTTCTCCGAAGGACAGCCCGAGTACCCGGCCCACGTCGCGTATAGCCGCTTTGCCCTTGAGCGTACCAAAAGTGATGATGTTGGCGACCTTGTCGGTGCCGTACTTCTCGCGCACGTAATTGAGGACTTCGTCCCTGCGCTGGTAGCAGAAGTCGACGTCGATGTCGGGCATGCTCTGGCGTTCAGGGTTCAGGAAGCGTTCGAACAGCAGGCCCCAGCGTAGTGGGTCTATGTCGGTTATGCGCATCGAGTAGGACACCAGGCTGCCCGCCGCCGAGCCGCGGCCGGGACCAACCGGTATGCCTTCTTTTTTTGCCCAGTTGATGAAGTCCGAGACGATGAGGAAGTAGCCGGGGAAGTCCATTTCCACGATGCAATCGAGCTCGGTCTCGAGGCGTTCCCGGTAGAGGTCTTCGTCGATCTCGTCGTACAAGGAGCGTAAGGTCTCCAGCCTGGCTTCGAGCCCTTCCCTGGCGGTTTTGCAGAAATGATCGACCAGGTTGGTGTCCGGGCCCACGGTAAAATTCGGGAACTTGTGCTTACCGAATTCGAACTCGACGTTGCAGCGGTCCGCCACACCGACCGTGTTCGATATGGCCTCCTCGCAACCGGGAAAGGCTTTGAGCATGTCCTCTGCGCCTTTTACAAAAAGCTGGTCGGTCCCGAAACGCCACCGGTCTTCGTCGTCGAGCTGCTTGCCCGTCTGAACACAGAGCAGAACTTCGTGGCTTTTATGGTCTTCGTGCTCGAGGTAGTGGCAGTCGTTGGTCGCGACAAGCGGTATGCCCATGTCATGGGCGGTGGGGATCATGAACTCGTTGACCTTGTTCTGATCCTCGAGGTGGTTGTCCTGTATTTCCAGGTAATAGCGGTCTCCAAACAAGCGGGCATAGTACTCGATGACTTCGCGCGCCTTTTCGTGTCTCCCGGCTACGATAGCCTTGGCTGCTTCGCCGCTCAGGCAACCGCTGAGGCAGAGTAGTCCCGAGTTGTGAGCTTCGAGCAGATCCTTGTCTATGCGGGGCTTGTAGTAGAAGCCGTCCTTGTAGCTCTGGCTGACCATCCTGCAGAGGTTGCGGTAGCCCTCCATGTTCGCTGCGAGCAGTACCAGGTGGTAGTTGCCCCCACTCTCGTAGTCAGCCGCTCCACGGGTGCTCCTGTCGGTGCGCTTGCCCGGGGCGACGTAGACCTCGCAGCCGATGATGGGTTTGATGCCGGCGGCCGTGGCCGACCTGTAGAAGTCTATCGCGCCGAACATGTTGCCGTGGTCGGTCATCGCGGCGGCCGACATGTTGAGCGCGGCCATGCGCGGCATCAGCTCGGTTATCTTGTTGGCACCGTCGAGGAGGCTGTACTGTGTGTGCAGGTGAAGGTGGACGTAGCTCACAGCGCGCTGATTTTCCCGGACAATCGCATGGGCATGCTGACCGTCGTTCTCACCTGGCCCTCATTGCCGTTACCGTTATTCCCATTCAACAGTAGCCGGGGGCTTGGAAGAGATATCGTAGGCAACCCGGCTGACGCCGGCCACTTCGTTGGCGATTCGCGCCGAGGACTGGGCAAGGACTTCGGGTGGAAATCGAAACCAGTCGGCGGTCATGCCGTCTTCGCTGGTTATAGCCCTCAGGGCGATGACCTTGTCGTAGGTCCTGGAGTCCCCTTGCACGCCCACCGTTCTAATCGGCAGCAACACCGCGAAAGCCTGCCAGATGTCGTTGTATAGGCCCGCCGCTCGTATTTCTTCGATGAAAATAGCGTCGGCGTCGCGGAGCACGGCGAGGTCGTCGCGGTTGACCGGCCCGAGTATCCTCACTGCCAGGCCTGGTCCCGGGAAGGGGTGGCGATCGAGAGAATCGGCCGGCACGCCGAGCACCCTCCCCGCCTCGCGTACTTCGTCCTTGAAAAGTTCGCGCAGCGGCTCGACCAGTTCCAGTTTCATGCGTTCCGGGAGACCGCCCACGTTGTGGTGGCTCTTGATGGTCGCAGACGGGCCATTTACCGAAACGGATTCGATGACATCGGGATAAAGGGTGCCCTGGGCAAGGAATTTAACTGGTCCCTTGCGGGCCTCGGCGTCGTGGGCCGCATCTTCGAAAACATCGATGAAGGTGCCGCCGATGATCTTGCGTTTCTTCTCGGGGTCTTCGACGCCGGCGAGCGCGTCGAGAAAACGATCCGAGGCGTCGACGTATACAAAATCGGCCCCGAAATAGTCGCCCAGCCTGCCCTTTACTTCGTCTGCCTCGTCCTTGCGCAAAAGCCCGTTGTTTACGAACACGCAGGTCAGCTGGCCCGGCACTGCGCGCTCCAGCAGGGCTGCCGTGACCGTAGAGTCTACGCCACCGCTCAGCCCGCAGATCACGTGGCCATCGCCAACCTGTTCTTTTATTCGTCGACTCGTGGCGTCCACGAAACTATCCATGCTCCAATCGTTCTTGAGTCCGCACACCCTGAACATGAAGTTCGAAAGTACGTCGCTGCCCCTCTCGGTGTGCACTACCTCGGGATGAAACTGCACGACGTGGCGGCGCCCATCGTCTCTCTGGGCCGCGGCCAGGGGCGAATTTTTACTCGTCGCGATGGCGCTCCAGCCAGGCGGAAGGCTCTCCAGCCTGTCCCCGTGGCTCATCCATACGCGGGGGTTGTCGCCGTTGAAACCGGCAAACAAGCCCTCGCTCGCCGTCACGGTAAGAGGTGCCGGACCGTATTCCCTGTGACCGGAACTGGCTACTTTTCCGCCTTCTGCCGTCACCAGCACGCCCATCCCGTAACAGATACCGAGCATGGGCAGGTCGAGGTCGAGTACGCCGGGCTGCGGATGGGGCGCGCCCTCTTCGTATATGCTCGCCGGTCCGCCTGACAGGATCAGCGCCGCCGGTTCGTGGGCGGTAAGCCGTTCAAGTTCGACGTTGTAGGGGAGTATTTCGCAGTACACTCCCGCTTCCCTGACCCTGCGGGCAATGAGCTGGGTGTACTGGCTGCCGAAATCCAGTATGGCGATCACCTTGCTTGTTTAGTCTCGCCTGTAGTTGGGGGGTTCGCGGGTCATTGTGACGTCATGCACGTGGCTTTCGGCGAGTCCGGCCGGGGATACTCTCATGAAACGGGCGTTGGCGCGCAACTCGGCGATGTTGCCGGCGCCGAGGTAACCCATGCCGGCACGAAGGCCGCCGGCCAACTGGTCGATGGTCGCCATTACGTCGCCCTTGTAGGGCACCCGTCCCTCGATGCCCTCGGGCACGAGTTTCAGACGGTCCTGCTCCTGCAGCCCATAGCGATCGCGACTTGCGCCTTCGCGCATCACTTCCAGAGATCCCATGCCGCGATAAAGCTTGTAGCTGCGGCCCTGGTAAAGCACCGTTTCGCCCGGGCTCTGCTCGGTGCCGGCCAGCAGGCTGCCGATCATCACCGAGTCCGCCCCTGCGGCCATCGCCTTGGTGATGTCGCCGCTGTACCTCAGCCCGCCGTCCGCTATGACGGGCACGGCGGCTTCTTCGCACACCGAGCGGGCTTCGAGGATAGCCGTGAGCTGGGGAATCCCTACCCCGGACACCACCCTCGTAGTGCAGATAGAGCCCACGCCCATTCCGACTTTGACGCCGTCCACCCCGCAGTCCACGAGGGCCCGAGCGCCATCGGCAGTGGCTACATTGCCGGCTATGACATCGAGGTCCGGGTGCTCGTTTTTCACCAGCTTGACTGTTTCCATCACGTTGGCGGTGTGGCCGTGGGCGGTATCGACGGCGACCACGTCAACACCGGCTTCGGCCAGCGCGGCTGTACGGTCGAGCCGGTCTTCGCCTACACCAACCGCGGCTCCTGTTAGAAGTCGCCCGTGGCTGTCCTTTGACGCGGCGGGGTAATCCAGTCGTTTCTGGATGTCCTTGACCGTGATCAACCCCACCAGGCGGCCGTCTTTGTCCACCAGGGGCAATTTCTCAATACGATTCTTCTGAAGGACATCGGTGGCTTCCTGGTTGGTGACGTCGGGGCCCGCCGTAACCAGGTTTTTGCTGGTCATGACCTCGCTGACCGTCCGGTCCTTGTTTCTTTCAAAACGGACGTCGCGATTCGTGAGAATGCCGACCAGGCGACCTTCGCTGCATACCGGCAGCCCCGATATCTCGTTGGCCTGCATGATCTCCAGCGCTTCGCGAAGCGATATAGCCGGGTCGACTACAACCGGGTCCACTATTTTTCCGCTCTCGCTCTTTTTGACGCGCGCGACCTCGGCCGCCTGCTGCTCTATGGACATGTTGCGATGAACGAAGCCGATTCCGCCGAGCTGGGCCATGGCCACGGCCATGCGGGACTCGGTGACCGTATCCATGGCCGCACTCACCAGCGGAAGCGAAAGCATCAAGTTGCGCGTAAGCCGTGAAGAAACGTTCGCGTCTGTCGGCAAGATCGCAGAATACGCGGGGACGAGCAGTACGTCGTCAAAAGTGAGCGCTTCTGGGAGCGCATCCAACCGTTCCATGTTGCCTTATAAGCGACCACCGCGTACTTATCAAACCGTGCCGCCGGTTGCGCACGCCCGTTGTGCTCAAGCACTATCTTGACAGTTTTCCCCGTATTCCCGACGACGCCTGGGTGGCCGACGAAGCTACAGTTATAGGGGATGTCTGGCTAGGGGCCGGCGCCTCGATCTGGTACCAGTCGGTCGTCAGGGGCGACGTCAGCTACGTCAGGATAGGCGAGCGCACGAACGTGCAGGACCAGTGCATGATACACGTGAGCCGCGACGAGGCTCCGACCACCATCGGCAACGAGGTAACGCTCGGACACCGGGTGGTTGCCCACGGCTGCACCATCGGTGATCGCGCGCTGCTGGGCATAGGTTGTATCGTCCTCGACCACGCGGTGATCGGTGAAGGCGCGCTGGTAGGCGCGATGAGCCTGGTTACGCCCGGCATGGAAGTACCGGCGGGCAAACTCGTCATGGGTCAGCCGGCGCGCGTGGTTCGCGACGTGAATGACGAAGAAAAACGCTGGATGAGCGAAACCGTCGACACCTATGCGTCGCTTGCCGTTGAGCACGCGCGCAGTGGCCGGGGCGGTTAGCGGCTCGGGGCGCGACCTATTCGGGCCGGTCGTCGCCGTGCGAGGATCGTTTTGAGAAGCGCAAACGAATCGGGCTTCCCTCGAGGTCAAACTGATCGCGCAGGTAGCGTTCGAGGTAGCGCCGGTAGTTTTCTGGTACCCCGCTGCGATTAACGAACAGGGTGACTGTCAGCGGGCGTGTCCCGGTCTGTGTTGAGTAGAGTATCTTGAGCCGCCCGCGACCGATTATCGGCGGTTGCCTGTCTTCGATCGCCCTGGCGATTATCGAGTTGAGTTCCGAGGTTCTCACGCTCAGGGAGTGGGCCGTGTAGGCAGCGTCTATTTTTTTGAAGCAGCCATCGACCCCTTCCCCGGTGAGCACCGACATGAAGCAGAACTTTGCGGCGTAGAGACTTCCGTATATTCGCCTGAAGGTTTCTTCGAGCCGCCGCTTTTCGCCCTCGCTGCCAAGCACGTCGCACTTGTTGACGGCGATCACCAGCGCCCTGCCCTCGCGCCAGGCCAGGTTCGCAATTCTTGCTTCCTGGTCGGTGACGCCTTCTATCGGGTCGATGAGCATGAGCACTACCTGGGCACGCCTGACCGCACCCACGCTGCGCCCGACGCTGAGTTCTTCGACGCCGCGATCGACTTTCGAGGGCCTTCGCATGCCGGCCGTATCGAGCAGCAGGTAGTCCTTATTCCCGCGGCTGAGTTCCAGGTCGACCACGTCGCGGGTAGTTCCGGGCTTGTCGTCGACCAGCGACAGTGTGCTACCGGCAAGCCGGTTGACCAGCGAGGATTTGCCTACGTTGGGCCGTCCGACGACTGCCACGCGGCAGACCGAATCTCCCCTGGGGGACTCCTCTTCGTTTTCTTTCTGTTCGGGGATAGCCCGGAGTATCGCGTCCTTGAGGGCGCCGATCCCCGCGCCGTGTTCGGCGGATACCGCCAGTGGCGGGTCGATTCCCAGGCGGCTGAACTCTCCGAGCTCGTCTTCCTGGGCCGGGCCTTCGACCTTGTTCGCCACGTAGAGCACGGGTAATAGGCCGCGTCCCAGCAGGGCTACGGTTTCAGCGTCGAGCGGGTTCAAGCCGGCCCTACCGTCGAACACGACGACGGCGAGGTCTGCACCTTCAATGCTTTCGAGGGTGTGCTGGTGCACGGGTTCGGCAAGTTCGATCACCGATTCGCCGCCCAGGCCGCCGGTGTCGACCAGTTCGAGGCGCCGGTCCCCCCACTTAACAGAGGCCGATACAGGGTCCCGGGTTACGCCGGGCGTATCGAGGGTGATCGAACGGCGCCTTCCCAGCAGGCGGTTGAAGAGAGTAGATTTACCTACGTTGGGCCGCCCGACGATGGCCACCCTTGCGAGTCGATTCTGCATAGTTTTGTCAGAGTCCCTGTTCCGCGAGGAAGTGCGGATCACTGGGCCAGTTGGCTCTCACCTTGACGAAGATTTCCAAGTGTACCCGGGATTCGACGAGGCGTTCGATTGTTTCGCGGGCCGCGCTGCCGATGGACTTGAGTCTCTCGCCACCGTGCCCGATTATCATAGGACGGGTAGACTTGGAATCGGTAAAGATACAGACAGATATGTGCAGCGTGCGCCCGTGTCGCTCCCATGATTCCACCGATACGGCTACCCGGTAAGGGAGTTCCTGTTCCAGTTGCCGAAACAGTTGTTCGCGTACCATTTCGGCTACGAAGAAGCGTTCGGACATATCGGTGAGAACGTCCTTGCCGTAGAGCCAGGGGCCCGGGGGAAGGCGGGTGGCCAGCAGTTCGAGCAGGGTCTCTACGTTCTCACCCTTGCGGGCCGACAAGGGGAGAACCTCGGCGTTGGGGGCCAGCTCGCCAACCTGTTTCATGTAGGGAAGCAGGTCCTGTCTCCGGACGAGGTCCATCTTGTTGAGCAGCACGATTACCCGCGGGTGTTCGCTCAGCGCGGACAGTTCTCGCTTATCAGTTCTTCGCAGTCCGCGGTCAGCCGCGATCAGCCAGCACAGCACGTCGGCCTCTTCCATGCTCGATCGTGCCGCCGCGAGCATACGTCGGTGTATGAGTCCGCGCTCGCCGTGTATGCCGGGCGTGTCGAGAAAGATCATCTGGCTGTTGCCGTGGTTGTGCACCGCGAGAATGCGGTTACGGGTGGTCTGCGGCTTGTGCGTGGCGATGCTCAGACGCTGACCGATGATCTTGTTGAGCAACGTGGATTTACCGGAATTAGGGGCGCCGGCGAGCGTGACTGTTCCAGCTTGGGTGTCGAGCGTCTCCTCGCTGTCGATGCTTGTCTTTTCTTCGCTCATGATTCCCGTGAGAGTCGTTCAAGCGCGCACTCGGCCGCATCCTGTTCGGCCGCCCTGCGACTGCGACCGCTGCCGTTGGCCATGCTGCGAGCCTGGACGATTACCTCTACTTCGTAGACCCTCGCGTGATCTGGCCCGCTGACTTTGATTGTCTCGTAAGTGGGTAGCTCCGCGTACTTTTTCTGGGTGAGTTCCTGTAGCGCGGTCTTGGAATCGCGGTCGGAGCTGGTGACCTCTTCCAGTCGTCCCGCGAAGTGAGCGGCGACCACCTGTCGCGCAGCGTCGTCTCCGCCATCGAGGAAAACAGCTCCCATCAAGGCTTCGTAGGCGTCGGCGAGTATGCTCGGAGAGATACTTTCATCGGCCGTACGTTCGCCGCGCCCGAGCCTGACCCAGTCGCCCAGGCTTAGCTCGGCGGCCAGTGAGGCCAAGGCCCTGCCACTGACCAGTGAGGCCCTGCTTCTGCTGAGCCGGCCTTCGTCCCAGGATGGGTGTTGAAGCAGTAACTCCTGCGCCAGCAGAAGATCGAGTACGGCGTCACCGAGAAATTCCAACCTCTGGTTACTGCGTGCGTTGGTCTCGCCCGCCCGCGAAGGGTGGGTGATGGCTTCAGTTAGGAGCTCCCGGTCAGTAAACTGGTAGCCAATGCGCGACTCGAGGTCGTCGAGCGTGTTTTTTTCGGGGATGGTGGTCACGCTGCCAGCACCCGGATTCGCTCGTCCAGTCTCGAGTCGATCTTTACGGCAACCAAGCGTCCTTTCGCCGAGTCCTTACCGTCAAGAAGCAGCGGTAGGTATTCGTCAGAATACCCGCGCAGCAAGCCCGTGGTCTTGTCACGTTCGCTCTCAACCAGCATGGAGAGTCGCCTCGGGGGGGCTGCCGACACGTGCCTGGAAAACCAGGTATCGCGCAGTCGTGAGTCGAGTTCTCGCGCCTCGGTCGCGCGGCGGTGAACCTCGGAGGCTTCGACCTCCTTCCACCTTTTCGATGCCGAAGTAGAATCCCTGCGCGAGTACGGAAACACGTGCAGGTAGTTCACCGGCGAATTCTCGAGATAAGCCAGGCCGGATTCGAACTGCTGCCTGCTTTCCGAGGGAAAGCCGGTGATGAGGTCCGTACCGATGGTGATGCCGGGCACGCGGGTGGCCAGGCGTTCGAGCCACTTGTCGGCCTGCTCGAGGGTGTAGCGGCGGCGCATACGCTCGAGAACCGAGTTGTCGCAGGCCTGCAGGGGCACGTGCAGGTGGCGGCAGAAACAGGGTTCAGCGATCACGTCGAGCAGCCGCTCGCTAAGCTCCGGGGGGTCCAGTGAGCTGATCCTCACCCGCAGGGGCAGCTTCCGTTCGGCGATGGCTTCGAGCAGAAAGGCAAAGGTCTCGGCCGGTTCGAGGTCGGCGCCCCATCCGCCAAGGTGTACACCCGTGAGAACGACCTCGTGGTAGCCCCGCGCCGCAAGACGCTCAATTTCTTCAATTATCAGCCGCGGCGAAACACTGCGGCTGCGCCCGCGGGCAATTGGAATCACGCAGAAGGTACAGAACAAATCACAGCCTTCCTGCACTTTCACGAATGCGCGGTCGCGACCGGGAAAGCTCTCGAGCCCCAGGGTTGACACCTCGGTGGCTTTTCTCAGGTCGGACACGGCGATCCTTTCCTCGAGTTCGCCGTTGACTGCATCGAGGAGGTCGTCAAGCCTTCCGAGGCCAACCACGTAGTCGACTTCTTCGAGGGCAGCGACATCGGGGGCGCTGACCTGGGCGTAGCAGCCGGTCATGATCACCCGCGCGTCGGGCGAGGTACGGCGAGCCTTGCGACAGAGACGGCGGGCGTCGGAGTCGGCGCGTGCGGTCACAGTGCAGGAATTGACCACGTAAGCATCGGCGGGTTCTGAAAAGGCCACCCTCTGCCAGCCCCTGTCGCTGAAGCGATTACTCATCACCGCGCCGTCGTACTGGTTTACCTTGCAACCGAGTGTGGCGATGGCTACGCGCATTGTTCAGTACCCACGGAATGTTCGTAGTGCAGAGCTTGTTGTATCCACGCGCCGCCCAGTACTTCGTCGCCGTCGTAGAAAACAACGGCCTGGCCGGGTGCCACGGCTTCCTCGGGGGCGTCAAAAATTACTGTCAGCTTGCCGCCTGTCTGGTTTACCGTTGCGGGGACAGCCGCGTGGCGATAACGAATCCTTGCTTCCACGGGAGAGCCCTCGCGAGGCGTGTCACCCGAAACCCAGCAGGGCCTCTCGGCCAACAGCCCGCTGCATGCCAGTTGTTCGCGGCCACCTACCCTCACCTCGCCTGTGTCCGCGTTGATCCCGGTCACATAAAGCGGTTGGTCGGCGCTTATGCCGAGGCCGCGGCGTTGGCCCACCGTGAAGTGGTGAACGCCGTCATGTTCACCGAGGGTCTGGCCCTGCCCGCTTACTAATTTACCCGGTGTGGAGCTAGCGAGGCCCTTTAGTCGTTCGACGACAGCCGCATAGCCGCCGGGCGGTACGAAACAAATATCGTGACTATCGGGCTTGTCTGCTACTTGCAGTCCCAAGCGCTGCGCGTGCTCACGGACCTCGGCTTTTGACAGGTCACCGACCGGGAACAGGGTATGGGCGAGCTGCTCCTGCCCCATTTCGAAGAGGAAGTAACTCTGGTCCTTGTTGTCGTCAAGCCCCTTGAGAAGCCTCACCGTGTTGCCGCTGTTGTGCGTCCTGGCGTAGTGCCCGGTGGCCACACGGGTCGCACCCAGCGCCCTGGCGCGGTCAAAGAGCAGCGAGAATTTGATTTCGCGGTTGCAGAGCACGCAAGGGCTCGGTGTACGCCCAGCGAGATACTCGGCAGCGAAGGGCATCATGACCTTTTCCCTGAACTGGCTCCTCATATCCATGGTGTAATGAGGAATACCGAGCAGCTCGGCCACCCGCGCGGCATCGGCAAAGTCGCGCACACCACAACAACCACTGGTGTTCGCAGGATCGTCGGGCGCGAGTCTCAAAGATATGCCGATAACGTCGTGCCCCTGTTCCACCAGCAGGGCGGCGGCAACCGAGCTGTCGACCCCGCCACTCATCGCCACCACTACCGGGCCGGCGGTCTTCTGCGTCTGCTCGCTCACGCGGCCATCCTCGCCCTGGCGGCAACAGCATTAAACGAGTGGGCAAGCTCGAGAACATCGTCCCTGCTGTTCTCCCAGCCCATGCTCATTCGTATCACACCGTTGAGCCACGGGGTCTCGAGGCCCAGAGCGATCGCGGTCGCCGGCGGTTCGGGCGACCCGGCCTCGCAGGCCGAACCACTCGATACGGCAAACCCTTCCAGGTCGAGGCCCGCTATCATGACGTCAGCTGGTACGTCTCCAAGCGCGACCGTCAGTGTGCCCGGCAGGCCGTCCTCGGGGCTCAGGCGGCGTATCGAGGGCAGGTCGTCGATGAGCGACCAAAGCAAGCTGGTCAGCCCCTTGAGCCGCAAGGCTTCCTCGCCGAGCTCGGCTTGTGCGAGCCGGGCGGCCAGACCCGCGCCGGCAATGGCAGCGATGTTCTCAGTCCCGGCTCGGACACCGCGTTCCTGCCCGCCACCTGCCATCAGTGGCTCCAGTTCGGGGCCGCGCTTGATCAGTACCCCGCAGCCCAGTGGGCCCCCGTACTTGTGGCAGGACGCTGCCGCCGTGGTGACCGCGGCAGGAAGGCGCAGGTCAATACGGCCCACGGCCTGGGCGAGGTCGAGATGAAAACTGGTGTCCGGCGCCAGCAATGCGCAGAGTTTGTCGAGCTCGAGCAGGTGGCCGGTGTCGCCGTTCGCTAGAGACAGGGCCAACAGGCTACGGGCTTCCCTGCTAGCACGCCCGATAAGCTCAAGGTCGAGTTGGCCCGCGGCATCGATGGTGAATCTGCGGACCTGCCGACCGTGCTCTTGGAGATAGTCGGCCACGGCCGTGGTCGACGCGTGCTCGCTACTGGAAACAAGGAGACGGAGCGCGGGATCCAGGGCCATCGTACCTCGCATGGCCGTGTTATTGGACTCGGTACCACCGGAAGTAAAAATGATCTCATCCGGGGCGACGCCAAACAGGGCGGCAGTAGAATCGCGAGCCTCTTCAAGCAGCGCGCGGGCGCGCCGGCCCGGCGAGTGCATGCTCGAGGGGTTACCGTAGTCTTCGCGCAGAAGCTCAGATAAGCGGTCTACTACTTCCGGGCGCATCCTGCAGCCGGCATTAAAGTCGAAGTAATGGCTCACTTCGCGGCGGGCGACGTCCTTGTCCGTTGCCGACTCCTCTTCTTGTCTTTCAGGATCTTGTAGACCATCGCGTCAACGAGCGCTTGCCAGCTCGCTTCGACGACGTTGTGCGAAAGCCCCACCGTACCCCAACGCGATTCGCTGTCACCGGATTCGATGAACACACGCACCATGCTCGCTGTGCCGTCGGCGCTGTCGAGCACGCGGACCTTGTAGTCGTGGAGCTGCACGTCATCGACCTCGGGATAGAAATTGATGAGAGCTTTTCTGAGAGCACGATCAAGGGCGTTGACCGGTCCGTCCCCGGTGGCGGCCGTGTGTTCCACCTTGCCATCAGGTCCTTCGATCTTGACAGTCGCCTCAGCGATGGTGGGTTCGGTTTCGCCTGGCTTGTCGTCCGAAACACGGTAGCCGAGCAACTTGAAGAACTGCTGCTTGTCCTTCAGGCTTTTTCTCATCAAGAGCTCGAAGGACGCGTCGGCTCCTTCAAACTGAAAACCAATGCTCTCGAGTTCTTTGACCTCTGAGAGCAACTGCTTGAGCTCGTCGGCACGGTCTTCGAGCTCTAGCCCGAACTCCTTGGCCTTGGCCTCGACGTTGCTTATTCCCGACAGCTCGGAGACGAGGATGCGCTGCTCGTTGCCGACAAGCCGAGGTTCGATGTGCTCATAGGTGAGCGGATTTCGCTGCACCGCTGACACGTGCATTCCTCCCTTGTGGGCAAAAGCCGAAGCGCCGGTAAACGGGTCGCCACGAGCTGGTTCGACGTTGCCGGCCTCGTAGGCAAAATAGGAGAGGTCGGTGAACTTCCGCAGCTGTGCCGCGCTTACGCAGCGTCGGTTCATCTTGAGCTGCAGGTTGGGCACCACCGTGCAGAGGTTGGTGTTGCCGCAGCGCTCGCCAATGCCGTTGATAGTACCCTGCACCTGCACGGCTCCCGCCTCCACACCGGCGAGGGTGTTTGCAGTGGCTAGCCCCGAATCGTTGTGGCAGTGGATACCAAGTGGCACGTTGATTTCGCCCGCCGCGCTTAACCCGCGGGTGATTTGTTCGGGCAATGAACCACCGTTGGTGTCGCAGAGTGCGAGCAGGTCAGCCCCGCCGTCGGCCGCTGCCTCGAGGCAGGCCCGGGCGTACTCGGGGTTCGCCTTGAAGCCGTCGAAGAAGTGCTCCGCGTCGAAGATAACCCTGTCCACTCTCTTTTTGAGAAACGCCATCGTGGTGTGGATGTTTTCCAGGTTGGCCTTGTAAGAAACCCGCAGTGCTTGCTTGACGTGAAAGTCCCAGGTTTTACCAACTATAGTGACGGTAGACGTCCCCGCCTTGAGCAGCAGCTGCAGGCCCTTGTCCGCCGACGGCCGCGTGCCGACGCGGGCGGTCATACCAAAGGCCACCACCGTGGCATGGGAAAGCTTGAGTTTCTGTGCGCGGGCAAAATACTCAGCGTCCTTGGGGTTGGAGCCCGGGTAGCCGCCCTCGATGCAGGAAATCCCGCAGTCGTCGAGGCGGCGAGTGATGGCCAGCTTGTCCTCGAGTGTAAAAGACACCCCTTCCCCCTGCGTGCCGTCTCGCAGGGTAGTGTCGTAGATTTCGATCGTCCGTTTCATCGTCTTGGTCCTTACGCGGGCTTGCTTTCAGCCAGCGAGCCGGGGTCTCCGACGAACGCTTCGTGTAGCAAGTTCACGGCCCTGTCGACATCGTCTCTTTCTATAACAACTGAGATCTTGATCTCCGAGGTTGAGATCATCTGGATGTTTACGCCGGCGTCTGAGAGCACCTCGAACATCCGTGCCGCGACACCAGCGTGGTTGCGCATTCCCAGGCCCACCAC
>CAUZFM010000052.1:0-19232 GCA_963579235.1 uncultured Binatia bacterium (SeqCode)
CGGCAAGCTCAGCCAGCAGCCTGCGCGTGGCCAGCAGGCCAACCTGCCCCAAGGGAGCCTCGGCCAAGCGCTGCGCCAGGGCCCCGAGAGCCACAAAATCATCAACGTCTGACCACGGTGGCAACACGCTGTAATGCATAGCGGCGGCCTGCAGGCGATGCACGGTCTGCTCAAAGACGTCAGGCCCACCCCAGGGCACCGACAGCCTGAACACCGGAGGCACGCTGCCCCTGCAAGCGATAAGGTAATAACCGCCGTCCCGGGCGGGGCCGATAACGACACGGTCGCCGCTGCCCTCGCGCAGATGGCCCACGGCCCGCTCGAGCAGGTCCAGCGGCAGGTCGGGGCTGTCAGAGCCCAGAAGGATAGCCGGTTCCCCGCCCGAAAGAGCCAGCACGCGCTGCATTCGCTCACCGAGCGAGCCCTGGCCCTGCCCCACTAACTCGAGTCCATGCCTGTGGGCCCTGCCCGCCAGCCAACTGCAATCATCCAGGTCTGCCACGGCCAGTATGACGTTAAGCGGCCAGAAAGCATCGTCCCGACCGGCCTCGCGCGCGGCAACGAGCAAGGAGAGACTGTCGTCTACGAAGGCCTTGTGACAACGCTCGGCCTGCTGGTGATCAAGCGGCGGTACCAGCCGGGTTTTGACCTCTCCGGGCCGCGGCTCACGCGCAAAAAGATAGACGGTTACCGCCTGCGCCAACGGTCCCTGCCGCTCACCCACGGCGGCAATTTGGCACGCCCGGCTTACCCGGGCAACAGCACGTCTGAGCCTGCTTCCGCACCCACTCCGGGGCCGTACGCTCCACGATTCCACGGTTGACTTCAAGGTGGGCACGGGCCAGACTCTGTCGGTTGCGGGTGATAAGAATGTCCTATGCTGTCATAAGAACTGGTGGAAAACAGTACCGCGTGAGCCCGGGAAGCACGGTCACTGTTGAAAAACTCGAAGGCGATCCCGGCGATACCGTGGAGTTTGGCCAGGTGTTGCTGCACGGCAACGAAGAGCAGATAGAAGTCGGTCGACCACTGCTTGAAGGCGTAACCGTAAACGGCGTGATACTGCGTCAGGACCGCGGAGCGCGTATACTGGTATACAAGAAAAAGCGCCGCAAGAACTACCGCCGCCGCCAGGGGCACAGGCAGTACGAGACCACAGTAAGCATAACCGGGATATCCAACTGACGATTATCCGTCAACGATTTCCTGCAGAAACAATTTCTTACGGATACAAGCACGGACATTCGATATGGCTCATAAGAAAGGACAGGGAAGCACCCGTAACGGCCGCGATTCTCAAGGCCAGCGCCGCGGGGTCAAGATTTTCGGTGGCCAGGCCGTCACGGCCGGCAACATCCTTGTGCGCCAGCTTGGTACCCGCATCCACCCCGGCACGGGCGTGGGCATGGGCCGGGACTACACGCTGTTCGCCCTGCGCGACGGCGTCGTGCGCTACGAGCGACTCGGTCGCGACAGAAAAAAAGTCAGCGTATATCCCGCCTGAGGGCGTGACGTGAAGTTCATTGACGAAGCCCGCATCCGCGTTTTCGGCGGAGACGGGGGCAACGGCGCCTGCGCCTTTCTGCGTGAAAAGTACCGACCCATGGGTGGGCCTTCGGGTGGAGACGGCGGCAGAGGCGGCTGCGTGTGGGCCGTGGCCAGCAGCCACATGACCACGCTGCAGGATTACCGCTTCAAGCGTGAGATCAAGGCCGACCGTGGTGGAGACGGCCAGGGCAAGGGCAAGCACGGCCGGGCCGCCGGTGACATAGAGCTGCCGCTGCCCATAGGCTCAATCATACGCGACCTCGACAGCGGCGAGGTTGTCGGCGATCTCGTAGAGGACGACCAGCGCGTGCTGCTGGCCGGTGGTGGCGACGGCGGACGCGGCAACGCGCGCTTTGCTACGCCCACCAACCAGGCCCCGCGACGGGCCGACCACGGTGGCCAGGGCGAGCAGCATTCGCTGGAATTCGAACTACGCCTGTTGGCCGACGCCGGGATCATCGGCCTGCCCAACGCGGGTAAATCGAGCCTGCTCTCGCGCCTTAGCGCGGCCCGACCGAGAATTGCCGACTACCCCTTTACAACCCTGGTGCCCACGCTGGGAGTGGTGGCGGTGGCCGAGGAGGCCTCGTTCGTGATGGCCGATATACCGGGCCTTATAGAAGGCGCCCACCAGGGCCACGGCCTGGGTACACAGTTTCTCAGGCACGTGGACCGGGCCGCCCTGCTGGTGCACATGGTCGACGCTTCGGGCCGCGACGCCGAGCAGGTCATGCACGATTTCGACACCGTGAACGGCGAGTTAAGGGGATTTGCCGAACGACTCGCGAACAGACCGCAGGTGGTCGTCGTAAATAAGACCGATCTGCCCGATGCCGCTGAATTGCTGCCGGCCTTGCGACGTCTTTTCGCAGAGCGCAACATCGTTTTTGAAGCCATATCGGCTGCCACGGGCGAGGGCTGTGCACGGCTTGCCGCTGTAATATGGGAGCAGGTGCGGCAACAGCGCAGCGACAACGCCGAGCGACAGGCCATGCACGACTGAAACGAAGCCCACAAAGCCCTGCTGACAAAAGAAAACATGACCCAGCTCAAGCACAAGCCAGCAATACTCGCGCCTGTAAAGCGGGTTGTCGTAAAGCTGGGCAGCAGCGTGGTGACAACGGCTTCGAGCATCAACGGCCAGCGCGTAGCCGCCATCGCCGCCGAGATCGCACGCATGGTCGACCACGGCTACCAGGTTGTGCTGGTCAGCTCAGGGGCCCGGGCGGCAGGACTGTCGCGACTGGGCATGAGCACCATGCCCGTGGCCATCCCCGAACAACAGGCAGCAGCAGCCGTCGGACAGATCAGCCTCATGTCCCACTACGAGCGTTGTTTTTCAGACTTTGGACACCACGTGGGCCAGGTACTTCTGAGCGTGGGCGACCTGCACGACCGCAGCCGTTACCTGAACGCCCGCCACACCATGGAGCACCTGCTGGCGCACGGCATCATCCCTGTCGTGAACGAGAACGACTCGGTGGCGGTCGAAGAGCTCAAGTTCGGAGACAACGACCACCTGTCGGCCCTGGTCGCGGGCCTGGTCAGCGCCGAGCTACTGGTGATACTCACCGACGTGGACGGCGTATACGACGGGCCTCCCACGCTTGCCTCTTCGAGCGTGGTGAACCTGATAGAAAACATCGACCAATACGTGCTCGAATTCGACGGCTCAGCGGGCGCGAGGAAACTCCCCTCGGGAGAGCTGGGCACCGGCGGCATGGTGAGTAAACTGCGCGCTGCGGCCAGCGCCGCCCACCGAGGTATAACCACCATAATAGCCGACGGCACCACCGAGGGCAGCCTCACGCGAGTGCTGCAGGCCGACAGCTGCACGGGCACACTGGTGCTGGCCTCGGCCTCGCCCATCTCGCACCGCAAGCACTGGATCGCCTACGGAATGGCCACCGCGGGAACCCTGCAGGTGGACAAGGGCGCCCTGGCTGCCCTGTCCGAGCGCGGTGGCAGCCTGCTCCCTTCGGGCGTGACCTCGGTTGTGGGATCGTTCACCGCCGGCGACTGCGTGACCTGCCTCGGACCCGACGGCAAGGAGTTTGCGCGCGGGCTGGTGGCCTATGACTCGGACGACTGCGAGCGCATAAAGGGCAGCCACAGCAGCAGCATCGAGGCCAGTCTCGGTTATCACTCCGGCGACGAGCTGATACACAGGGACAACCTGGTACTGCTCGAGGAGCTGGCCCAGGAAGACCAGCCCGGTGACTGAAGATATGCAGGAAAGCCATACGAAGGCTTACGTTGACGAACTCTGCGGGCAGGCGCGCAGCGCGTCGCGGCAACTGGCCGCGCTCACCAACGAGCAACGCAGCGCGGCCTTGCGCGAGATCGCCTCGCGGCTGGTCGAAGCCGAATCGCTGCTCTGCCAGCGCAACGCGCTTGACCTCGAAGCCGGACGCGCAGCCGGTCTCAGTTCGGCCCTGCTCGACCGCCTCTTACTGAATCCCGAACGCGTGCAGGGCATGTCCGAGGGCCTGCTCACCGTGGCGGATCTCGACGATCCCCTGGCGGGCGCGATTGACCGCTGGCGCGCACCATCCGGACTCGACATCGAACAACGCCGTATACCCATAGGCGTGATTGGCATGATCTACGAGTCGCGCCCCAACGTTACGGCCGACGTGACCGCGCTATGCGTCAAGTCGGGCAACGCGGTCATACTCAAGGGAGGCAAGGAGGCCATACACTCCAACAGCGCCATCGCCGAAGTGGTGACGGCCGGCCTGCGCGCTGCCGGTGTGCCCGGGACCGCCGTGCAGCTCGTGCAGCGCACCGACAGGGAAACCACCAACGAGCTGCTCACCCGCGACGATTCGATAGACCTGCTCATACCGCGCGGTGGCCCCGGCCTGGTCCGGGCCGTGGCCGAGCGCTCGAGCATTCCCATCATCAAGCACTACGAGGGAGTGTGCAGCGTGTACGTTGACGAATCAGCCGACCTCGAGTCGGCTGCCGACATTGTAATAAACGCCAAGGTGCAGCGGCCCGGCGTCTGCAACGCTATAGAAAACCTGCTCGTGCACGCCGAAGTGGCCGACCGCCTGCTCGCCGAACTGACCCCGCGCCTGCAAGAGGCGGGCGTAGAAGTACGCGCCTGTCCGCGGGCCATCAAGCTCATAAGCGGCGCTACGGCCGCCAGCGAAGACGACTGGTCTACCGAGTACCTCGACCTCGTGCTGGCCGTAAAGATCATCGACTCGCTCGACGAGGCCATAGATTTTATCAACAGCGAGGGGTCGGGCCACTCCGATTCGATTGTCAGCAGTAACAACGACAACGCCGAACGATTTCTTTCCATGGTAGACTCGGCCGTGGTCTACTCCAACGCCTCCACACGCTTTACCGACGGCTTTGCCTTTGGCTTCGGTGCCGAGATCGGTATTTCGACCAACCGCATCCACGCGCGCGGGCCGATGGCTCTGCGCGAGCTGACTACCTACAAGTACGTGGTACGCGGCCAGGGACAGGTAAGGGACTGAACCCTTGGTGCGACTGGGTATACTGGGTGGCACCTTCGACCCGGTGCACCTCGGCCACCTCAGGGCGGCCGGTCACACGGCCCGCGCACTGGGCCTGGACAGGGTACTGCTGGTGCCCGCCCCGCGCCCCCCGCACAAACCAGCAGACCAGCCGGCCGATGCCCGCCACAGGTTGGCGATGGTCAGCCTTGCCACGGCCGACTGCGAGGGTCTTGAGGCCTGCGACATCGAGTACCAGCGGCAGGGGCCTTCTTACACCGTCGATACCCTGTCTGCACTGGCCGAGCGTGAGCCCGACAGCGAGCTGTACCTGCTCGTGGGCATAGACGCCTGGCTGGAGGTCGACACCTGGCACGAGCCGCAGCGCATACTCGGGCTGGCCAACGTGGTGGTACTGTCGCGTCCCGGCCAGCCCCCACTTGCCCAGCCACCGCCGCTGCCCTTTGCCGACAGCAGCGCCGCTTGTTATGATCCGGAAATCAGTTGTTACCGGCACAGCAGCGGCCATCTTGTCATGACCCACCTGTTAGACGGCATCGACGTATCGTCATCGCGCGTGCGCGAGCGCGTGCGCCGGCAATTGGCCATCGAAGACCTCGTGGGCCCAGTGGTCGCGGCCTACATTAAGCAACACGGCCTGTACACAACATGAAAAACGAAGCCCCCCCCTCCCCCTCAAACGAAAACGCTTCGCCCGGTGTCCGTGGTTCGGGCGCTGCTGATTCAGGCCCAGAGCTGGTGACGGCAATTGCGGCCGCAGCCGAAGAGCGCAACGCCACCGACATCGTGGTGATCCACATGGCCGACGACAGCTCAATTGCCGACCACTTCGTCATATGCACGGCGCGCTCGACCATACAGGTGCGGGCCATCTGCGATCACGCCGAAGACGAGGCCACGCGAGTGGGCCGCGAGCCCATATCGCGCGAGGGACTGGAGTTCGCGCACTGGGCGTTAGTGGACTACGGCGACGTGGTGCTGCACGTGTTCCTCGAAGACACGCGAGCCGTCTACGACCTCGAGCGGCTGTGGCACCGCGCTCCCCGCCGCGATTGGAACCCGATGGCGGCTAGCAACCAGCAGCCATCAACGGGGCAGCGATCAACAGGGGCATAAACACCAATGTTTCGACGCACACTGTTATTCGTAGTCCTGCTGCTCATGGCCGGCGCCATCGCCGCCCTGCTGCACCTGAACCCCGACAAGGCCAGGTTCTCGCTGGGAGCCGACTGGGCCGTGGAGCTTCCTGTGGGAGTGCTGGTACTACTGTCGCTTTGCGCTGGCGCGCTGGCCATCTTCGTACTCGCGCTGATACACGAGGGCCGCAATGCGCTCCGCGCATGGCGGGTCAACCGCGAGGTCAGAGCTGCGGCCTGGAGCCTATCGGCCCGCAGCGAGGCCCGCTCGCTGGCGCTATCGGGCGACTACGCACGCGCCCGGGCGTTATTTACCAAGGCGGCTAAAAAACACGAGCCCGACCCCGGACAGGTGGTCGACATGGCCGACACCTGGTTCGAAGAAGGCCGCCCAGACCAGGCCCGTAAGCTGCTCCAAGACGGCCTGAAGGACCTCGGCAACGACCCCCTGCTTCTCTTTGCCTACGCCCGTGCGTGCTCGCTGCTGGACGATCACCCGGCAGCCGTGTCGGCGCTCGGACGCGCGCGTGCGAGCTACCCCGACAGTCCGCGAGTGCTGGAGATGCTGCGCGACGAACTCTTCGCGGCGGCCGACTGGGACGCCGCAGAACAGGTGCAGCAACGACTGGCGCGCCTACGGCCCGACGACGACGGCGAGCGCAACCGGCTCCTGGGCGCGCGTTTTGAAAAAGCCATGCAGAGCCAAGGCGAGCTGCGCGAGGCCCTGCTCAGAAGCATCACCGACAGCGACCCTGATTTTTCGGCCGCCCTGCTCGAGAGAGCGCGCGCGCTGGTGACCTCGGACCATCAGCGCCAAGCCACCCGCCTCCTCGAAAAAGCAGTGCTGAGAAAACCAGCGGCCATACTGCTGCGCGAGCTCGAACTGCTGGCCGAGGGCGACCAGGTCGATCGCATGCCTAAACTCTACGGCAAGCTACTGGCCCGTTACCCCGACGAGCAAGGGCTGGCCCTGCTGGCGGCGCGCTACTACGCGGGCCACTCCCAAACAGATACGGCCCGTGAGCTGCTCGAAAAAACCGCTGTCGACAACCACGCAGTAAAAACGCTGTGGCTTCAGATCGAGGCCGGTAACTCAGCGTCGAGCAACGCGGTATCCAACGACGCCGGCAGCAATGGCAACGCGGCGATTGTTGACGGCCCCGGACCGGTATTCGCCTGCTCGGCCTGCTCGGCGGGCAGCAGTGAATGGACACCGCGCTGCACCTGCTGCGGCCGCTGGAGCAGCCTCGACACTGCTGCCTGAGAAGACGCGTCCCTGCTTACAGTTCGGCCGCAACGACTGCCAGGTCGGACAGTTCGTGCAGGTCGTGGTCCATTTCGGGCACCCTGGCCACTCTCACCTCCTTGGACAGCTGGGCCTCAAAGGCCTCCAGCCGCAATTCCTGGCCCTGGCTCGCGCGCCAGGCGTCGTCCCACAGTTGTAGGAGCCAGCTGCGGGCGATTTCGTCCGAATCCATCCCATCGAGCAATGCTGTGGCCTCGGCGCGGACAAGGGCGTCGGGCCGCTGCGGGCATACGGCCAGGCGGTTGATCACCACCGCCCTCAGGGGAACACCCAGCTCCCCCATACGCCGTTGCAGGTAGTCGCTCTCGTCGAGCACCCTGTCGTCGGGTCCGGCCACCAGCACGAAGGCCGTCTGCTCGCTTTCGAGCAGCGCGCTCACCCTGGCCCCTCGCTCAGCGACACCGTCAAACAATGTATCCATGGCCACGAAGAACTCGGCTATCGAGGCCAGGGCCTGGGCCCCGGTAGCCTCCTCCAGGCGGTCGAGCACGTAGCCCAGGCTACGCCGCGCGGTCTTCCACGCTATTTTTCCTGCCGCAACCGACGGCTTGACCAACCATCCCAGTAACGAACGATCAAGAAACTCGCGCAGGCGCCGGGGCGCGAGCAGAAAGTCCAGCGCGTGGGCCGTGGGCGGCGTGTCGAGAACGACGACGTCGTACTGCTCGGAGTCGACTATGCGCGCGAGTTCCTCAACGGCCATGTATTCGGCAGAACCCGCGAAGGACACCGACAGGTGGCCGTAAAACTCGTTAGCCAGTATGGCCTCCGCTATTTCGTCTGAGGCCGCGCTGCGGCGGATGAAATCGTCCCAGGCCCCCTTCTGTTCGAGCATGCCGGCGCTGAGCGTACCGCTCACGCGACAGTCCGCCGCGGCCAGCGCCTCATCGCTCACCCGCTGTCCACCGCTGGCCAGTGTGTCCAGCCCCAGTGCCTGGGCAAGCCTACGGGCCGGATCGATGGTGAGAACCATGGCGCGTTTGCCCTCGGCGGCAGCTCGCAAAGCCAGCGCAGCCGCGATGGTGGTTTTGCCCACCCCGCCGCTACCCACACACACGATAACGCGGTGCTCTGAAAGCAGCCCGCCCACGCTCACGACTCAGCCACCCCGCCCGCGTTGATACCCGGCGCTCCGGCCAGCACCCTGGCGAGCCGGCTGAGCTCGGCCGGTCCGAACTCTTCTAACACCAGCAAGGGCAGCCTCAGCGCCCGGCGCCCGCTGTCGCGCTCTATGAGCTCAAGACCGCGCTCCTGTATCGCAAGCCAGGACAGCTCGCGTGCTGCCAGGTCGGCCAATGCGGTAGCCAAACCACCGCCCGGCTCGCTTGATGCAACCGTCGCCAACTTGCAGGACAAGCGCTCGGCCGCGGGCGGTGCGGCCTGCCGACAACGGTTGACGATGAGCCTGCCCACCTCCATGCCCAGTTCTTCGTCGAGTGCGACCAGCACCTCGCGGGCCTCGGACAAGGGCATCTGCTCGGGCAAGGCCACCACGTGCACGCGACAGTAGTCGGGGTCGCGCAACATGTCGCCCACCCTGACGGCCTCCCTGTGCACCAGGCCCGAGCTAAAAGTGCGCGCAGCCACCTCGGGCATGCGCAGGTAGCGCAAGCTGTGGCCGGTAGCGCCGGCCTCGACTATGACGGTAGTCCAAGTCGGGCTGCCGTCGTCGTTAGTTTTCTGGCACTCGTACCAGACCTTGCCCACCGCCATCAGTTCTCTCAGCCCCGGCGCGGCACCGACGAAAGCCTTGTAAAAACGGCTGGCCGTCACGCCGTGCAGCAATCGCCGCACGGGCACCAGCAGGGCCAGGTATTCCGATAGCGCCGCCTCGCCGTCCACCGAGGCCACGTAGACCTCGCCCGTCACCATGGGCTGGCTTGCCTTTACCGGGTTGGACGAGGCCTCAACCCCCAGCGCCCGCGCCAGCCCGCCGCTGCCGCCCAACTCAAGCGCCAGCACCCGTCCACCGCGCGCGGCTTTTGCCAAGGCCAGTGCCGCCGCGACAGTGGACTTGCCCACGCCACCCTTGCCAACCACTATCTGCAGCCTGGTATCAGCCATATACCTCGCCCAGCCCTGTGAGCCGGCCCACTGTAGACCCTGCCAGCCCCAGCCGCTACATTGCCGGTTGTGAAACACGGTCTACAGGTATTTTTGCTCAAGCGTTCCCGGGGCCTGGCAGGCAAGCTGGGCGGCTGCCTCGTCGCCAGCCTGCTGCTGTTATCGGCAGCGGGCTGCTCGACTCCCCCACCGCCCAGGGAAACCAACCTCGCGGTCAGCGCGGCACAGGCCTTCGAGTCGGGTCACTATATCCTCGCTGTAGAAGAATACGGTCGCTTGCTCGACCAGCACCCGTTCTCTGAACACGCCGAGCTGGCCAGGCTGCGCGTGGCCCACGCGTTTTACCTGGGGCGGAGGTACGACCAGGCGGTGAGCGCCTTCGAAGACTTCGAGCGGCGCTATCCTGCCAGTGAAGCCATAGCTTTTTCGCAGTACATCACAGGTAAGTGCTGGCTCGACCAGTCGAGCTCGGCGCACAGGGACAAGAGCTCATCGGTCAATGCCATACTGCACTTCGACCGGGTGATCCTCAGGTACCCCGACTCAGTGTGGGCCACCCTGGCCGGGTTTCGCAAGACCGAGTGCCACGAGAACCTGGCCGACCAGGAACTGTACGTGGGCGACTACTACCGCCGAACGGGCGACACGGCTGCGGCTGACCTGCGCTTCCAATTCGTGCTCGACGAGTACCCGCAGACCTCGGCCGCGCGCGAAGCCCGCGAGCGACTGGCCGGTAGCTGAACGTCAGGCCAGCAGCTTATCGCACAACGCGTCCTGCGTGTCCCTATCCACCCCGGCCTGCAGCAGGTAGTTCTCCGTCGAACCCCAGCGCCGGTCGAGTTGCTCGAGCGTATAGCGCATTCTCGAGGCAGGGCTCGAGCACAGGTAGGCTATCACGTCGTCGGCCAGTCCCTCGCCCTCCAGCGCGCCGCGGTGCTTGCTTATGACCGGCGCGAGGTAGCGCTCAGAAGCGCTGTAGTCCTGCTCTATCACCGCGTCACTGACCCCCAGCGTACGCAGCAGCAGGGCCGCTACCACGCCCGTGCGATCCTTACCGCCGGTGCAGTGAAACACGAGCGGCACCCGGTCGCCCGCTACCGACTCGAAGACTTCGCGCACTGCAGCAGTACCGACGTCGAGCATCTCGATGTAGCGCTCGCTCAGGTCGACCTGGCCCCAGTCTATGTCGCTGTCAAAGGGGCTAAGCGAAACCTCCACCAGTGGCGCGTGAACGTGAATTCCCTTGCCCTCCACGAACACTCCCACCCCGTCGCGCTGCAGTTCCAGGGCGCTGCGCAGGTCTACGACCCTGGCGATGCCAAGGCCCTCGAGCACGCGCGCGTCGCTGCCGCTCAGGCGGTGCAAGGTGTCGGCCCGGTAAACGATAGAGCGGCGAACCGACTGACCCGACGCCGTGCTGTAGCCACCGATATCCCTGAAATTGAACGACCCGTCGAGCGCAAGCGGCTTGTTGTGCATGACGACACCCTTGCACGCAGGCGCGCCACGAATCAAGCTCGGCCGGGCTTGCAGGAAACCTCCAACCGCCCACCGGAGTAACGGGTAACCGGCAGCAGAAACAACCCTTTTGACAGCCCCCGGGCCAAGAGCTACTCTTGGGCTGCCTTATTGCGAGTGGTGGAGGGATTAGGCCCGTTGAAACCACAGCAGCCGGCTTTCCCGCGGGGAAGTGCAGGTGCTAATTCCTACGCCTGCCTTGGTGGCAGATGCGTAAAATGGGGCGGGAACGGTTACTCAAACCTCTTCCTGGCCACGCAAGTAAAGGCCGATGGGAAGGGGTTTTTTGTTGCACGAACGACAGCCACAGCAGAACAGGCGACGGGTGCTCATAGTGGGCACCGGTGCCTTGGGCTGCCCGGCGGCCTCGGCGCTTGCTGCAACGCCGGGCTTCGCCCTGACCCTGATCGACCCCGACTGCGTTGAACTGTCCAACCTGCAACGGCAGCTGTTGTTCGACCGCTCGACCCTGGGTCGCAACAAGGCCGAGCAGGCTCGACTCGCACTGCTGGCCAAACACCCCGACCTCGAGGTCAGCGCCCTGCCCCTTCGCCTTGACCAGGATAACGCGACTGCGTTGTTTGAAAGCCACGATTTCGTCATCGACGCCTGCGATGACCCGGCCAGCAAATTTGTCATCAATCGCACGGCGCTGGCCAGCGGGACGCCTTTCTGCCACGCAGGCGTAGCCCGCATGGGCGGGCAGTTGATGACGGTCATCCCGGGGCGCTCGGCCTGCCTGGAGTGTGTCTTTCCGCCCGGCGACGCCTCGCCTGGCAACACGGCCGGCACCACCGGCCAGGGCTGCGGCGAGCTGGGCCTGCTGGGTCCGGTTGCCGGCGTCATAGGTTCACTACAGGCGCTCGAAGCCTCGCGCGTGCTCGCCGATCCCGGGCGTGCCCGCGGCGGATGCATGAAAATATTTCAGACCAAGCAGCCGCGCTGGCGCCACGTGGAATTTGGGCCAAGACCGGGCTGCATATGTGCCACGCCAATTACCAGCATAGACCCCCTGCAGGTGCAGGAGACGGGACAACGGAGACAGGAACCATGGCTTTCGTAAACGGACTGACCTGCCGCGAGTGCGGCGAAAAATATGAAATCGGCCCCGAGCACGTGTGCGAATACTGCTTCGGCCCGCTGGAGGTGGAGTACGACTACGACGCCATCGCCTCGGTCATGAGCAGGGAGCTCATCGAGTCGCGGCCGCAGAACCTGTGGCGCTACCGCGAGCTGCTGCCCGTGGAGAACGAGCCCACCATAGGTCTGTACTCAGGCTGGACGCCCCTTGTAAAGGCCGATCACCTGGCCCGTGAGCTCGGGGTCGAAGAGCTCTACGTCAAAGACGACTCCTGTAACCACCCGACCTTCTCCTACAAGGACCGCGTGGTGTCGGTGGCAATAAGCAAGGCCATGGAGCTGGGCTTTGACACAGTGGCCTGCGCGTCGACGGGCAACCTTGCCAATTCCGTGGCGGCCCACGCCGCGCGCGCCGGGTTGAAATGTTACATCTTCATCCCCGACAACCTCGAGCAGGGCAAGGTCATCGGCTCTGTTATCTACGACCCGATCCCGGTGGCCATCAAGGGCAACTACGACGATGTCAACCGGCTGTGCGCCGAGATAGCCGACAAGTACCGCTGGGCTTTCGTCAACATCAACCTGCGGCCCTTCTACACCGAAGGCGCCAAGACCTACGGCTTTGAGATCGCCGAACAGCTGGGTTGGAAACTGCCCCGCCACATAGTGGTGCCCACCGCCGGGGGCACCATACTGCCCAAGGTGGCGCGGGCCTTCGAAGAGTTTACCCGCCTGGGACTGGTGGCCGACGAACCATGGTCGATTTACTCGGCCCAGGCGTCGGGCTGCGCACCGGTCATCAACGCCCTCCACGCCGACACCGAGCTCATCGAACCCGTAAAGCCCGACACGATTGCCAAGTCGATAGCCATAGGAAACCCGGCCGACGGTTACTACGTGCTCAAGGCCGTACGCGGCTCGCACAACGGCTGGGGCGAGAGCGTGACCGACGAAGAAATAGTGGCCGGCATCAAGCTGCTGGCCCGCACCGAGGGTATTTTCACCGAGCCGGCCGGCGGTACGACCGTTGCCGTTACAAAAAAGCTGATAGACGCCGGCCGTATACCGCGCGACGAATCGATAGTTATCAGCATTACGGGCAACGGCTACAAGACCATCGAGGCGGTGACCGCCAGCGTGAAGGAGCCGCACGTGATACCGGCCAGGCTGGGAGATTTTGACGAACTCTACGCCACCCTGGCCTGATGCTGGCCACGGAGGCGCAAATAATACGGCAGGCAAATAACGCGGCCGGCGGCAGGATCGGCAAAAAATGCGGGCCCATGATTGCCCGCCCGGTCACCTGCCAGTAAGCTGGCTCAATAAGGCCAACGACAGGAACAAGGAGACCAGTAAAACCATGCCAGTAGAAGTAAGAATTCCCACGCCACTGAGAAAGTTCACCGACGGTGCCGACACTGTACCCGTAGAAGCCAATTCGATAGCTGAGCTGCTCGACGATCTCGACAAGAACCACCCCGGGCTGAAAGGCAGGATCTGCGAAGACGATGGCTCGGTGCGGCGTTTTGTGAACCTCTACGTGAACGGCGACGACATTCGTTTTCTCGACAACCTGGCCTCCTCCGTCAAGGACGGCGACGAAGTGTCGATAGTACCCGCCATCGCCGGTGGCTCACGGTCTTTGAGCTGAGGCGCTCGACAGCGGTGAATTCAATGCCCGCAAGCGTTGCGACCCACACGGCCGGGACCGTCTGTGACCTGGTGGGAAACACCCCCTTGGTCGAGATCCAGCGGCTGCGCGAAGGCGTGGCCGACGACGTTAAGATCTACGCCAAGTTAGAGGGCTTCAACCCCGGTGGGTCGGTCAAGGACCGCGCCGCGTGGAACATGCTCAAGCGCGGACTGGAAGAAGGCGGACTCGCCCCGGGCAAGACCATCCTCGACTCCACTTCGGGCAATACCGGCATAGCCCTGGCCATGGTCGGCGCGGCCCTGGGCTTTCCGGTAACCTTGGTCATGCCCGCCAACGTGTCTATAGAACGCAAGCGCGTGGTGACGGCCTACGGAGCCACCCCGGTGTATTCGGACCCGTTGGAGGGTTCGGACGGCGCGCTGCTGATGTGCCGTGAAATGTACGAGGCCGAGCCCGACAAGTGGTTCAAGCCCGACCAGTATTTCAACGAGGCCAACCCCGAGGCACACTTCTTGACAACCGGGCCTGAGATCTGGGACCAGACCGACGGCGCCATTACCCACTTCGTGGCCAGTATCGGCACCGGGGGTACGGTGATGGGCACCGGCCGCTATCTGAAAAGCCAGGACAAGGCCGTGCAGGTGATAGCCGTTGAACCGGCCGACGCCTTTCACGGAATCGAAGGGCTCAAGCACATGGAGAGCTCGATCGTGCCGGGCATCTTCAAGGAGCAGGAGCTCGACTCCAAGATCGGCGTGGCCACCGAGGACGCCTACGACATGGTGTACGATATAGCTGCCAGCGAGGGTATGCTGGTCGGGCAATCCAGCGGCGCTGCCCTCTGTGGAGCGCTGGAGGTAGCCCGGCAGCTGGACGAGGGATTGCTGGTCGTGATTTTCCCTGATTTTGGAGACCGTTACCTTTCAACCAACCTTTGGATGGGCTGGAAAGACCGCAAACAGACCCGCAAACAATGAGGAGGGAGCCATGGCCCTGCAGCGTTTCTACCTGACCTACAGCCAGGAAAAGATTAAAGAACCCCTGATTTACCAGCTTGGACACAAGTTCAATGTGGTCACCAACATTCGCGGAGCCTCGGTGAGCGACCACATTGGCATAGTGGCGCTGGAACTCGACGGGGACGGCGACGAAATACACGACGCGATGGAGTGGCTGGCCGGTAAGGGAGTCAAGGTCGAACCCATCGAAAAAAACGTAATAGAATAGAACTGTCATGTCGCTCAGCGACGAACAGATCGAACGTTACTCGAGGCAGGTGATCCTGCCCGAAATTGGAATCGCCGGACAAGAGCGCCTGCTCGCAGCCCGAGTGTTGGTGCCCGGTTGCACCCCTGGCCAGCAGACAGCGGCGGAGTACCTTGCCGCTTCGGGCGTCACGGTGGACCGCGAGACAGGCAACGACCAGCGCTACCAGGGCGACTGCGCACTCCTTGGTCCCAACTGCATGCAGATGGCCGCCGGGCTGTTGAAAGCCGGCACGCCCGTTGCCTGCTACGGCCACGCAAACGGACAGACAACCAGCGCAATGGCGATTCTGCCCTCCGACAAGCTACCGGCTGAAGAACGACCCCCTGCTACCGCTTCTAACGAACCCGGCATCGAACAGGCCGCCGCCTGCGAAGCCGCCTGCCTGTGCCTGGCATGGCTGCTGCGAGGCGAACAGACTTGAACGCCAGCTCGGCCCACCTCAAGCTGGAACTAGCCATGAGCGGGCTCAGGCTCGAGCAGGGACTGGAAGCCGCCGAGTTGGCAGCCGCCGGCACCGAGCCCGGCGGCGACAACCTCGTTGAGCTGCTGCTGCCCGGCGACCTCGTGGCCAGCTGCCAGGTCGACAACGGCGGAGACGGTGGCTCGAAACATCGACTTACTGTTGAAAACGACCGCTTCCTTCTGCGCACCGGCGACGACTCAACACCGGTGCCGGTGAGCGTCGTAGGCCGTCCCGAATTCTACGCAAAAACAACTTCGGCAGGCACAAAGATGAACCGGCTGGGGTTACTGCACGGCGACTTCCTCGCCATAGACCCGGCCGGCTCCTGTTCGTTTGCGGGCGAGAGCAAACCCTGCGTGCTCTGCCCCGCCCGCCGCAACCGCGGTGCCACTCGTCGCAAGCCCTGGCCCCTGGAAGAAGTACTCGAAGTAATACGCGCGGCTTTCGACGAAGGCGCTGTAGAGTTCATTTACTTTCACACCGGCCACTACCACGACGACGATGGTGGCTTCGCCCTGCTTGAGCCTTACGTTAAGGCCGTCAAGCAGCACTTTGATACCCTGGTAGCCATTCAGGTGAGCCCGCCGAGCGATGCCGGCTGGGTGGACCGAGCCTACGCCGCTGGTGTGGACGCAGTAAACTACCCCCTTTTTACCTTCGACGAGAAGAGTTTGGGCAGGGCCTGCTCGGACAGGTGCACGCAGGTGACCCGCGGAAATACCCTGGCAGCCCTTGAACGGGCGGCCAGGGTATTTCCGCGTGGAACCGTATGGAGCGACCTCGTGGTGGGCATGGAAGAGCCGGCTTCGACGATAGAAGGCATAGACCTGCTGGTTTCACTGGGCGTGCTGCCGGTTCTCTCGCTGCACCGCCCGTCTGACCTGGCCAGCCTGGCCGCCCACCCATTGACCGACCCCGAGGACGTGGTGCCCATATACGCCCACCTGTACAAGGCCGCACGCGAGGCCAAGCTCAATCTGCAGTGGCTGCGCGACCTCGGCCAGGCCGTCACCCCGCTCGAAGCTCGATTCTTTGCCGGAGATGATGCTAAACTGGACGTCGCGGTGAGCAGCTTCTACCGTTCCAGGCTGGGTGGCCGCGCGGCCCGCAGTCTTTCGCGGTTCAGGCGTCGCCTGCGGGTCAAACAGGTGAGCGACTCTTTCGATTCCTCCCAGCTCTGAACCGCCCGCAGGCCGCGCAAGAGAACGCGGCTGCAGCCCAGGGGCGTCAGCCGACAAGGCCATGAGCCAGGAAAAAACCAGCAAACAATACGTGGTCGACACCCGGCCTTTGACCCTGGTGCTGTTCAGCCGGCTGAACCGCCCCCTGCGGCTGCTGCTGGGCGTGGGCCTGTTTGCGCTGGTGTACCGCATGGAAACTCCCGAGGGCCTTTCCGAAGAAGGGCGCAAGGCCATGGCGGTGTTCGCCCTGTGCCTGACCTGGTGGGTTCTCAACGTGTTGCCGCTGATGATCACCAGCCTGATGGCGATAGCCCTCATCCCGCTCACGGGCATCATGCCGGCCGAACAGGCCTACTCTCTTTTTGGAAACTCTGCCGTGTTCTTCATCATGGGCGCCTTCATACTGGCCGCCTGCCTGATGAAGTCGGGCCTGTCCACGCGACTGGGGCTGCTCTTCCTGCAACGCTTCGGTCACAGCCCCCGCTCGCTGCTCTGCGCTGTCTTTCTCATGAACGCCTTCATGGCTTTCTGGATGTCCGAGCACGCGGTGGCGGCCATGAACTTTCCGATCGTCATGGAGATCGTCATGGTGCTCAAGCTCAGGCAGCGCCGCAGCAGCTATGCCAAGGCCCTGTTCCTGGCGCTGGCCTGGGGCTCGACCATAGGCGGCGTGGCCACCCTGCTTGGCGGGGGCCGCGCGCCGCTGGCCCTGGGCATACTGGAGCAGTATGACGGAACGAACCCCTTTACCTTTCTCGACTGGACGCTCAGGGCACTGCCGGTGGTGGTGGTCATGTTGGGGGTGGGCTGGCTGGTCATAACGAGATTTTTCCCCATTGATCAGGACAGCGTGGCCGACGCCGAGACGGCGCTGGCCGAAAAGGTCGCTAAACTGGGCCCCATGAGCCGCGACGAAAAGGCCATAGGGGCGGTCATGCTGGGCACCGTGGCCACCTGGGTGCTGGCCGGACACAACCTAGGGCTGGCCAACGTAGCCATAGGCGCCATCGTGCTGCTGTTCGTGTTCAAGCTGGTCAAGTGGCGCGACGTGGAAGAATACGTCAACTGGGGCATCATCCTGATGTACGGTGGTGCGATCTGCCTGGGCGCGGCGCTCAACGATTCGGGGGCCGCCACCTGGCTGGCCCAGCGCACCCTGGGCCTGATGGCCGACAGCCCCACGAGCGCCGTCGCCGCCTTGTCGGCCAGTTCCTGGCTGCTCACCGAGGCCATAAGCAACTCGGCCGTTGTGGCGTTGATGATGCCCATGGGGCTTGGAATGGCCGACACCATAGGCCTGGTGCCCGCCAACATAGCGCCGCTCATCGCCATACCGGCGGGGCTGGCCTTCGCGTTTCCTATCGGCACACCGGCTAACGCCATCGCCTACTCGTCGGGCTTTCTACGCCTGCGCGACATCATCCTGCCCGGCGCTATTATGGGCGCCACCGGCTGGGTGGTGTTCAACCTCACGGTGCGCTTCTACTGGACCTGGGCCGGCTACATCCACCTGTAGACCGCTGGCTCGCGGGGTCCACTCCCTGCCCACCTTCCTCCCCACCCACCGGACGCCTTGATGGCGAAGGTTTGGATCCGTCCTCCGCATGGTCTAAAGTACGCGTTTAACTGCACTTTTGAGGAGATTATCATGCCCGACCTTATCTCGCCCCACGGCGGACTCAGCACCCCGGTAAACCGAACAGTAGCCAAAGCCGACCTCGACAGCTTTGCCAGCGAGGTCGGCTCGCTCACCCGAGTGCCCGTTTCGGCAGCCGACCTTTCTACGGTCTACCGCTTTGGCGACGGCGCCTTGAGCCCGCTGGAGGGCCCCATGGGAGAAGCCGCGTGGAATCTTTCGCTCGACGAGGGCGTCATCGAGAACAACGGTGAGCGCTACGCCTGGACCATCCCAATGGCCCTTCCCGTGAGCGCAGAGCTGGCGGCCACGCTTTCGGCCGGCCAGTCGGTGGCGCTGGAATCCCCCGACGGCGACCTGGTGGCCATACTCGACCTGACAGACGTGTACGAGTGGGACAAGCCCCGCTACCTCGAAAGCGTCTACGGCACCAGCCGCGAAGACCACCCGGGAGCCGATATGGCACTCAAGGGCGACGCCGCTTGCAGCCACCTGCTGGGTGGCTCCATACGCGTGCTTCCCCAGCCCACGAACCCGGCTTTCGGCGCCTCGGTTAAAACCCCTGTGGAGGTCAGGCAGATGCTCGCAGACCTGGGTTGGCAACGCGTGGTGGCCTTCCAGACCCGGAACCCCCTGCACCGCGCCCACGAGTACGCCCTGGTGTACGGACTGGAAACGCTGCTCAAGCAGGGTCTTAACGCCGGCGCCTGTCTCAACCCGCTCGTGGGCGAGACCAAGGGCGACGACGTCAACGCCGAGGTGAGGATGCAGACTTACCAGGCCTTGATCGAATCGCGTGGCATAGGCGAAGGCGACAGCGACCCGGCCCTGTGGGACGCGAGGGACGACTCGGTGCCTGACCGAGTCATGCTGCTCGGTCTTG
>CAUZFM010000053.1:0-19185 GCA_963579235.1 uncultured Binatia bacterium (SeqCode)
CACGGGAGATACCTGCACGGGAGGTGTGTGTGCCGGAAGCGCGACCGACTGCTCTGGGTTTGGTGACCAGTGCAACACCGGTGTGTGCAACGCCGGGACGGGTGCCTGCGAAACACAGCCCGCCAATGAAGGCGTCAGTTGCGACGACGGGGCTTTCTGTAACGAGGGTGAAACCTGTACGGCGGGAAGCTGCAGCGGCGGCAGCGCAACCGACTGCTCGGGCTCAGGTGACCAGTGCAACACCGGCACCTGCAACGAGACGAGCGACGCCTGCGAGGCTGTGACTTCAAACGAGGGAGGCTCCTGCAACGACGGGGCTTTCTGTAACGAGGGTGAAACCTGTACGGCGGGCAGCTGCGGCGGCGGCGGCGCCACCGACTGCTCGGGCTCCGGCGACCAGTGCAACACCGGTACCTGTAACGAGGGAACCGATACGTGCGACGCTACAACGGCCAACGAGGGCAGCAGTTGTGACGACGGCGATCTATGCAGCACGGGCGAGACCTGCACGACGGGCGCCTGCGCGGGTGGTAGTGCGACCGACTGCTCTGGGTTTGGTGACCAGTGCAACACCGGTACGTGCAACGCCGGGACGGGTGCCTGCGAAACACAGCCCGCCAATGATGGCGTCAGTTGCGACGACGGGGCTTTCTGTAACGAGGGCGAGACCTGCGCAGCGGGAAGCTGCAGCGGCGGCAGCGCAACTGATTGCTCGGGCTCCGGCGACCAGTGCAACACCGGCATCTGCAACGAGACTGCCAACGCCTGTCAGACGGTGACTTCAAACGAGGGAGGCTCCTGCAATGACGGGGCTTTCTGTAACGAGGGTGAAACCTGTACGGCGGGCAGCTGCAGCGGCGGTAGTGCGACCGACTGCTCGGGCTCCGGCGACCAGTGCAACACGGGTACCTGTAACGAGGGAACCGATACGTGCGACGCTACAACGGCCAACGAGGGCAGCAGTTGTGACGACGGCGACCTATGCAGCACTGGCGAGACCTGCACGGCGGGCGCCTGCGCGGGCGGTGGTGCGACCGACTGCTCGGGTCTGGACGACCAGTGCAACACCGGTGTGTGCAACGCCGGCAGCGGACTGTGCGAGTCCCAGGCCGCCAATGAAAGCGGTTCTTGCGACGACGGGCTGTTCTGCAACGCGGGCGAGACCTGCTCGGCGGGCAGCTGCGTGGGCGGCGGCGCCACTGACTGCGGCGACGGCGTGGGTTGTACGACTGACAGCTGCAACGAGGGCACTGGCAGCTGCGACAGCACACCGGTTGATGCTGCCTGCGTCAACGGGCAGTTCTGTGACGGTACCGAGACCTGCAGCGCGACACTCGACTGCCAGTCGGGCGCAGACCCGTGCCCGGGGCAGGGTTGCAACGAGGCAACCGACCAGTGCCTTGCCGGCCCGGTGGCCATGATGGAAGCCGGTACCGTCGCTGTCGGAGGTTCTCCGGTAACCGTAGTCCTGGTCAACAGTTACACCAGCCCGGTGGTGGCATGCACTGTGCAATACAATAACAACACTACGCCGGTTGTAACGAGGGTGTCGGCGGTCGGGTCGTCGAGTTTCCAGGTCCGCCTGCAGAATCCCTCGGGCGGAGCGGTGGCCACGGACGACGTCAACTGCCT
Source organism: uncultured Binatia bacterium (SeqCode) (assembly GCA_963579235.1). Classification (GTDB taxonomy): domain Bacteria; phylum Desulfobacterota; class Binatia; order UBA1149; family UBA1149; genus UBA1149. Next base: position 1,633 of record CAUZFM010000053.1, read on the forward strand.
GGTGGTGGAGGAAGGCACGTGGACCATAGACGGGGTCAATATCGAGGCGCAGACCTACCTGTCCACCCTGACCGACCGCAGGGGAAACTGGACCGGGCAATCCCAGTCCTACGGGCAGGCCTACACCAACCCGGTGATCATCGGGCAGGTGATGACCGAGAACGACGCCAACTGGTCGCACTTCTGGTCCAACGGCGGCTCAAGGCAGACCCCGCCGTCGGCGGCGACACTGAACACGGGTAAGTCCGTTGGAGAAGACACGGTTACAAGCCGGGCTGACGAGACGGTCGGGTTCATCGTGATCGAGGCCGGACACGGTACCATCGGCGGCGTGGAGTTCGAGGCAGCGCTCGGAGCAGACACGGTGCGCGGCGTTGGTAACAACCCGCCCTACAGCTACGCCTACTCAACGGAGTTCGCGGCGTCGCCCACGGTGGCGGTCATGAGCCAGGCCGCGATGGACGGCAACGACGGAGCCTGGGCGCAGGCGCACGGGGCCACCTTGTCCAGCTCTACCACCCTGTTCCTGTCGGTGGACGAGGACCAGATAGGCGGCACCGAGCGCAGGCACGCTACCGAGCAGGTGTCTTATGCGGTATTCGCCGGGCCGGTGGTCTACCCTTAGACCGCCGCTCCGGCGTAATGCCCCGGGCGATAAAGAGTGGCGGAGGGGGGGAGATTCGAACTCCCGAATCCTTGCGGATTGCCGGTTTTCAAGACCGGTGCCTTCAACCGGACTCGGCCACCCCTCCCTGTTCACCCTGCGCGCTGCGAAAGTAGACCTGCTAGCTCTTTCCCTTCTTCAGGAGATGACCTGCTGCCCACCCAGGTACGGCTGCAACACTTCGGGGACATCCACCGTGCCGTCGGCGCGCTGGTAGGTCTCCAAGACCGAGATGAGCACGCGCGGCAACGCCAGGCCCGAACCGTTGAGCGTGTGCACGAGCGCTGGCTTGTCCTTGCCGGCCTTGAAGCGGATGTTGGCACGGCGGGCCTGGAAGTCACGGAAGTTCGAACAGGAACTCACCTCCAGCCATTCCTCGCAGCCGGGAGCCCACATCTCCACGTCGTACTTCATGGCGGCCACGAAACTCAGGTCGCCGGTGCACATCTGTATTACGCGCCAGGGTATGCCCAGGCGGCGCGAGACTTCCTCGGCGTTGCCCAGCAGTTCGAGCAACTGGGCGTCCGAGCTGTCTGGGTGAACGAAACGCACCATCTCCACCTTGTCGAACTGGTGGCCGCGCTTGATGCCGCGCACGTCGCGGCCGGCCGACATCTTTTCGCGACGAAAACACGGCGTGAAGGCCACGTGTTTTATCGGCAGCGAATCGGCTGCCAGCACCTCGTCGCGGTACATGTTGGTCACGGGCACCTCGGCGGTAGGCACCCACCAGAAGTCTTCCTCTATGTCACGGTAAAGATTGTCGCCGAACTTGGGCAGGTTGCCGGTGCCCAGCAGGCACTCACCGCGCACCATGGCCGGCGGGTAGACCTCGCTGTAACCGTGCTCACTGCTGTGCAGGTCGAGCATCCAGCTGATGAGCGCGCGCTGCAGACGGGCACCGTCACCCCGCAACAGGTAAAAACGCGTACCCGAGACTTTTACGCCACGGTCAAAGTCTATTATTCCCAGGCGCTCGCCCAGCTCCCAGTGCGGCAGCGGCGTGAAGTCGAACTCGCGGCGCGCGCCTTCTTCGCGCAGCACCAGGTTCTGCTCTTCGCCCTCACCCACCGGGACGTCCTCGTGGGGAAAGTTGGGCAGCTCGAGCATGGCGACCTCAAAGCTGCCGGCGACCTCGGCGAGATCTTTTTCGGCAGCGCCCATGCGCTCGCCCAACTCTCGCACCTCGGTCTTGGCCGCTTCCTGCTCCGGGCCTGGCTGCATAGCGCCGATGGTCTTCGAGCGAGTCTTGCGATCGGCGCGCATCTGTTCGGCCACGGCTATCAGTTCGCGGCGGCGCGCATCGAGTTCGACAACGGCCGTCAGCTGCTCGCGCTCGCAGCCCACCAGGGCCAGGCGGTCGGCTGCTGCCGCGGGGTCTTCGCGTATAAGCTTTATGTCGAGCATAGTCTTGCCAGCCGAGCGGATCAGTCTTCGGAAGCACAATCGAAAGCGTCAACCACGTGCACGCACTCAAGGCTGCCGCTCTCAACGGCCACCACGTCAAAGCGTGCGGCCCGATCCAGACCATGGTGCCTCGCCAGCCATTCGACCGCAACGCGCGACACCTGCTTACGCTTTCGCTGGTCTACCGCCGCGAGAGCAGAGTCGAGGTCGGCCCTGAGTTTCACCTCCACGAACACCAGCTCCTCGCCGTCCAGGGCCACGAGGTCGATCTCACCCGAAGTGAGCCTGGCGTTTCGGTCGAGCACGCGCATGCCGGCACGCTCAAGACACTCGGCCGCCGCCTGCTCACCGGCCCGGGCCAGGCGTAAGCGCCTTTGGCCGAGGCTCTCGGGCTTCTGCCTTCTGTCCTGCCCGGCCATCACGACACCATCCCGGCAAACATACCCTTTCTGGCAACCCGCTCTCAAGGGCTGGGATGTAATTTTCAAGGCGCCGTGTTAGACAGCGAGAATATGAAGATTTCGCAGGCCGAGGTTCGCCGCGTGGCCACGCTGGCCCGGGTGGAACTGGATGACGACGAGCTCGAAAGCGTGGGACGCGACCTCAACCGCATACTCGACTACGTGGCTAAGCTCGACGAGCTCGACACCAGCACGGTAGAGCCCACCGCCCAGGTGGTCGACTTTGCCGCGCCCATGCGAACCGACGAGGTCACCAACAAGCCAGCCCCCGAGGACGCCGTGGCCAACGCTCCGCGCAGCGACAAGAACTTCTTCGTCGTGCCCAGCATAATCGAGTAGAAAGGGTCACACGCCGTGTCCGAACTCACCGACCAACTCACCGACCTCGGGGTCGCCCAGGCATCGCAGAGGCTGGCAGCCCGCGATGTAAGTTCTGAAGAACTCACCCGTGCCTTCCTCGAGCGCACGCTTGCGCTGGACCAGGGCACAAGCCAGGCGATCGGCGCCTACCTCGAGCTCAGCGCCGAGTCGGCGCTCGACCAGGCCCGCGCGGCCGACGCCCTGCTCGCCAGCGGAGACCCGACCGCTCCGCTCACCGGCGTACCCATTGCCCTGAAAGACATCTTCATCACCCGCGACCTGGCCACCACCTGCGCGTCCAAAATACTCGCCGGCTTCAAACCCAGGTTTGACGGCACGGTGGTGGCGCGCCTGCGCGAGGCCGGCGCCGTGATAACCGGCAAGCTCAACATGGACGAGTTCGCCATGGGCTCATCGACCGAGAACTCGGCGCTGGGCACCACCCGCAACCCGTGGAACCGTGCCTGCGTGCCCGGCGGCTCTTCGGGTGGCTCGGCGGCGGCGGTGGCCGCACGCATGGTACCGGGCAGCTTCGGCACCGACACCGGCGGCTCGATCAGGCAGCCGGCAGCGCTGTGCGGAGTGGTCGGTATGAAGCCCACCTACGGACGCGTGAGCCGCTACGGAGTGATAGCCTTCGCCTCATCGCTCGACCAGGTCGGCCCGCTGGCCAATAACGTTGAAGACACCGCCCTGCTGTTCGAGGCAGTGGCCGGACACGACCCGCGCGACTCGACCTCCATACCGCAGCCGGCGCCCGACTGCCGTGGCTCCTTGCACGACGGCGCGAAAGGGTTGCGCGTGGGCGTACCACGCGAGTACTTCGGCGAGGGCCTGGACCCCGAGGTCGAGAAATCGGTGCGCGCACTGCTGGCCGCGTTAGAACGCGAGGGCGCGAGCCTGGTCGAAGTGGAGCTGCCACACACCGAGTACGCGGTGGCCACCTACTATATCGTGGCCACGGCCGAGGCCTCTTCGAACCTGGGGCGCTACGACGGCGTGCGCTACGGCTTGCGAGAAGGCGAGGACGGCGGATTGACGAACATGTACGGGGCGAGTCGCGACGCCGGTTTCGGTGCCGAGGTAAAGCGCCGCATCGTGCTGGGCAGCTATGCGCTGTCGGCCGGCTACTACGATGCTTACTACCTCAAGGCCATGAAGGTGCGTACGCTCATTCGCCGCGACTTCGACCTGGCTTTCCAGAACTGCGACGTCTTGCTCACGCCCACCTCGCCCGACACGGCGTTTGAACTCGGCTCGCGCACCGACGACCCCCTGAAGATGTACTTGAGCGACGTGCTCACCATTCCCTGCAACCTCGCTGGACTGCCCGGCCTGTCGCTGCCCTGCGGGCTCGACTCCAAGGGCCTGCCCATAGGCGCCCAACTGCTGGCACCGCCACTGGCCGAGCCATTGTTGTTCAGGGCGGCACGGGCCTGCGAAAAACTCGTCGGTTTCGATCAGCGACCTCCCGAACAGGACCTGGCCGGGAGCGCCGACAAATGAGCCACTACGAACAGGGCGGCTGGGAAACCGTCATAGGCATAGAAACGCACGTGCAGATGCTCACCCGCAGCAAGCTGTTCTGCGGCTGCTCGGCCAGCTTCGGTGCCCAGCCCAACGAGCACACCTGCCCGGTCTGCCAGGGCATGCCCGGCGTACTGCCGGTGCTAAACGCGCAGGCGGTTGAGTACGCGGTCATGGCCGCGCTGGCACTGGGTGGCGAGGTGCAGCCCACCAGCCGCTGGGCGCGAAAGAACTACTTCTACCCCGACCTCCCCAAGGCCTACCAGATATCGCAGTACGAACTTCCCTACTGCCTCGGCGGGCAGGTCACGCTGGTGGTCGACGGTGAAGAACGAAACATCACGCTCACGCGCATACACATGGAAGAAGACGCCGGCAAAAACGTCCACGACGCGCACTCCGATTTTTCTTACGTCGACCTTAACCGCGCCGGCGTGCCACTGATGGAGATCGTCAGTGAACCCGAGATCCGCTCGGCGGCCGAGTCGGCAGTCTACATGCGCAAACTGAGGACGGTGGTGCGCTGGCTGGGCATCTGCGACGGCAACATGAACGAGGGCAGCATGCGTTGCGACGCCAACGTTTCCCTGCGCAAGCGCGGCACGACTGAGCTCGGCACGCGCGCCGAGGTAAAAAACATGAACAGCTTCCGCGCCGTCGAACGCGCGGTCAACTACGAGATCGAGCGCCAGGCCGAGCTGCTCAACGCCGGTGAAAAGATCACCCAGGAAACACGCCTCTGGGACGCCGACCACGGCGTCACCCGCTCCATGCGCAGCAAGGAAGAAGCACACGACTACCGATATTTTCCTTGCCCCGACCTGCTGCCGTTGGTCATTGCCGACGAACTCGTCGAAAGAGTGCGCGCCGCATTGCCCGAGTTGCCCGACGCCAGGCGCGCACGCTTCGTGGAGAGCTACGACCTTTCGGCCTACGACGCCGAGGTCTTGACGGCCAGCCGCGAACTGGCCGACTACTACGAGGCAGCCGTAACCGCGCACGACAACCCCAAGCTGGTGGCCAACTGGGTGATGGGCGACGTGCTCCGCGCTACCCGCGAGGCCGCGGGCGAAGGCGAGATTGATTACTCGCGCATACCACTGGCCCCCGAACGCCTGGGCGCGCTGCTGGCGCTGATAGACGACGGCAGCATAAGCGGCAAGATCGCGAAAACCGTTTTCGAGCGCATGCTCACGGGCAGCGACGACCCCGCCGACATCGTCAAGAGAGAGGGCCTGGCCCAGGTCAGCGACTCGGGCCAACTTGAAGCCTGGATAGCCGAGGTCGTGGACGGCAATCCCGACAAGGTCGAGGAGTACCGTGGAGGCCGCGACAAGCTGCTGGGCTGGTTCGTGGGGCAGGTCATGCAACTGAGCCGTGGGCAGGCCAATCCCGGTGAGGTCAACCGCCTGCTGCGCGAACGACTGGCGGGCTGAGGGCCGGCAGGCCCGAACCTCCAGCTGATCTCAACGCCAGTTCTCTAACGCGTGTGTGCGGGCCTCACCAGCGCGGAGGGCGCAGCATACCTATTCATCGGCTCAGTCGTAGGTGATCACCGAGCGAATTACGTCGCCCTCAAGCATGGCGGTAAAAGCGTCGTTGACGTCTTCGAGCTTGATCCGCTGCGACACCATACCCTCGAGATCAAGTTTGCCTTCCTTGGCAAAGTTGATGAACTTGACGAAGTCCGTGCGTACGTTGGCCGAGCCGTAGATCGTTCCAATGATGCGCTTGTTCTCAAGCGGCAATAGCGCCGAGGGTACGCTGCACTCGTCGAGGTAGCTCGGGATGCCTACCCAGATGACCGAGCCACCGGGCCGCGTGATGTCGTAGGCCTGCCGCTGCAACACGGGCACCCCGACCACCTCGAAGGCGTAGTCGGCACCGCGCCCGTCCGTGAGGCCCTTGACGAACTCGCCCAGGTCCTCGTCGTTGGGGTTCACCGTGTGGGTCGCGCCAAAAGTTGTCGACGCCTTGCGCTTGGCTTCGTTCAAGTCGACGGCGATGATCTGCTCGGCACCCGCGACACGACAGCCCTGGATAACGGCCTGCCCCACGCCTCCGCAGCCTATCACCACGCAGGTGCTGCCGGCCTTGACCTCGGCGGCGAACAGCACCGAGCCCACGCCAGTGGTGACTCCGCAGCCAACCAACGCAGCCTGCTCAAGCGAAAAATCTTCGGGTATCTTTACCAGCGCCGCCTCGTGCACGACGGTCTCCTCGGCAAAGGTGGCCAGGCCGCCGGGGCCACAGAGCAGGGGGCTACCATCCTGGCGGCTGAAGGGAAAACGGCCCATGCCGATCTCCAGTGCTTTTTCGCAGACGAAGGCCTGGTCATTTTTGCAGTAGAAACACTCGCCGCAGGTGGGCACAAAACTGCCGATCACGTGGTCGCCGGTCTTCAGGCCGTAGTCGTTCTTACCGGCCGACACGACCACTCCCGCGCCCTCGTGGCCGAGGATGGCAGGCGGCGGCAGCGGCAGTTTGCCCTGCCAGATCGAAACATCTGAATGGCAGACCCCGGTGGCCCCCCACTTGACGTGTACTTCGTTATCCCCGGGATCGGCGAGGTTTACGTCCTCGATCACCATGGGCTCATTGTTCTCCAACATTATCGCAGCTTTCATAATGCCGGAATCTACCCTCCCGCCCCCGCCAACAAAAGGGGGCCAGGCTCCTTTTGCCTTAAAGCTGCCTGGCCCCCTTCAGGAATAAGCGGTGTTGAAGCGGACGTAGGCTTCGGTGAGATCCGACGTGACGATGCGTGCGCGGCCGGGGCCACGGCCCAGGCGTATGGCGAGGGTGAAGGTATCGTTTTTCATCACGCGGGCCGCACGACGGCGGGCCTCTTCGGACAACAGCTCACCAGCCTTCACCAACGCCACGTCGTCTACCGATATCGCCACGCGCTTGAAGTTGACGTCGACGCCCGAGTTGCCAAGCGCGACGACTATCCGTCCCCAGTTGGGATCGCCGCCCGCAAACGCGGCTTTCACGAGCGTGGACGTAGCAACGGCACGGGCCACGCGCTCAGCGTCGGCGTCAGCCGGGGCGCCCTCCACCAGCACGTTCACCACCCGCGTGGCGCCCTCCCCGTCGCGCACTATCATGCGCGACAGTTCATCGGTGAGTTCGCCGACGGCCGTGGCCAACAGCTCGTAGCCCGCCGACTTCCTCGAACGTATGGCTTCGCCACCGGCAAGTCCCGATGCCATCAAAACCACGGTGTCGTTGGTGCTGGTATCGCCGTCAACGGTGATGCTGTTAAAGCTGCTCGCAACGGCCTCGGCCAACACCGCCCGCGCGGCTCCCGATGACAAGGGCGCGTCGGTCACCAGCACACACAGCAGGGTGGCCATGCCCGGGTGGATCATGCCTGCACCCTTGGCCAGGCCGGCCACCGTGGCGGTCTCCCCGCCCGGCAGCAGCACGCTGCGAGAGGCCCACTTCGGAAAGGCATCAGACGTCATCATGGCGCGCCCGCAAGCGTTGGCGCGCCGCGGACCGAGCGCGTCGGCGGCCAGTGAGATCGCCCGCGCCATGCGCCGTCGGTCGAGCTGCACGCCTATGATGCCGGTCGAGCAGGGCAGTACGAGGCCAGGCTTTATGCCCAGCCGCGTGCCCAGTTCACGGCAACTCCACTCGGCCAACTTGAGACCAGTGCTGCCCGTGGCCGCGTTGGCGTTGCCCGAATTGATGAGCACCGCCTGCGCCAGCCCGTCGGCCGCGTGCTTTCGCGCCACCACGACGGGCGCGGCGGCAGCGGTATTTCGGGTAAACACGGCCGCGGTCGGTACCGGCGAATCGGCCACGATCAGTGCCGTATCGCGCCTGCCACCGGTTTTGAGGCCGCCGTGAACGCCGGCAAAACGAAATCCTGCCACGGGCCCCGGGGCGGGCCCGGGATCGATCTTCACGCGCGCGGGCCCTGCCACCAACACCCGGTCACCCACTGGGCCACCATCGGCAAGGCGCTCATGACTTGCCGTGACACTTCTTGTACTTCTTGCCGTTGCCGCAGGGACAGGGGTCGTTACGGCCCACCTTGTCACCCTTGCGCCGCACTTGCTTCTGCTCGGGAGCGCCACCCTCGCCGCTCCCCCTGCCCATCGTAGCCGCCGCGCTTTCATCGCGGCGGCGTTCCTCCATGCGGTCCACTTCCTGCTCGTCGGCGATACGCACCGAAAACATTTTCTCGACGACGTCGTTCTCGTAGGAAAGCATCATGTTCTCGAACATGTCGAAGCCCTCCTTCTGGTATTCCTGCAGGGGGTTCTTCTGCGCGTAGCCACGCAGGCCAATACCCTCCTTGAGGTGATCCATTGCCATCAAGTGGTCCTTCCAGTGATTGTCCAGGCACTGCAGCGTTAGCACGTGCTCGAGGTGACGCACGACCTCGGAACCCATCTCTTCTTCGCGCTTCTCGTAAGCCGCCAGAACCCGCTGCTGTATGGCGGTTTCAAGCGCTTCAATAGACAAACCGTCGCGCGGCAGGTCGGCCAGGTCGGCGCGGACAAGAAACTGGGAGAACAAGGCGTCGTCGAGCGCCGCCAGGTCCCACTCGGCCGTTTCGATTTCCTCGTTTGTGTGCAAGGCCACGAGATCTGTGGCCGCAGCGGCTGCCATGCCCAGCACCTCGCTTCTCAGCTCGCCCTCGGCCAGGCACTCGCGACGCCGATGGTACACCACCTCGCGCTGCTTGTTCATCACGTCGTCGTACTCGATGAGGTGCTTGCGGGTATCAAAGTTCTGACCCTCAACCCGCTTCTGCGCGTTCTCGATCGCGCGCGACACCATCTTGGCCTCGATGGGCACACCCTCTTCCATGCCCATGCGCTCCATCAGGCCCTGTATGCGCTCGGCGCCGAATACTCGCAGCAGGTCGTCCTCGAGCGACATGAAGAACCTCGACGAACCGGGATCGCCCTGCCGGCCCGAGCGACCACGCAACTGGTTATCGATCCGACGCGACTCGTGACGCTCGGTGCCCACGATGTGAAGGCCACCGGCTGCCAGCACCTCTTCGTGCTCGGCCGCGCACTGCTCGGTGTATCTGGCCAGCGTGGTCTCCCACTTGGGATCCTCCTCGCCGTCGGCGAGATCCTTGCGGGTCAGGAACTCCGGATTACCACCCAGCACGATGTCGGTGCCGCGGCCGGCCATGTTGGTAGATATGGTGACCGCGCCCTTGCGCCCCGCCTGGGCCACGATCTCAGCCTCGCTCGCGTGGTGCTTGGCGTTGAGAACGTGGTGTTTCATGCCCACCTTCTTGAGCGCCGCGCTGAGCTTTTCGGAGTTCTCGATGGAGATTGTACCCACCAGCACCGGCTGCTGGTCTACAGTACACTCGCGGATCTCCTCGATAACCGCGTTAAACTTCTCGGGCTCGGTCTTGTAGACCACGTCGGGCCGGTCGTCGCGCACCATGGGCTGGTGCGTGGGAACCACCAGGACCTGGAGCCCGTAGATCTTGCCAAACTCCTCGGCCTCGGTCTCGGCGGTGCCGGTCATGCCCGAGAGCTTCTGGTACATGCGAAAGTAGTTCTGAAAAGTAATCGTGGCCAGCGTCTGGTTCTCGCGCTCGATCTTCACGCCTTCCTTGGCCTCGACGGCCTGGTGCAGGCCGTCCGACCAGCGCCGGCCCGGCATCAGGCGACCGGTGAACTCGTCCACGATAACTACCTCGCCGTCCTGCAGCATGTAGTCAACGTCCCGCTTGAACAGCGTGTGGGCCTTGAGCGCCTGGTTCACGTGGTGCAGCGTCTCGATCTCGGCGGGGTCGTAGAGATTGCCCACGCCCAGCAGCCCTTCCATCTTCGCCACGCCCTCCTCGGTAAGGGTCGCGCTACGGGTCTTCTCGTCAAGCTTGTAGTCTTCTTCCTTGGCCAGGCGGGGTATCAAGCGATCAACATGGGCGTACTTTTCGGTCGACCGCTCGGCCGGCCCGGAGATGATAAGCGGCGTTCGGGCCTCGTCGACCAGAATTGAATCCACCTCGTCGACTATGCCGAAGTTGAGCTTGCGTTGGGCAAATTCGGCGCTGTCAAACTTCATGTTGTCGCGCAGGTAGTCGAAACCAAACTCGTTATTCTGCCCGTAAGTAATATCGGCGTGGTAAGCCTCACGTCGCTCCAATTCGTCCATGTCGGGGTAAACGATGCCCACCGACAAGCCGAGGAACTTATACACGCGCCCCATCCAGTCGGCGTCGCGCCGGGCGAGGTAGTCGTTGACCGTGACCAGGTGCGCCCCCTTGCGCTCGAGCGCGTTGGCCACCAGGGCCAAAGTGGCCACCAGGGTCTTCCCCTCACCGGTTTTCATCTCTGCGATCTTACCGTCGTGCAGGATGTGTCCCCCGATAAGCTGCACGTCGTAGTGGCGCATACCCAGCACCCGCACCGCCACCTCGCGCACGCCTGCAAAAACCTCAGGTAGCAGGTCATCGAGCGCTTCGCCACGGTCAAGTCGCTGCCGCCAATCGGCGGAAAGCGCACCAAGAGCCTGTTCGTCGAGCGCCTGCATGCCCGGCTCAAGTTCGTTTACCCGGGCAACGAAGGGCCGCATGCTTTTGACATACTTGTCGCTGGCCGTGCCGAAAATCCTGCTTACCGAATCAACCAGCATCGCCAGTCTCCCCATCTTGCGCGCCCGGCGCCGTGACCGGCCGCCGGTAGCGGTCAAACATCTGGCCCCATGGCGTCTGCTCAAATTCGCGTATGCGGCGGCGCCCTATCGTGGGGTACCACATGAAGTCGTGGTAGACGTTGGACGCGAACGGCGCCCAGGCCATCAACGGCGAATGCAGCGCTGCCTTTTCAAGAAAGCGCAGCGGTCCGCGCCTGAGCATCTGGTCACCCCAGATCACCAGGCTCCGCCGCGTGCTGAAGCCCGGGTTAAACTCCCGCAGCTCGTCGCCGACGATATCAATCCTGGATACATCGGCGCAACCCAGCTCGCGCTCGTGGCACATGGCCAGGTAGGGAATCTCCATCGGATCAAAACCCATCATCTTTGCCGCAACCGCGTCCACGGCCACGCTGTCTGCGCCGGCTATGAGAACGTTACCAATCCTTGGAACCATCGTACGCGGCCCGGCTCCATCGCCACAGACCGTGCCGTCCATCACGGCAAAAATGCCCGGGTGCAGCTCCTTCTGCATTATAACAAGATCGACGAGCACCTCGTGGATGTGCTTGTGGGCGTAGTGGCGCACCTCCTTGAGCAGGCCACCGAACGAATTCTTTATGGCCCCGGTGGTCGTGGAGTGCCCGTGCGTCTTGACGGTCGGCAGGTGCAGTACCTGCCGGCCCTCGTACATGGCCGGTATCTCGATGCCGTCAGGAAATATATCGTTGAGCTTCAACAGCGGGCGCTCAAAACGGTGGGTCTTCCACTCCACGTCGGTGAGCGGGAGGAACGGCATATCGTAATGGTCGAGTACCCCCTGCCAGAGATTGTTTCGACAACCCTTCAGGGGGTCGGTGACAACGGTGCGATTTTCGACCGGCAGCAGCCTCTCGGGGGCAAAACCGTCGCCCAGCATGGTGCGCAGGACCCCCTCGAGCTGCCAGGGCTGGCTCGAACAGGCCGGAAAATACCTGGTCCACGACAGGTTGAGCTTGAGCAGGGTATCCACCTGGTCGGAAAGCTCCGAACGGTAGTCGGCCGCCTCCATCACGCGGCGGTAGTCGTCCAGCACCGTCTCTGGGCTGGTTCTTACTATGCCGACTACACTTGTACTCATATTCTCAGATCCGGCCGCCCGGCTATCCTCCCACCCCGGCCGCCAGCTGACTATACAGCAGCAGCACTACAGTTGCCGCCCACAGCCCTATGCCCGCCTGCAGTGGGAGATCGGCCAGCAGCACGTCGGCAGGTGAGCCGCCCTGCTGCCTGCCGTAAACCAGAAACAGGTATCGGAAAACCCCGAAGACCACAAAGGGAATGGTCATGTACATGCGCTCCGTACCCAGGTTGGCAGCCACCGCAGGACTCAGCGTGTACAGGGTGTATACAAACATGGTCAACACGCCCGAGATGGTGACCAGCTGGTCGAGCAGCTCGGGGTCATAGCGCCCCAGCACCTCGCGGTGACCGGTCGCCCTGGCGGCCAGCAGCGTGATCTCGTGCCTGCGCTTGGCGAGAGCGAGAAAGAGCGCGAGAAAAAAAGTGCACACGAACAGCCACGCCGACATTCGAGCGTTGACGGCCACCACACCCGCCGCAGCGCGCAGGCAGAAGCCGGCGGCGATGGCCACCACGTCGACCACCGGGACGTGCTTGAGCCACGAGCTGTACAGCAGCTGCAGGCCGAGAAACACGGCGACCACCAAGGTAAAACGAGCGCCGAGCAGCAAGCCACCCCCCACGGCCACCAGCGCCAACACGGCGGTTAACGCGCAAGCCGCGGGTGTCCCCACGCGCCCGGCTGCCAGCGGACGGTCACACTTGAGCGGGTGCAGTCGGTCGCGTTCGCGGTCGACAAAGTCGTTGAAGACGTAGGCAGCGCTCGACGCCGCGCAAAAACACAGCAGCGCGACGCCCGCGTTGCTGAAACCCTCGCGCTCAAAGAGCCTGCCCGAGAACAACAGGGGCGCGTACACGAGGACGTTCTTTGTCCACTGCGCGGGCCTGGCCAGCGCCAGCAGGTCTTTCACCGCGGCTGCTCCTCGCTGCCCAGGGCCGTCTGCCAGGCTTCGTCTATGCAGGCCCAGAGTTCCTTTACGCCCGCACCCGTGTTCGACGAGGTAGCATACACCGGCACGTCGCCGGTCTGCGCAGAAATCTCGCGAATAGCCGTCTGCGTTTTGGCCCGCGACAACTTGTCGCACTTGGTCAGCACCCACACCCACGGTACACCGGCCTCGTCAAGAAACGCGCCCAGCTCTACTTCCTCGGTCTGTGGGCCGCGCCTGACGTCTATGAGTATGAGCACGGCCACGAGCTCTTCGCGGTCGGACAGGTATCCCTCAACGAGTTTTTTCCACTCCGCCCGCTCCCCGCGTGACCGCTTGGCATAACCAAAGCCGGGGAGGTCGACCAAGCGCAAGCGTTCATTGATGGCGTAGAAGATCAGGCCGCGGGTGCAGCCCGGGGTGCGACTGGTGCGAGCAAGTCGCCGGCGTCCCAGCAGGCTGTTGATGAGCGAGGACTTGCCGACGTTGGATCTACCGGCGACGGCCACCTCGGGGCCGACCGCCGCCGGCAGCGCTGCTGCCGAATTGGCCTCGGCCGCGAACTCCACGCTTCGAACCCTGGCCACAACTTCAACTTACCGCGGCCAGGTGCCGCCAACGCGACAACGGGCGGCGCTTACGCTTTCAGCCCGCGCCCAGTTGCGACTTGATGGCGCGCACCTGGTTCACAAAGCTCTCCTTGATGGCGCTTTCCTGTACACCGGTGCCGATGGGCAGCTGGATCTTGTCGGTCTGTTTCGCCTTGTACACGTACATGGTCTTGCTGCCGTCGGGCGAAGGCTCGAGCGAGTAAGTGGCGTCGATGTCGACCATCGCTGACTCCAGGGTCTTCAGATGCATGACCTTGCTGGCGTCGTCATAGATCATCTCCAGCTTGAGCATCTGCAGGTTGCCCAGGGCCAGCATGTGCACCTCGACTTCCTTGCGGTTGCCCTCGTCGACCAGTACTTCGCTCTTCTTGTACTGCTCACTGGTCTCAGCGAGACGCCCGGGGTTCTTCATCGACTCCCAGATTTTGTCGGCCGATGCGTCGATGCGCGAGTGCAGCTCGACGGTGAAGACCTTACCGTCCTTGTTAAGCTCGGAAAACGCGATCTCTTTTATGTCGCCCTCCCACTGCCTGGCCGCCTTACCCGTGTTGAGAAGGCCCATGATGGCGTCGCAACCCGAAAGACCGAGAAACGCGGTCACGCAGACAGCCACCATACCAGCCCTTAAATTATTCTTCCTGAAATACCGCATCTAATATAACCCCTGTAATGTTCTCTTACCCAGCGGGCGGATACTCACATCCGCCCCGGCCGATAACGACACCCAAAAACCTATAGCAGGCCCACTCGGTTGACAAGAGGAGGGAGTCAGCGCTCCACGCGCAGCACCGAGCCCGCGGGCAACCGCCCCATGAGATCGTCGAGGGCCGCGTCCACGTACTGTTCGTCGCGGGATTCCAGCGTGAGTTTGACCGAGTACTCGCTGCGATCCAGGCGCGGGTAGCTGCCCAGCAGGAGCTCAGGAAAAGCCTCGAGCGTGGCGTCGAGCGAAGGCGCGATGGCCGCCTCGTCACTGTTGACGTAAACCTGCCTGAGGTACCAGGGCTGTCCGCGCAGGCGATCACGCAGGCCGGTAACCTTGGCCTTGAAAATCTCGGGTATGCCCGGCAGCACGTACACGTTCTCGATCATCACGGTCGGAAATCTGAAGTGTTCGTCGGCCACGAGTTCGGCACCCGCGGGCACCTCGGCCATCTTCAGGTGAGCGGGCGTGAGATCACCGTCTATCCAGCCGTCGATGAGCTGCCTCAGCTCGGGGTGTATCACCACCTCGCGATCAAAAGCGCTGGCCACCGCGCCAATGGTGATGTCGTCGTGGGTCGGGCCCACCCCGCCAGAGGTGAACACGACATCGAACTCGGCCGAGTAACGCGCCACGGTGTCGGCGATGGTCTCAGTGTCGTCGGGAATGACGACCACGCGGTCGAGCGACACGCCGAGCTCGCGCAGTTCGCGCGCGAGCAAGCCGGAGTTGCCGTCTACGACCTTGCCCGAAAGAATCTCGTTGCCGATGACTACCATCGCGGCGGTGCTTGGATTACGTACTGCTGTCACCGTACTGCTGTCACCCTGCCTGCAACACTAACACGCCGGGTTAACCGCGGCTATCTTCGAGCAACGGCGGTTCCTCGCCCAACGCGTCGACGAGGAACTCGCGTAGTTTTTTCTTGAGCGCGGCCTCCACCTGCCTCACCCTCTCGCGGCTCACGCCCCAGCGCTCGCCCAGTTTGGCAAGAGTTATGGGGTCTTCGGATACCAGGCGCTCGCGCCAGATCTGCTCGTCTCGCCCCGACAGCGTTTCGCTGAAAATATCGAGCTGCCGCTTCATCAGCGAAAAAAACTCTGAGTCGGCGACGTCTTCTTCGACGTTGGCTTCGCTGGGGATGAGATCGAGCACCCGGGTCTCGGTGTCTATGCCCACCGGGGCGTCGGCAGAAACCTCGGCCGACATCGCCATGCGCAGCTGCATTTCCTCGACGTCACGTTCGCGCACACCGAGATTCTCGGCCAGTTGCACCGTGGTGGGCGTAAACCCACTGGATTCGAGCCGGGCTTTTTCCTTCTGCAGGTTGAAGAACAAGCGGCGCTGGGCCTGGGTGGTGCCCACCTTGACCATGCGAAAATTGTTCATGACGTAGCGGATCACGTAAGCGCGTATCCACCACACCGCGTAGCTCGGCAGGCGAACACCGCGGTGAGGATCAAACCTGCGCACGGCTTCAAGCAAGCCGATGTTGCCTTCCTGTATGAGGTCGAGAAGGTTGTGTACGGCGCGTTGATACTCGCGCGCCACCTTGATCACGAACCTCAGGTTGGACGTGACCAGGCGGTAGGCGGCCTCCTCGTCGCCGGTTTCGTGAAAGCGCACCGCCAGCTCGTGCTCCTCCTCGGGCGAAAGCACCGGGTAGCGGCGCATCTCGGCCATGTAGGCCTGCAGTGAATCGCGGCGGGTGAGCGCGCCGCTGTCGACCAGCTCTATTACCTCGGGAGCGGGGACCGGCGCGGCAGCCTCCTTTGAAGTCGCCGGCTCGTCTAGGACTTCGACTTCAGCCCCTTCTACTTCGGCCGTGTCGCCGTCAGATCGGTGGGCGTGGGGCGGATCAAGAACGACGGCTTCGAGCTCCAGCGGATCAAGCTCAATCGAGTCGATATCTTCCGCATCGATCGTTTCCGCGCCGGCATCTTCTGCCGCGATATGCTTGGAGTCGGGAATGTCGGCTGCGTCGGTGCTACGTCTGCCGGTGTTGCTGCCGCGGCCTCTACGGCCTGTTTTGCCGGAGTCTTTCATCCAACCGGCGCTCTCAAATGAGCGCTCATGAGACAACTCTCTTCAGGCAGCCTTCTTCAGGCAGCCTTCTTCAGGCAGCATCGTCTCCGATGGCAGGGTTATCCTCTTTGCGGACCAGGAGGACTTCGCCCGCCGCAATTTCTCGCAGGGAGGTAACAACTTCCTTGTTGTCCGTCTCTATCAAGGGCCGCGACCCACGCAGCAGCATCTTGGCGCGCTTGACGGCCAGGCCGGCGAGTTCAAAGCGGTTGGGAACCATCTTCAGACAGTCTTCTACTGTAATTCGTGCCATTTATTATCCTTCCAGTTCGGTAGCTTAGGCCCGGCATGGGCCGAAGTCAATAAACAAGGCCGTCGGCAACGGCACAATCGGCTGGTACTGGGCGAGTTTCCGCTGGCGGCCCTGGCCAGGGCTCACCCGGGAGCGTCGGCCCCGACGGCAAAATGCAACAGAAACTCGCGGTTGCCACGCGCGCCGGTAACCGGGCTTTCGGTCTGCCCCCTCTCTGACAGCCCGAGCTCGCGCGCGCGGGACGCAACCCTTTGGACCGCCAGCCCACGCTCGGCGTCATCGCGCAGGATGCCGCCTTCGAGTTTGTCGCGCGTGGTCTCGAACTGCGGCTTCACCAGCAGCAACAGCTCCCCGGCGGGCCCAGCGAGGGCAGAGAGTTTTTCGAGCAAGGTGGTAAGCGACACGAACGACAGGTCAGCCACCAGCAGCGTGGGCGGTGGACTGAGCTGCTCGCGATCGACAGCACGCACGTTGCATCGTTCCATGACCACCACTCGCGGGTCGCCGCGCAAGCGCCAGTCGAGTTGCCCGTAACCCACGTCGACGGCGTACACCCTGCTGGCACCGGCGCGCAGCAGGCAATCGGTAAAGCCCCCCGAGGAGGCCCCCGCGTCAAGACACACGCGGTCTGTGACCTCGAGGTCAAAAACTTCCAGTGCGTGGGAAAGCTTGAGGGCACCACGCGAGGCCCAGTCGCTACCCCGTTCCACCCTGAGCTCCAGATCCGCGGCCAGCAGTTGGCCCGGCTTGTCCAGCCGCTCGGTACCCGCCCAAGCCTGGCCGGCCATGATCAAACGCGCGGCCTCG
>CAUZFM010000054.1:0-19055 GCA_963579235.1 uncultured Binatia bacterium (SeqCode)
GCATCACGCTCGTGTACATCTGCCCGTGGCCCGGGTAGACCGGCGGCTGTCCGGGCTCGGGTAGTATGGGCATCATGCCGGTGCGCGCGGCTGCCAGCTCGTCAAGCTGAGGCTCGTTTTTATCCGGGCCTTCGGGGCCAAAGGCCGAACCACGCAGGTACACCAGGTCTTCGCGCATCTCGCGCAGGCTATTTTCGTCAAGCCCGCAGCTCTCAAGTTCATCAAGCGCGAGATCGGTGAGAAACACGTCGGCCGTCGCGGCCAGCTCGCGCGCCAGGGCGCGGCCTTCGTCGCTCGAAATATCCACGGCCACGCTGCGACGGTTACGATGCACAAGCGCGCCCATGCAGTCGTTGTCGCCCAGGGCCGGGCGCTCGATGTCGTCGGGAAATTCGCGGCTGCTGCCGTCGGGCGAATCCACGCGCACAACGTCGGCGCCGAAGTCCCCCAGCAGCGTGCCCGCCATGGCGCCCCAGAAAGTGCGCGTGAGATCAACGACCCTTACGTCGTCGAGGGCTCCCGTTGGCTGGCTGCTGGCCACCGGTGGATTACTCTCCTTCCGAGGACCACTCGGCCACTACGGCCAGCGTACGGTCCTCGTACTCGCACTTGTCGGGCAGCTCGCGCCCCAGCCAATCGCGGTAGAAGGTGTCGAGGTCGGGCAGGAACTCAAAATCGGGCGGGCAGCCGCGTGGCACGGCTTCAACCTCGAGCATGCTGCCGCAGCCCGGACAGATGTACTCGCGTAGCTGCACCCAGGCTTCGTCCAGGGCGTCGCGCCCACGATAGATCTCGTCGAGAGCCTGCTGGCTGTCACGCACGTGCACCAGTGCCGACAGTTTCCAGTTTACGCGGTAGTCGCCGTACTCCTGCCCGCACACGCACTTGACCACCCGCTCGCCGTCACGGGCCACGATCATCAGGTGAGGCGTAAGAGGCAAGAGTATGGTGTCGTCCCAGGACACGCGCTCGGTCATTATCTCGAGGAACTTATCAAATCGATCGAGATCCTTGGGGCTCTTGAGCATGTCCTGCACGGCCGGCCAGGGCAGCTCGCCGTCCATCAGGCGGGCAATATCTTCTTTGTGAAACTCGGCCATCGCTCAGCTCTCCTCTTTGCCCGCTTCAGGCAACTCGAAAATAAAATCTTGGGGCAGCCGCCAGAAGGCGCGAAGCTCGTCGCCGTAACCCGGCGACAACTCCATCGAGCTGCGCCACATCTCGATGACAGCCGGATCCATGTTTTCGCAAGCCGCCACGCGCTGGCGTTCCTCGTCCCACCACTGGCGAAACGGTACGGCCTTGCCCTTGCGTTCGTCGCGCAGCTCCTTGCGCTTCCTGGCGGTAGCCTTCTCGTCTACCGTCCAACGGCCGTTGCTCACCGCTACCACGCCGTGCACTCTCTCGGCTACGCCCTCGCGCACCCAGCCCTTGTTGAGATCGTCTTCCACGGCCGCCGGGGCGCGGTCCAGGGGGTCGCCCATCGACTGGGCGCCAGACACCGGGTGAACGATGATGTCATAGTCCTGCAAGGGCTCGGGCGTCACGAAGGGAGCGATTGCGGCGGCCTGGAGGTCCCGCGCCTTGACGTTCTTGGCAATCTGCTGGTCTTCGGGGTCACCGCGTTCGTGCACCAATGGCTTTTGCGCCTCTATGAGTTCCTTGACGTTGGTGTCATGGGCATAGGCCGGGCGGTCGGGCACCGCCGGGTAAGCACCGTACATGCCGTGGTTCGAGATCGTCTTGCTTCGTATACCGGCGCAACCGCACTGGTACTCGATGCCCGGAGTATTGTGCACCATCCACACCGCGGTGTGTCCGAGGCCACCGCGAAAGCGTCCGTAGCCCGCCGAGTCGGGCTCCAGGTTGCGGCCCAGGTAGAGGACGGGATAGTAGAGCTCGGCGATCTCGGCGTTGCCGAAATCAGCGTTGGGCGTGTAGATGCACCAGGCACTGTTTTCGCCGTCGGCAAAACCGCGCGCGGGCGAACCGTTGCAGGCCTGTTCCAGGGTGAGGCCGGCCACGTACTGGCCGTTCTGGTTTATGCCCGAGAACTCGGCCGTCATCGTGGTGCCCGCGCCGGCGGCCATCTCCTCGATGAAACCGCGCATGTGGTACAACCGCCCGAAGACCTCGTAAAGACTGCTCATCCACATCACCGCGGGCGCCCAGGCCACGCCCGACGAAGCCGAAAAATCCTTCTCGAAAGGGTTCGCCCAGGAGCCAGCCGGCGGAGTCTCAACGTCCCAGGAAGCCGACGGCCCCGAGTTGAACATGTCAAAACCCACTATGTGCGAGTAACCGTTGAGCAGTCCCGACTTGAGCGCGGTGGGGCTTATGTTCTCGCCGAAGGGTACCGTGCCGCTCGCGCCCCTGAGCGAGATAGACACGTTGGCGTCGGCCTTGATCTCGAGCTCCATGGGCAGGTTGAACAGGCAGTCGATGTCCTGCTTGGCCAGCAGCACGCGCTTGCCCTTCATGGCAAGGTCCTTGAACTGCGACTTGCGTATACGCCCGGGCACCGCCTGGGTCTTTACCCGGCCCACCGCGTAGCGGCGGCTGTCTTCGACGTATTCCTTGCAGGCGTCACGAAAAAATTCGAGCCCGTACTTGTCGATGACCTCGATAAGTTTTTCGCGCACCGTGATGCAGCCAGCCAGCCGCCCACGCGCGTCGCCCAACACCCAGTCGGGAGTGCGCGTGCGAGACTTGATGCGCATGTCGTACCAAGGATAGAACTTGTCGGCCTCACCCACCTTCTCCATGGCAATACACAGGCCGTCGGAGTAACAGTCGGGATTGAGAAAACCGATCGAGCCCGGGGTCACCGAACCGCAGTCGCTCACGTGAGACACGCAGCTGGTCCAGGCCACCAGCTCGTCCCCATAAAAAATCGGCATGGCCATGTCGAAATCGGGCGCGTGGATACCGCCGTAGTGGGGGTCGTTGTTCTCGAAAATATCGCCCTGGTGAAAACCGGGGTAGTCCTCGTAGTCCAGCTCGATGAAGTTGCGTATCATGTCGGCCAGCAGGCCAGGGTGGGCGGTGATGCCGCGCGACACGCAGACCGCCTCGCCGGTGGGGGTGTGCAGCGCCCACAGCGCATCGCCACCCTCGGCGGCAATGGGCGAACTGGAAACCTTGCAGCCTACCGACCACGCGGCGTTGCAGAGATTCGACAGTATGTGCCACACGGCCTCGTAGGTACCGGGGTCGCTTTCCTTGCGCTCGAGCTTCTCAAGCCCAAAAAGATGCCCCGTATCGGCCAGCTCCCGGTCGTTGACCCTGAGCTGTTCTTTCAGCTTTAACCCACTGGCTTCGCTCATAGTCTTATTTCCCGTTGTGCTGACATAATTGCCGCCCTGCGGCTGCCGAAGGAGATCAAGTGAAACACGTTCTACCTGCCGCGTAATATGTGCAAGGCGAGCGGTTATGGCAACGGCCCACGGCTTGCCGCGGACCCTTCGGCGGTCTAACATTCGGGCAACCCCCGGAGGAACAGCAGCATGAGCGACACCACCAACACCACCGGTACTGCCAGCACGGACAACAAGCCCACGGCCAAGGGCGGCCCCCCGCCGCGCTGGCTGCTCAAGCTGGTAACCCGCGTACACGTCGGGCTGAGCAGGCTGACCGGCGCGCGCCTGGGCAACACCCTGGGCGGCGACGAGGTCTGCTTTGTCGACATGACCGGTGCCCGCAGCGGCCGCCAACTGACCGTACCGCTGATGTACGTACCGCACGGTGACGACGTTCTGCTGGTGGCCTCGCTGGGCGGCGCGCCGAAGAACCCGATCTGGTATCACAACATAGTCAAGAACCCCGGCATCGACATCACTTACCGTGGCGTGAGCAAGAGCTACACGGCCAGGCTGGCCCAGGCCGACGAAAAGCCTGCCCTGTGGCCGGTATGCGACAGTTGCTACGCGCCCTACGCCCACTATCGCAAGCGAACCACCCGCGACATTCCCATCTTCATCTGCTCGCAGGTGTAGTAAGCGCGAGCCCGGGCTCCTACCACAAAACATCCTTTGCCTCATGCCCGAACCGTGGATCCTGTTAACCATCGCGGCTGCCTTCTTGCAGAACATTCGCTCGGCGCTGCAGAAGGATCTCAAGACGAGGCTCAGCAACACGGGAGCGACCTACGTCCGCTTCGCTTTTGGAGCGCCGTTCGCCCTCGTTTACCTACTGGTCCTGACGGTCGGGCTCGACCATCCGCTGCCGAAACCGGGCGGCACCTTCTTTTTTTATGGAGCCCTCGGCGGGATCGGCCAGGTGCTTGCCACTGCCACCCTGCTGCACGCATTCTCGTTTAGAAACTTCGCCGTGAGCACCGCCTACCGGAAGACCGAGCCCCTGCAGGCCGCGGCATTCAGCGTTGCCATTCTCGGGGAGTCGGTGGGAGAGCTGGCAGGGATCGGCATACTGGTGTCGGTCGTGGGCGTGTTGTTGCTCACCGTCTCCCGCCAGGACGTAGCCCGGCACATTTTCCTGGACCGGGGGGCCGGGCTGGGAATGTTATCGGCTGCACTGTTCGCCCTGGCGGGTGTTTCGTACCGGGCAGCCTCGCTCTCCCTGGTATCCGACGGGGGAGCGTTCCTGCGCGCCGGGTTCACGCTTTCCTGCGTATTAGTGTTCCAGGCCGTGATAATGACCCTGTACCTCGCGCTGCGTGAGCCCGGGCAACTGGGCAAGGTGGGCCGGACATGGCGACCGTCGCTGGGGGTTGGGATATGCGGCGCGTCGGCATCGGTAGGCTGGTTTACCGCAATGACAATGCAGAACGTGGCCTACGTGACCGCGCTCGGGCAGGTGGAACTGCTCTTCGCAATGGCAGCTTCGTGGATATTCTTCCGCGAACGGAGTAACCGCCTCGAACTGGCGGGCATGGCCGTCATGCTTGTCGGTATCGTTATACTGATCCTCGAGAGCTGAGCCCGATCAATCCCGCCGCGGCGGCCAGGGCACGAGCGCCGAGGTGCGCCGGGCGTAGTCGGCATAGCCCGGCCGGCGGGCGAGACTGCGCTCGTCCATCATCGGAACGCTCGCAAAGACGAACATCAGAATCATTGCCACTGCGCCTACCCCGGTCCACCACCACCCGGGTGCAGCCGCCAGCCCGAACAGGCACAGCGACACCCAGAACAGTATCTCGCCAAAGTAGTTGGGGTGACGCGAGTAACGCCACAGCCCGCTCGACATGTTTTCGCCCTCGGCGCGCCTGCGTATGAAATTGCGCATCTGTTCGTCGGCGACCAGTTCCAGGCCCACGGCGACCAGTCCAACGACCAGGGCCAGCAGGTCCAGCGCACCGAACTCGCCGCCGCCCAGCACCAGCGCCGGGTAAAGCGGCAGGCAACCGAGCACCACTTGCAAGGCGGGAAAGAGATCAACGAGAAACAACCGGACGGCCCACCGTGGTAACGGCGTCTTCTCGTAAAGATCTACGTAGCGGAAATCCTCGTGTACCAGGCCGGGATAGTCCCGGAACCAGTTCAGGGTGAGCCGCAGCGACCATGCCAGGACCACCACGAGCACGGCCAGCTGTCGGTCGCTCACCCCCTCGCCCGCCGCAAGCGTGAGAAAATAAAGCGCGGCGAATGGAGGCAACACGCTCCACCAGGGGTCAAACACCGACCCGTTGTTGACCGGCAGCATGGCCATGAAGCAGAGCAGCGCGGAGGCGAACAGGCCCGCGCTCATGGCCCACAGCGGGGCGAGGTCAAAGGCGCCGAAGGTCCACCAGGCCAGCCCGACCACCAGCTGGTAAACGAGGACGACGTAGGCCATGGAAGCAAAGCGATCCTGGGTGAAAGCGGGGCGGTTCATGCCCCAGCAGTGACCCCGCGCGCGGGCTGACACAACGCCCGCCCGACGCCGGGTGGCTGCAGCGCGCCGTCTCGTATAGTCAATCGGCGCCTGACAACGGCAAGGAAAACGAAATGCCCGTATTCAAAAACAACGAAACCGAGATCTACTACGAGGAACACGGCGAGGGTTTCCCGCTGCTGCTGCTGGCATCCGGCGGCATGCGCTCCACGCTTCAGATGTGGGACACGCAGCCCTGGAACCCGGTGACGGCGCTGGCCGAACACTTTCGCGTGATAGCCATGGACCAACGCAACGCCGGGAGCTCAACGGCGCCGGTACTGCCCACCGACTCCTGGCAAGTCTATACCGCCGACCAACTTGCCCTGCTCGACCACCTGGGCGTGAACCGCTTCAGCGTCGTGGGCATGTGCATCGGTGGGTCATTCGGCATGGGCTTAATAGAAGCCGCGCCCGAACGCGTGGCGTCGGCCGTACTGTTTCAACCCATTGGCCTCGACGAAACCGGGCCCGAGAATAACCGCGGCGCTTTCCATGAGATGTTCGACCAGTGGGCAAGCGAACTGGTGCCCGAGCGGCCCGGGGTCTCGCCGGATACCTGGCAGGCATTCAAGCACGCCATGTTCGACGGTAACTTCCTGTTCAACGTGTCGCGCGATTTCGTGGCTGGCTGCGACACGCCGCTACTGGTGCTGTGTGGCCGCGACCTGTACCACCCCGAGGTTATTTCCCGCGAGATCGTCGCACTGGCCCCCAACGCAGAGCTGGTGGAGCGGTGGAAAGAGCCCGAACACGTAGAGACCTCCTCGGCGCGGGTGACCGAGTTTCTCAACCAGCACGGCGGCAACTGAAGGCCGCGGCACTGCGCCGGACTGGACTAGGGGTCGCGCGGGACTTAAAAGCAGCCATGCCGGGGCAGAGCTGCCAGTGCCCAGGCAGGCGAGGAGTCGATATGCCTGAAAATACGAAAGCAATGCAGACCAGCTTTACAGCCATGCGCGACGCAAGTCGCGAAGACTACCAGCAGATCGCCCATCACTCGATCGAGTACGGCTCCGGGTTGCCAGGCCGCGTCATGGGGCACCTGGAGATTCTTGCCGGCGACACCGGCGGCTACGCCGTTGACCGGCTCACCCACAGCCTGCAGACCGCCACCCGCGCGCAGCGCGACGGCCGCGACGACGAGTACGTCGTTTGCGCCTTGCTACATGACATCGGCGATACGCTCGCGTGCTTTAACCACGCCGACCTCGCCGCAACGATACTCGAACCTTTCGTGAGTGAGAAGAACCACTGGATCGTCAAGCACCACGGAATCTTCCAAGGCTACTACTTCTTTCATCACCTCGACCTGGACCGCGACATGCGCGACCGTTTTCGCGATCACCCCTACTGGAAAGACTGCGCGGAATTCTGCGAAAAGTACGACCAGAACAGCTTCGACCCCGCCTATGACACGCTGGCGCTGGAACACTTTGAGCCCCTTGTCGAAAGCGTCTTCGCGTCGCTGAAAAAGTCTATCTACCTGGAAGCAGTGACCGCCCAGGCCAGCAACTCGGAATCCCCGTAGAGACCAGAAGACCGCCCATGTCCAAATTGTTTACAGCAACGTCACTTGACAGTGGGACCGCCGCCAGTCGCTGTAACCGCCTGCTGGTACTCTTACTGGGGCTGCTGGCCCTGCAGCCGTTCGTAAGGGGAACACTGGGCACCGTGATAATAGGTGTCACGTTCCTGTCCGTGATCGGACAGGCGGCTGCCGCGCTGGCCGACAGCAGCCGCCACCGGATCACGGTGCTCACGCTCGGGGGCTTGTCCACCCTGGCCCTGATCATAACCATAGTACGACCCCTGGGGAGCACCGAGCAGTACGCGCTTGTTCCTGCGCTGCTCGCGCTCTTCGTTGCATACGTAGGCTGGACCATGCTGGGATTCGTCGTGAGGGGAAATGCCGACACCAGGACCCGCCTGTCGGCGGCGCTGTGCGTCTACCTGCTCGCCGGCCTGGCCTGGAGCATGGTCTACGTAATGGTCTTTCTCATCGACCCGACCAGCTTCACCGGTGCACCGATACAGGAACTGGTCGTAAACAGGGCCGACCCGACTTACACGAGCGACGCGTTCCCGGTTTTCACATACTTCAGTTACGTCACCCTGACCACGCTCGGCTACGGGGACATCACCCCCGTATCGCCGCACGCCAGGACACTGGTCATACTCGAAGCGATCGGCGGCGTACTTTACGTGGGTGTGATGGTTGCCAGCCTGGTGGGTGACCGCTCAACCCAGTCCGTCGAGTGACTCGACATAGCTGGCAGTACACCCTAAAAAGCCCCATCCGCTTTAGTACCGCCATCGCACTTGCGGGTGCCCTGCTGGCCACAGCACCCGCGACCCCATGTTACGCCGCACGGACGATCGACGTCGCGTTCATCATGGACCACCAGCTACAACTGGTCGAAGTCGACGCCATGGTGCGCAAGGAGCTGGAGACACTGCTCGGCGAGGACTTCACTGTACGTTACCCCGAATCAGCCCGCGTGGTTACCGGGGCCGATCCGGTGGTCGCACGCGAAGCGGCCGATAGTTTACTTTCTGACCCTGAGATCGACATTGTTATCGGACTGGGCGCGAGCAGCGCTGTAGAACTCGGCTCGCGCGGCCCACTGGCCAAGCCGGCCTTTGCCGCCCTCGTGTTTGATTCCAAGTTGCTTGGCCTGCCCAGTGATGAAGGGACGAGCGGCGTCACCAACTTCAACTACGTGACCTCCCCCGTCGATTTCGCTCGCCTGGCAGAGTTCGTGCGCGAGGTCACCACCGCCGACAAGATCGCACTGCTGATAGATGGGCGACACCTGTCAGCCTACCCGGCAATAGCCGACCGCATAAAAACGCTGGCGGGGTCGCTCAACGTTCAGGTAGAACTGGTCTCGGTCGGTGATTCCCTCGCCGGCCTCGCAGACAAAATACCTGCCGACGTTGACGCCGTTATCGCTACACCCCTGCTCCGGTTCACGGCCGAACAGGTGAGTGGGCTGGCAACCGACCTGGTCGCGCGCCGCTTGCCGTCTTTCGCCTTCCTGGGCACGCAAGAAGTTGAACTCGGGTTTCTCGCCAGCAACTCCCCGGATTCGGAGTTCATGCGCATCGCCAGGCGTCTATCTTTGAATGTACAACGCACACTGCTCGGCGATGACGCGGCGGAATTCCCCCTGGCGTTGTCGGCCGACGCCGCGGTTACCATAAACGCGAAGACCGCCGTCGATATCGGCAAGGTCCCGGCCTATGACCTTCTTATAAGCGCAAAAATTATTAACGAGGAAGCGCTCAAGGATACCAAGGCAATGACCCTGGCCGAAGCCATGCACAGCAGCGTCCAGGTCAACCTGGACCTGCAGGCCGAGGAACGGGTTGTGGCGGCGGGTCGGTCTGACGTGATGTTGTCCATCGCCAAGTTGCTCCCGCAGGCCCGGGCCTCCTTTCTTGCCACCGTTATCGACGCCGACCGGGCCGCGCAGACCAACGGGCGCACCCCAGAAAAAGACCAGCGGGCCAGGGCCGAGGTCAGCCAGGTAATTTTCGACGAAAAGCTTATGGCCGACGTATCCATACGCAAGCACCTGCTGGCGTCGACAGAGGCGTCCAGGGACCAGGTTCGGCTTGACGTCATCCAGGGGACCGGAATCGCCTTCCTGCAGGTACTGCGCGCCGAGGCCACGCGACGTATCAGGAAAGAGAACGAACGCGTTACGAAGGAGAACCTCAAGCTGGCCGAAACGCGGCGCAAGGTGGGCACGGCCGCGGCAGGCGAAGTATACCGCTGGCGCAGCCAGTTGGCCCGAGATCAAAGGTCGGCAATCTTTGCCTTTCGTGACCGGCGACAGGCCGAGATCGCGCTGAACCGCATCCTCGATCGCGATACCGAGTCGCGGATCACGCTCGATCCGGCCGCGCCTCCGGCGGCGATGCACCTGTTCGGCGACGAGCAGGTACAACAGGCACTGAGCAAGCCCGCGGGTTTCGGAATGATCCGCACGATGCTCGTCGCCGAGGCAATGGGACATTCTCCCGAACTACGAGAAATACAGGAGCAGATTACCGCGCAGCAGCGCGTGCTCGCATCGGCCAGGCGATCGTTCTGGATGCCCACTTTTTCGCTCAACGGGCGCTTTGACCGCGTGGTCGATGAGGGAGGCGACGGATCGGGACTGCGCCTCGACGACGACGACCAGTGGACCGTCGGCTTCGAGGCCGGGATCCCCCTGTTCGAGGGTGGCCGGCGAGTCTTTGCGCAACGGCAGGCCTACGACACCCTTTCGGAACTCAGACTGCGCGAGTCGGCGGCCCGCAAGAGGGTAGACGGGGCCGTGAGGACGGCCGCTTTCCAGGCCTGGTCAAGCCTGATGGCAATAGACTTGTCACGAAGCGCGTCGGAATCGGCCGCCCGCAACCTTGAGCTTGTCACCGGCTCCTACAGCCGGGGCGCCGTCTCGGTCGTTGAACTTCTCGACGCTCAGAACGCCGCGACGACCTCGGCCGACGAAGCGGAGAACGCCGTTTTTGACTACCTGGTAGACCTGCTCTCCCTGCAGCGAGAGATCGGGAGATTCTGGTTGTTCCTTTCAGAAGACGAACGCGCCGCCGAACTAAACAGAGCCCATGTTCAACTAGCCGGCCAGGAGGCACGCTGATGCCAATTCGACCAATGATGCTTCCCTCCCTGCTCCTCGTTCTACTCGCGGCCGCATGCACCGAGGCACCGCCACCCCCCGAGAGGCCGGCGAGGCCTGTCGAAGCGATAGTCGTGTCGAAGCCCGGCGTGGACCGCGTACGGACTTTTTCGGGAACAGTAGAGGCCAACACTACCCTCGAACTGAGCTTTCGCGTCAGCGGACAGCTGGTCAAGGTCAACGTCAACGTCGGTGACATACTCAAAAAAGGTGACACCGTGGCGGTGCTGGACCGTACCGATTTCGAGCTCAAGACACGCGAGGCGCAGGCATCGCTGGCACAGGCGAAGGCCGAGGAAAGAAACGCGCGCGCCAACTATACTCGCATAGGCGACCTGTACGAGGAGCAGAGCGTGTCGCTGACCGATCTGGACGCGGCGCGAGCGCAGGCCGAATCCCGCAAGGCGACGGTTCAATCGCTCGAGCAGAGCCTGGCCCTGGCCAAGCAGCAACTCGAGTATACGACCCTGCTCGCCCCCCAGCGCATGGCGATCACCCAGGTGATCCGTTCCGACAATGAGAACGTTAAGTCCGGTGACCCGGTGGCGGTAGCCGTCTACGGGGAACTGCCCGAAGTGAAAGTAGTGGTGCCGGAGAGCCTGATCTCGCCCATACGCAGGCAGGACCGTGTCGAGGTACGATTTGACGCCATACCCGGCGAGATTGTCGGGGCCGAGGTAACCGAGGTCGGCGTCGCCGCCACCCAGGGTGGCGCAACCTTCCCGGTAACCGTCAGGCTCGACGATAGCGACACCCGGCTGCGCGCAGGCATGGCAGCCAAGGTTGATTTTCGTTTTTCTGCCGGAGTTCACGGGCGACTGGTCGTGCCGGCATACGCGGTGGGGCACGACAGGAAGGGCCACTTCGTCTACGTGCTTGAATCCGGCGAAGACGACACCGCGACCACGAGCAGGGTCGAGGTAACGATAGGCGAGCTCACCGCCCATGGCATAGAAATCACCAGCGGGCTCAGCGGTGGCGAGATCATCGCAAGTGCCGGCGTGCCCAGGATACGCGGAGGAATGAAGGTCCGAGTGCTGCGCACCGACCTCTAGTAACCGTGAACATAGCCAAGATCGCTATCGAGAAGAGCCGCATCACCACGGTTGCGCTTGTGCTGACCGTGTTCGCCGGGATTTCGACTTACAACAGTATGCCCCGCGCCGAGGATCCTGGGTTCACCATCCGGACGGCCGTGGTGACCGCTTATTTTCCCGGGGCCAGCCCCGACCGCGTCGAGCAACTCGTCACCGACAAGATAGAGGAAAAGGTACAGCGCATCCCCGAACTCGACCAGGTCCGCAGCGTGTCCAAGAACGGTGTGTCCATCGTGTACGTCGACATACGAGACGAGTTCGACAACATCCGACCCATCTGGGACAACCTGCGCCGCAAGATGGAAGAAGCCGCGCGCGACCTGCCCAGCAACGTGCACGGCCCCTACGTCAACGACGAGTACGGCGACGTGTACGGGGTGATCCTCACCCTGACCGGTGAGGGATTCGACTACGCCAGGCTCAAGGATGTTGCCGACGAGGTCCGCGACGAACTTCTGTTCGTCAACGACGTGGCCAAGGTCGACGTCGTGGGCATACAGGACGAGAGGGTTTTCGTCGAGTTCTCCAACGCCAGGCTCGCTCGCTACGGCCTTTCGCCGAGCCAGCTCCAGGACATACTTAAAAAACAGAACATCGTCCTGTCGGGGGGAGAGGTATACAACCGCTTCGAGGCCATCACACTGGAGCCCACGGGTAACTTTGATACCGTCGACGACATCCGCCGCGCGGTGGTGCAGCTGCCCGACTCCGATGGCCTGGTCACTCTCGAAGACCTGGCTGACATTTACAGAAGCTACATCGACCCTCCCCAGCGCTTGATGCGTTCGAACGGGGTGCCGAGCCTGGGGCTGGCGGTTTCCATGAGCGACGGTGGCAACGTCATCACGATGGGCGAAGACATCACCCGGCTCGTCGATCGGCTTGCCCCCCAGTACCCGGTAGGGCTGGAAATATCCGTCGCACAATTTCAGCCCGAGGCGGTCTCGCAAAAAGTTTCGGCGTTCCAGGTCAACCTGCTCCAGTCGGTGGCCGTGGTTACCCTGGTCATGCTGATCACCCTTGGCTTGCGTAGCGGCCTGATCGTCGCCTCGCTGGTACCGATGGCAATGGTATCGGCCATCGCCGTCATGGGCCTCCTGGGAATCGGCCTCGACCAGATGTCGCTCGCAGCGCTCATCATCGCGCTCGGGATGCTGGTCGACAACGCCATCGTGATGTCCGAGAGCACGATGACGCAGATGAGCGCGGGCAAGCCCGCCCGGCAGGCGGCTATAGACGCGGCCGGCGAATTGACCATCCCGCTGCTTACCTCGTCTCTCACGACGGCCGCAGCCTTCTTACCCATATTCATAACGCCCAACTCTACGGGTGAGTACACCGGGCCAATTTTTTCGGTCGTGACAATCACCTTGCTGTGTTCGTGGATACTGGCACTGACCATGGTGCCGATGCTGTGCACGCTCTTTCTCAAGGTGAAGGTCCAAGACAAACCCGAGAGCTTCGATTCCAGGCTCTACAAGACATACCGCGGCCTGCTCTTGCCGGCATTGCGCCGTCCGCTGGCCATCGTCGCTGGCGCCGTGTTGCTACTGGTCGTCTCCCTGCGCGCGTTTTCGCTGGTGCCTGTAATTTTCTTCCCCCCCAACGACAGGCCGACTTTTACGCTCGACCTGGAGATGCCCGTCGGTTCGCCCATCGAAAGGACCATCGAGGTGGCTGATGCCATGGACGAGTACATCCGGACGGAACTGGTCGCGGGCGAAGACCGACAGGAAGGAATCTCCAGCTGGACCGCCTATCTCGGCGAGCCACCACCCCGCTTCATACTCACCTATGCGCCACCGGACCGCGGGGCCGAGATCGGAGTTTACCTCTTGAACGCGACCAGCCGGCCCGAAGTCGACCGGCTGATGGAGGTCATGGGGACGCACATCGAAAAGACTTTCCCCGACGTGAAGGCCGTCCTGCGTCCGCTCGCGCTCGGACCGCCGGCCTGGCCGCCGGTAGAAATACGGATCGCGGGGTCCGACAAGACCAGGATTTTTGAAATAGTCGACATGGTGAAGGACAAGCTCCGGTCCATCCCGGGCACGTACAACATCGACGATGACTGGGGAGCGGAAACCAAAAAACTGGTCGTCGACATTGACCAGGCACGGGCCTCGCGCGCGCACGTAAGCTCCCAGGACATAGCAGTGTCGCTGCAGACCTACCTGACGGGACTCGAAACGACGGAGTTCCGGGAGGACGACAATTTAATCCCCGTAACGCTGAGGGCCAAGGCCCTGGATCGCAACGACATGGGCAACCTCGAGGGCATCAATGTCTACTCGCAGTCGACCGGGGTGTCGGTACCGCTCAAGCAGGTCGCCGACGTTCGAGTCGCCTGGCAGTCAGCACAGATCCAGCGCCGGGACCGCCGAAAAACCGTGGCGGTAGAATCCGGGGTAAGCGGTGGAATTACCGCCCACGACGTGAACACCCAGCTACGACCCTGGCTTGAAGAAATCTCAGCGCAGTGGCCGGTCGGGTACTCCTGGGAATTTGGTGGTGAAGAAGAAAGCTCGAGCAAGGCCAACGCTGCGCTCGTATCGACCCTGCCGCTCGCGGGCATGTTCATCGTGTTGCTCCTGGTCATGCAGTTCAACTCGATCCGCAAACCGTTGATCATACTGATGACCATTCCGCTGGGCATAATCGGAGTAGTTGTCGGCCTGCTTGTAGCCCGCTCCTACTTCGGGTTCATGACGTTTCTCGGGATAATATCGTTGTCGGGCATAGTCATAAACAATGCCATCGTCCTGCTCGATCGAATACAGACCGAGCTCGACGAGTTCGGCAGGGAGCCGCAGGCAGCGGTGATAGAGGCCGCTCAACGGCGACTACGGCCGATCCTGCTCACGACCACCACCACGGTGACCGGACTTCTGCCGCTGTATCTTGGCGGCGGGCCGATGTGGGAACCGCTGGCGATCGCCATCATGTCGGGGCTGATATTCGCCACCATGCTCACGCTTTGTATCGTGCCCGTCCTGTACGCGCTTTTTTTCAACGTGAGCTTCGCCGACTACACCTACGACTGAGCTCCCCCCCGGCAGCCCAGCCCTGCCTGGACCGGCGACCCCTGAAGCCGCTCGCAACCAGGCTTAGCGCTTAGCCCCCCGGCAGGCGCCCCGATGGATTCCACTTGTCCGAAGCCATCTCCGGCATGTCCGACGTCATACTACGATTCCCCTTCGCCCACCCCGGTTTCCAATCTTCCACCGTCCGCGATGGCACCCACCAGGCCCTGATGCCCAACGGCATACACCGCGCAATGGTCAAGGAAATTGAAGCTGCCTTCGATGACAGCGCGGAGCCCGGGATGTGGGCGGGCAAGCACTTTACCGCGCCACTTGTCACTAGTTGCAACATCAGTGGAGACCCACTGGGCTCTATCGTCGACGAGCAACGGGCTCTCGAGTTCGCCAACAGCCGCGGTGTAGGATTGTTCGTTACCGGCGAAGCTGCAAAGGGAGAGTGCGGATCCTACCCCATTCTCGAGCTTGCCCACGAGGGTGTCTCGGTACGCCGCGAGGGCCCCGACCTGCCGCACCTGCTGCTGCGCCACGTCCGCCACGCTATAACCATCGACCGTTACGCGGCCTAGGATCGGCCGGCGACCGAAAGTGAGCTGGACACTACCCGCTACTCGTTGCGGGTGAGCCAGTAGATGTCGTGCTCGTCGATACGCAGTTTCCATTCGCGGGGAACGAACAGCGTGGTGTTCGAGGCCTCGATGACCGCCAGGCCCTCGATCTCGTTGCCCGGCACAAGTGACTCCATGCGCCATATGTCAGCGTCATTCCACTCGCCCCCCTGGAACACGGGCCGGGTAAACTTGAAGGCTTCCTTGCTGGGTTTCTTGTCAGCCAGCTCGTGGCGCTGCAATCGCGGCTTGACGGTGGCCACCTTGGCGGTCACGCAGACCTCGGTGATCAGGTAGCTGCCCCCCTCGGGTTTCGCCGCCAGTGTGAACATCTTCGTATACAGCTCTTCGAAGGCCGTGATCAACTGCCCCAGTTCGTCCTGGCTCCCAAGCGTGGTCACCGGCGAGTCGACCTCCACGTCCTCGAGCTGACCGAAGTAGCGCACGTAGGCCACCTGGTTGAGAGTGATCTGATCTCGGGTGAAACCCTCTTCCTGCAGCTCTTCGAGCAATTCGGTTTCGAGATCGCGCCAGGCCTGCGCCACCGGTGCCACGTAGGCAAGCCGCGTTGCATCGTCCAGCTCGGGAGTAAGCAGGGCCTGCACGCTTTTGTGGCGTCGGTGCGAGTAGTCCATACACGCGCCGCCCCAGGCCGAGAACCCGCCTGCGTGGGGCACGGTGGCCACCGCCTTCCACGGATGATCGCCCGCGTAGCCCAGCAGGTGCATGGGCCCGCCACCGCCGTAGCCCAGCAGCACGTACTCCCTCAAGTCGTGCCCGACCATGAGGCTGCGCACCAGGTGCTCGCGCATCATCACGTTGAGTAGCTCGAGGCAGGTCTCCGCTGCCACGTAGACGTCCAGCCCCAGGGGGTCGGCTACCTTCTCCTTGAAGGTGTCGTAAGACACCTGCTTGTTTAC
The DNA here is from genome assembly GCA_963579235.1 of uncultured Binatia bacterium (SeqCode). GTDB lineage: Bacteria > Desulfobacterota > Binatia > UBA1149 > UBA1149 > UBA1149. The sequence goes on from CAUZFM010000054.1 coordinate 16,229, forward strand.
CGACAGCTTGCCGCCCAGGTAGTTGTCCTCGTTGAGTATCCCCAGCAGCAGGTTGACGTCGTTGATGGTGGGCGTGGTGTTGCCGGCCTCCAGGAAGGCTGGCCCCGGTGTACCGCCGGCCGAGTCGGGCCCGAGCTTGATGCGATTGGTCTGCGGATCGAGCCGTATGTAGGTGCCCGTGCCCGCGCCTATGGAGGTGATGCCCAGCATGGGCACGTTGACGTACATGTCCTGGAAACCGGGCTCGCGGTCGATGGGCAGAACCCCTGCGGTGATGGCACCAGCGTCAAACGACGTGCCGCCCACATCGGAGCACACTATATTGTCCTCGCCTATCACGCTCGACAGGTACTTGGCCCCCATCAGGCCACCCACCGGACCAGACATGGCGGCTTCAAAAAGGCGCGGGTAGCGTATGTTGGTGATGCCGCCGTAACCGAGCACGGTCTTGAGGCTGTGTTCGTAGCCCACGTCCTTCATTTCTTCTTCGATGCGCAGCAGCTGCTTGCGCGCGGGGTCGCTCGCGTAGGCCTGCACCACGGTGGCGTTAGCACGTGACACCTCGCGGGTGGTGGGGGCTACTTCGCTCGACAGCTCGAGCACCACCTCACGGCCGGTCTCTTTCATAACCTCGCGGGCGATCTCGGCTGCGCGCCGTTCGTGGGAAGAATTGTTGAACGACTGCAGAAAGACGATTGCGATGGCTTCCACCTGCTCGTCGACCAGCAGCTCGCGCACGCCCTGCTCCACCTCGTGCTCGTACATGGGGATGACCACCTGCCCGAACATGTCCACTCGCTCGGTCACACCGCGGGCCAGCCTGCGCGGCACCAGCGGCGTGCGGTGCTTGCGATACTGCATGTGGGTGATCTCGGTCCACTGGGCGTTGATGAAGGTCTGCGAGCCGCGGCCCTGGGCGATGATGTCTTCGAACCCGCGGGTGACGATCAGACCGGTGCGGTAGCCGCTCATGTTGATCACGGTGTTGAGCATCGAGGTGCCGGTGTAGATGGCGGTCTCGACCTGGGCGCCGAACTGCGCACCCTGTTCACGGTCTATGCCCATGAACTCAAGCGCTTCCCAGAAGGACTCCATGTAGCCGATGCTCTCGTCCTGCGGCGAAGTGGGCGCCTTGCCTATGACTGTGCGACCTTCTTCATCGACGATGATGACATCGGTCATCGTGCCGCCCGCGTCGCAAGCTACAACATAACGTGACATTCAGCTGATCTCCTTCCCGTTGTGCGCCGGCGGGGAGAAGCGACCCCCCTTTTACCAGCGCGCGGATTATCGATGGCCGCGACTCATATTGCAACACGTTCTAGCCGTAGCAAAGGGCTTTTTACGGCTGTTTTACTCTCAGCCACGGCCGAACAGGCGCCGAAACAGCCGGGCTACGGCGGCCGCAAGGGTGCGCAGCAGCAAAGGCAGCACGCGTATGGCGTTGTCGGCCGGTGACGGCGGCGATGTTCCCGCGGCTGTCGCGCCGGAGTTTGCGGCGCCGGAAATTTCCGCTCCGGAAGGTGCAGCGCCAGCCTCGAGCTCGGCTTTGAGCTTGCGCACGAACTGCTTGAACAGCTGGTCGGACACGCCCTTTATCATGCGCCCGCCCACCTGCATCAGCCGACCGGTAATATCCACCGCCGCGAGCACGGTGACAGCGGTTGTGCCATTGTCGCCTGCGGTCACGGTGGCGGTCATGGTCGCGCGGGCCGTACCACCGCCGGTCTCTCTACCCTCGGCCAGCATCTCGAGCAGGCCCGCTGCCTGGTCGGCCTTCTGCATGCACACGTTCCCCTTGTAGGCCGCTGAGACCGCGCCCACCTTTATGCGAACCGAGCCGCGAAAATTTTTGTCGTCGATGACCTCGTCCAGTGTTGCACCGGGCATGCAAGGAGCCACGCGATGCGGGTCCATGACAAACGCCCACACCTGATCGACGGGCGCGTCAACTTCAAACTGCTGCTTGATCTCTATTGCCATCGTTTTCCTTTGCGGGTAGTAGCGCCGACCAGTTAGCCCATGCGCGGCTCTTTTTCCAAACCGGTAGTTTTCAAGTCGTCCGTTTTTAAGTCACCCGCGTCGATCATATCGGCCAGCGCCCGTTGGTAATCTTCGGGGCTGTCGAGGTCTACCGGGCCAGGCCCGGTAATTTTTATTTCGAGCAACAGCCCGGGGTCGGCCGCGAACAATTCACGCGCGCCCTGCTCACCCGAAAGGCCTTTGACCGCCGGCCACAGCGACCGCCCGAGCAGCACGGGATGGCCGGGTACTACTTCGCCTTGACGACCCGCGTAGACCGGTCGCGCGGCCTCGCGACCACCCGCCGCCCAGCCCGCTATCACCCGCTCGACCAACGCGTGACCCAGCGTCGGTTGATCGGCCAGCAGCACCGCAGCCGCCTCGCTCGTGGGAGAGCAGGCCGCCAGGCCCGCTTGCAGCGACGAGGCCACGCCGCGGGCGTAGTCCCGGTTGCGGGCTATCGTGATCCGCGCGTCGTCCATCTGCTCGAGCAGCGCGGCCACGCGCTCGGCCTCGCGACCCAGCACGACCACCAGCTCGCAGAACTCAACCCGCAACAACTCGGCCGTCACCGCCTCTATCAGCGTGACCTCACCCCAGGGCAGCAGCGGCTTGCACTCGCCCATACGCGAAGAAGCCCCCGCGGTAAGCAATACTCCGCTGACCTGGTTCCGGCGGGTCACGACAGTGTCCGGCCGTGGCGCGCAGCCACCAGCTCGGCGAGCACGGCCACCGCTATCTCGGCGGGCTCGCGACCACCGAGATCAAGTCCCACCGGCCCGTGGACCCGGTCGAGTTTTTTTTC
>CAUZFM010000055.1:0-18983 GCA_963579235.1 uncultured Binatia bacterium (SeqCode)
ACCGACGACAGCTGTGACTCGGCCTCTGGCTGCGTCAACGCCGACAACACGGCCTCTTGTGACGACGGCGACGCCTGCACCACGAGCGATACCTGCACCGCGGGTGCCTGCCTGGGTGGTGTGGCCCCGGACTGCGAAGACGACAACGGCTGCACTGATGACAGCTGTGATTCGGCCTCGGGCTGCGTCAACGCCGACAACACAGCCTCCTGCGAGGACGGCGACGCCTGCACCACGAGCGACAGCTGCAGCGCGGGTGCCTGCCTGGGTGGAGTGGCTCCGGACTGTGAAGACGACAACGGCTGCACTGATGACAGCTGTGACTCGGCCTCGGGCTGCGCGAACACTGACAACACGGCCTCTTGTGACGACGGCGACGCCTGCACCACGAGCGACGCCTGCAGCGCGGGTGCCTGCCTGGGTGGTGTGGCCCCGGACTGCGAAGACGACAACGGCTGCACCGACGACAGCTGTGATTCGGCTTCGGGCTGTGCGAACACTGACAACATGGCTTCCTGCGACGACGGCGACGCCTGCACCACGAGCGATACCTGTAGCGCGGGTGCCTGCCTGGGCGGCACGGCTCCGGACTGCGACGATGTTAACGGCTGCACTGATGACAGCTGTGATTCGGCCTCAGGCTGCGTCAACGCCGACAACACGGCCTCTTGTGACGACGGCGACGCCTGCACCACGAGCGACACCTGCGCCGCGGGTGCCTGCCTGGGCGGCACGGCTCCTGACTGTGACGATGCCAACGCCTGTACCGACGACAGCTGCGAATCGACCCTGGGCTGCCACAGCATGGACAACAGCCTGCCCTGCGATGATGGCGACTTCTGTACCACGAGCGATATTTGCTCCAACGGTGCCTGCCTGGGCGGTGCGGCGCTCAATTGCGATGATACCAATGGCTGTACGGACGACTCATGCGACCCATCAAGTGGTTGTGTGACCGTGGACAACGAGGAGCCCTGTGACGATGGCGACCCCTGCACTGGCACTGATTCCTGTGTGGTCGGGGCCTGCGTGGGTGATTACCTGGTCGACGAGTGCTGCGGCGATCCCGATTCCAGTGGCTGGGTGGGCGTGTCCGATGCGCTGCGGATTCTCCAGAACGCTGTCGGCATGGACGTGGTCTGTCCCCTGGCCCTCTGCGATGTGAACGGCAGCGGCGTAGTTACTGCGAGCGACGCGCTGATGACGCTCATCGTGGCGGTGGGTGGCGAGATGGAGATGGAGTGCTCGATTCTCGAGCCGCTGCCGGAGCTCGATACACTGCCCTGACGGCTAAGGGGACGGTCGCCTGTGCTGGCTATGTTCTAGTACCGGCCTGCAGCTCCGCGCCGACCGGTTGACGAGGCAGCACCTTTTTACCGCTGCCATGCGGGCCTCGCCCTCGAGCGCACTGGACCTGGTTCGGACACCGGGTAAGTCTGGCACGCGCCGTTTACTACCGGCCGAGGGGGACGTGTGAAATTCGGACTGCTGCAGATATTTCAGAACTTCAGGAACCAGGTAAGCGACGAGCGTTTGTGGCAGGAGGAACTCGAGCTGGCCCTGCTGGCCGAAGACCTGGGCTTCGATTCGGTATGGGTGGTGGAGCACCACTCCAACGACTACTCGGCCTGCCCCGACAACCTTCAATACCTGGCTTACCTGGCTGGACGCACCGAGCGCATCCAGCTGGCCACCGGCGCAGTCATCGTGCCTTGGAATGACCCGTTGCGGGTTGCCGAGAAGGTCTCGGTACTCGACCATCTGTCGGGTGGCAGGGTTCACCTGGGGTTGGGGCGTGGCCTGGCCAGGCGTGAGTACAAAAACTTCGGCATAGACATGGACACCTCGCGCGAACGCTTTGACGAGGCTGCCGCGATGATACTGGACGCTCTCGATACCGGGTTCATAGAGGGCGACGGACCGTACTACCCACAAGCTCGCACCGAAATACGTCCGCGGCCGAGCAGGGGATTCAGGGATCGGCTGGCCTGCATCGCCATGTCGCCCGATTCGGTTGACGCCGCGGCCAGGCTGGGCGGGGCCATGGCGGTGTTCTCACAGACGCCGTGGGAGATGATGGCCGAGGAGCTGGAGCGTTGGCGGGGCATGTACCGCGAGCAACACGGCAGCGATCCGCCCCCGCCGGTGACGGCCGACATCGCAGTCTGCCACGCCGACCTGGCCAGCGCCGCCCAGCTCGCCGAGCGTCACCTGGTTGGCTACCTGACCACGGTGTTGGAGCACTACGAGCTGATGGGCGAGCACTTCAAACGCGCCAAGGGCTACGAGATGTACGCGACAGCCGGCGAGATGATGCGCGAGATCGGCCTCGAGACCATCAAGGAACAGTATCTCGAGGTGCAGGCCTGGGGCGACCCCGCCCAGGTGATCGACCGACTGCACGCCCGCCACGAACTCATCGGTGATTTCGACCTCAACATGTGTTTTCGCCACGCGGGCATTCCGCTGGAGGACGCCGCCAATGGCATGAAGCTCTTCGCCGAGAAAGTTATGCCCGAGTTCCGCTGAGGGGCTCGTGTGCTGACGCCGGGCGGTGCCGTCAGTCGGCGAGTTTGAGCTGGCCGGCCAGCAGGTCGGCCACGAGCTCGAGGTCGTAGGGCCAGCTGTAATCAATGCTTACCCCGGGGTGGCGCTTGCACGCGCGCTCCACCAGCTCGGGGATATCTTTTTCCGAGTGCGAACCGCCGCGCGTAAACATGGTGGTCAGCAGGCTGAGCTTCTCGACTCCCTCGGCCACAAGGCGGTCTATCACCTCGTCTGGTGAAGGCGCGCAGAACTCGTTGTAGGCGACTTCGAGCCTTTGCTCACCCAGCCTCAGCGCCAACGCCCGACCCACGGCTTCGAGCCCGGACTTGTAAGGGTCGCTGTCGTCGGTTCGCTCCCACGTCCTGACCAGGCGGTCGAGTTCGGCCTCGCGCTCGCACATGTCCTGCCGGCCCTCGCGCTCGCGGGCCTTCTCGAGACCCTTGAGTTCGGATATCTGCTCGCGTGGAAAGTCGCTGGGCACTCCACCGTGCCCGATCAGTACTACTGCTTCCGAAATGGCCATGTCCCACTCTGTGTACAGCGGGTGCTACAAGCAAGTGGAGGGATGTCCCTGGCTATGGTCGGGGTCAGGTGTCGGGCCTCGAGCAGCGCCACCGACTCGGGCCCGACGGTACCAGCTCCAGCGTGGCCGACTGGCCGGTCAGTCGGCCTCTCACCACGGCCAGGTCTGCGAGGTGCTCCCCCGTGAGGGGGGGCTGAGGCGAGTTCGATTTCTTCGAGCCAGGGGCTCGGGGGACCATTGATGGCGGTGCCCACGCGGACATAATACGGCAGCAGCGAGCCCTGATGCAGGCCTGGTAAGCTTTTCTGCTTTACACGGCCCCGGCCATGGACCGATAATCTATCTTGCGGGCAGACCGGGTAACAAGTGGAGCCGTTGTGCTGACGGTTGCCCCGCGCGAGGACAACATGACCCGAAGAATTGTGACCCCGCCCGCGCTGTTGGTTAAGCGGACCGCCGCGCTCCTGCTCGTGCTGCTGCTGCCGGGGCTCGTGCTCGCGGGGCCGGGACAGCAGGACAAGACACAACAGAAATGCCTTAGCTCGCTTGGCAAGGCCGGGGCCAAGGTGTCCAAGGCCAGGGCCAAGGAGATTTCGGGTTGTCTCAAGGACGCGGGCAAGGGCATGTACCCGGCGGGCAAGGGGGTACAGGCCTGCATGGGGACCGACGCGCGCGGCAAGGTCGCCCGGGCCATGCAGAAGACCGGTGATCAGCAACAGAAGCGTTGCACGACGCGGCCCGGTTTCGGCTACACCGACGCCGACGCCGTCAACTCCATGGCCGATAACGCGCTGGTGGGGGCCGCCATTGAACTGCTGGGGGGTGACCTGGACACGGGCGTTTCAACCGCCGCCGCCGGCAACCGTTGCCAGGGCGACCTGTTCAAGTTCACGGGCAAGGCGCTGAGCGCTGCGTGGAAGGATTACAACAGCTGCAGCAAGCGCGGATTGAAGGACGGCAGCGTGGCATCCCGCTGGCAACTGGAAAGCTGTGTAACGGCGTTGCAGGCTGCGGGCAGTAAGACCACCCGGGCGGTAACCAAGCTCTCCGCCCGGGTCGCAAAAAGTTGCGCGGGCCTTGACCTCGCGGCCACGCTTCCCGGCAGCTGCTCGGCGGCCGGTGACACCGGCGCCTGCCTGGCCGAACGCGTGCATTGCCAGGCCTGTCGCATGCTCAGCGACGCGGCCGACCTCGCCGGCGATTGCGACCTCTTCGACGACGGCAACGATAACGCGAGTTGCCCCGATTACCCGGTGGTGTTCGAGAACATGCGGCAGCTGGCCGTAACCGGCATCACCCGCTACGTGATGCCGGCCGAGCCCTGTGCCGCCGACAGCAAAAACGGGTTGGCTCCCGACTGTTCGGCCGGTGGCAACAGCGGCCCGTGGGCGACCCTGTCCCCGGTGCCGGCTAATCCGCTTACCGCCGGTGACGCGCTGGAGCTGGGTGCGGGAACCCACTCGCTGGCAAAGCAGACCGCCTCGCAACCGGCATCGGGGACTCCCACCCGGCCCATCAGGATCAGTGCTTATGCGGGGCAGGCGGCCGTGTTGGACGGTGGCTGGAGTGACCTGGAGGTCCCGGGCGATGAGACCCCGGTGCTGCGCGTGGGTGCTGCCTACCAGTACTGGAAGGGCTTGGTGCTGGACGGCTGCAACATGGTCTGCGTGCAGGTCAAGGAGGGCTCGGATCACCTGTTGTTCGAGGGCAACACGGTGAGCGGTGGTGGCGAGGACGGAATAAAGGTCACGGTGTCGCGCCTGGGGCTGTACCTCGACAACGAGTTCACCGACTTTCACAACGAGGCCATAGACGTGTGGCACACCCGCCACGCGTGGTTCGTGGGCAACGAGTTCCACCACAACAACACGGGGGTACGCGACCCGAGCGAGGTCATGTGGACCAAGGGCGGTGCCGAGAACATCCACATCGTGGGCAATTCTTTTCATGACCTGGACCTGCACACCCGCGCGCTGCAGCTGGGCGGCTGTTGCTGGGCCAACTGGGAGCAACGCGGTGGGCTATTGTGCGAGGGCGGGGTTCTCACCTGTGACCCCACTGGCGATTGCTGCGACTGCGTGGGTGGACAGTGGGTGGCGCAGCCGGTGGCTCGGCAGGTGTACGCGCTGGGCAACTCCTTCAACGCGGTCACCCTGGGCAACCCGACCGTGGAGGGCCAGCAGGGCGTGCTGGGAGCCTCGGGTTGCCACGACTGCGAGGCGGCCTTCAACGTGGTGAGCGACAGCGACGACGCGTTTTCCTTGTCTTCCACCAGCGGAAACAACAACCAGCCCTGCTGTGGCAGTCTCAACTGTAACGACCCGGTTACCGGCCAGTGCAACCAGCCGGCCGACTGCAGCTACACCGACTACCCGGTAAACGTGAGCTTTCACGACAACGTGGCCATAGCCGTACGCCAGTCCGCTAGCGGCACAGGCGGTGGCAACAGCGCGCGCTTGTGGAACATGAAGAGCGACGTGCCTGCGATGTCCACCGACCTCGACATCGACGCCAACACCTACTGCGTGGATCAGCCGGTGACCTGCCGCGTGGGCGGTACCAGTACGACGCCGATGATCTTTGCCGATTGGCAGGCCCTGGGCTGGGACACCACCAGCACACTGGTCGATGAGGCTTCGTGCCCACCCTTGAGGTGAACGAGGGGAACGGGTAGCACCGTTGAATGCGACAGGGGGAACCTGAGATGGCAATAACAGTACAGGGCGCGGTGACGGCTGCTGCCGAGCTGGACTTCGATGCCCTCGCCGCGCTGCCCGGGCAGGTGGCCGACCTCGGACAGGTGGTCGAGGGGCGCGAGGGCGCAGCGGTAAGGCTGTCGGCTGTTCTTGAATCGGTAGGCGTCGCAGACGGTGCCGACTGGATAACCCTTGAGTCGGACGACGGCGAGTTTGCCATCAGCGTGCACTTGGCCGCTGTGGGAGACGCGGTACTGGCCTACAGCTTCAACGGCGGTCCGCTGCCCATCGAGCAGGGCGGGCCGGTGAGATTCTACTTGGTCGACGCAGCCGATTGCGGCAGCGCGAGTGTCGACGAGTGCACCAACGTTAAGTCGGTCGCGATCATAACGCTGTCACGCGAGCGCGGCCGCGACACTCGCCCCAGGACTGCGCGCGAACACGAGGCCCTTCACTCCCACGAGTAAGCCCGGTTCGGCACCGCGGTCAGCGAAGGCTGCTCGCGCTTGAGTCCACGAGCGTGTGGTAGTCGACGATCTCCAGCGACAGCAGGTCTTCGAGGAACTCGCGGTGGTGGTCGGGCATGGAGCTGTCACCGGCCGGGTTGACGCGCTGTTCGGCCAAATCACCCACGTAGCGCGCGTCGTCCGTCACGCCCAGGAAACGCATGGTTTCGAGCAGCAGTTCGGACGGCCGAAGCGACACGTCGTCGTAGGGCAGGACCAGCGCGTTGCCCGGCTGCAGGTAGCCCTGCCAGCGCTCGAGGTTTTGTTGGTAGCGGGCACAGGCCAGCTGGTAAGGCGCTGCGAAGAACTCCTGCCACTGCTGGTCGCTGACGTCCAGCATGCTGCGGCCGGGGTTGCGCACGAGGTCCTTCCGGGCGTGTGACCAGGCGCGCTCCACGGGGTCGCGCAGCATCATGATTATCCTGATCGACGGGTTGAGCGTGGTTATCTCGGCGATGACCTCTTCGGGCAGCGCCGCGTAGCTGGCCGTAGCCTCTCCTCTTACCCGCGGCAGGTACAAACGGCGGTGGCGCACGAGGGCGCGGGCCTGCTTGTAAATCCAGTGCTGGGGGCTGTCGCTGAAAAAGCGAAGGTAGTAGTCGAGGCGGTCGCTGGTGAACTTAAGGTGATCGCGTTCGACGAGGCGGTTGAAGAAGAACAGCTCCTTGGGCTCGGAGAAAAACACCTCGGGGTGTTCTCTCAGGTTGGCGTGCAGCCAGGTGGTACCGGTGCGCTGCGGGCCCACGACCATGAAGTCAGGAAACCGCGCCAGCGACGTTCCCGTTTTGTCGGCGCGCACGAGCTTGAGTTGCTCGGCAAGCTCTACGCTGACTGTGCGCGGTCGTGCTGTGTCGGTGGTGGTCACGGTATTACAGTATGCCACGGCGGCCTGCATTTCGCCGTGCAGACGCGGGTGGGGTTTCGCTCAGCTTCGCCGAGGGGGGACCAGTCGCGTTGCCAGCAGCGCGGCCACGAGCAGCGCCATCGCCCAGGACAGCAGCTGTTCGCCCTTGCTCAGCCAAAGAAAATGCAGCCCGGCAGCCACCCCGGCGGCGTAGGCCAGCCGGTGTATTCGCCGCCACGTCGGCCCACCCAGGCGGCGCAGGGCGGCTCGGCTGGAGGTGGCGGCGAGCACGCACAGGCAGGCAAAAGCGACCATGCCGGCGGTGGCAAAGCGGCGCTCGGCTATGTCTTCGAGCATGGCCGAGCTGTCCAGCTGGTGGTCGAGCACGAACCAGGTCGCGGCGTGCAGGCAGGCGTAAGCAAACGAAGACAGTCCCAGGCGTCGTCGCCACGGCGCTATCCACGGCGCTAATTGTCGGGCGCTGGTGGTCGAGGCGGCCAGTTTGCGCAGCGGCGTGATGGCCAGTGAGGCCGCCAGCAGGGCGAAGGCCGTCATGCCGGTGCGCAGGGTTATTTCTTCTATGGGGTTGGCACCCAGTCTGCCCGCCGGCAGGTCATAAAGCAGCAGGGCAAACGGTGTCGCGATGGCCAGCCAGGCGGCGGTGTTTACCAGCCGGCCAGCGGTGCAAGCCTCACTCAAGGGTCCCGCGTTGCAGGCCGCCATCGGGCGGCAGCACAAAGTGCATACCGTCGCGACCCAGTATGACCTCGACATCGGTGTCGTCGGTGTCGCGCATGAACACGCGTTCGGCCAGCCGATTGGGCGGCCCCGGCACCAGGTGGGTGAGCACCAGCGTGGGCACCCCGGCGCGCCTGGCCGCGTCCAGGGCCTGGGCGGGCGTGGAGTGGTAGTCGAGGATATCGGCAGCCAGTCCGGCCATTCGATCCAGTCCGCGCTCGCTCGCCAAGCGGGACATGCGGCTGATAAGGTGTCCGGCCAGTGCCTCGTGCACAAGCAGGTCGGCACCGCGCGAGGCTTCTACCAGCGCGTCCGAGGGGCCGGTGTCGCCGCTTATTACCACCGAGCGTCCGCCGTAATCAAAACGATAGCCCACCGCGGGTTCTACCGGATTGTGCTCAACCTTGAAGGCCGTTATGCGCAGTTCGCCGTCGTTCGTTATGATGACCGGCTGTTTGTTGACCTCGAAGGCGTGGGCAGTCGCGCGTCCGCCCTCCCGTGGCATGAGATGGTCGCCGTGGTGGGCCACCCGGTAGGCGCGGTCATGGTTGTATGCGAGGTTGAAACCGCTGACGATCCGCTCCACACCAGGTCCGCCGTAGACCGGTAGCGGCTTGTCGCGTCCGGCCACCCAGCTCTGCATGGTGACCTCACCCAGGCCGCCTATGTGATCAGAATGAAAATGGGTGAGCAGCACGCCGGAAAGTTGGGCCCGTGGCAGGCGCATGAGCTGCACGACTTCCTGGCTGCCGGGGCCCACGTCGACCAGGTAAAAGTTGTTGCCGGCTATCACCGCCGTGCAGGCGGCCGCTCGATCGGCGTCGGCCAGGGGTGACCCGGTGCCGCAGAGAATGACGTGCAGCGAGCCATCCTTCATGAGATCCTCGCGGTCGCCGGCCAGCCCCTGCTCGATGCGGCGCTCGATCATCCTGTCCTGGATGCGCTCGCAGCCGGTCAGCAGGCTGGACGTCGTGAGCAGCAGCAAGGCGGCGATCGCCGTCGTTGTGGGCGTGCCCGGGTACTGCGTTGCCGCAGACAGCCTCGTATAAACTGATGACATTACAGGTTCCTCGTTCCAGTGGTCAGGATAGTCGGGTCATGTCCATGCCGCGGTAGAGCTCGGCCACTTCGGGATACCCGTTAAACATGAGCGTTTCAATTTTGGGTTCGAGCAGGGCGCCTATGGCGTCGAGCCCCCGCGGTATGTTCGTGATGCGTCGCTCGCGAGCCTGGCTCCAGCGCGGGTGGTTTACCGAGGGGTTTACGTTGGAATAGAACGGGTACTCGTTGGGCGCAGCCTGCGTCCACGAAGGCAGGGGGCGGCGCTCGGTAAACTCGATGTCGACAATAGACTTGATGCTCTTGTAGCCGTACTTCCACGGCACCACGAGCCTGAGTGGTGCGCCGTTCTGGTTTGGCAGGATCTCGCCGTACATGCCCACGGTGAGCAAGGTGAGCGGGTGCAGGGCTTCCTTGAGTTCGAGTGCTTCGGTGTAAGGCCAGTCGAGCACGGGCGTGCGCTGGCCGGGCAGCATGGAGGGGTCGAGCAGGGTGGTGAACTTAACGAAGCGGGCCTTGCTCGTGGGTTGAACCCGCCCGATGAGGTCCGCCATGGGAAAACCCACCCAGGGGATGACCATTGACCAGGCCTCAACGCATCGCAGGCGGTAGATGCGTTCTTCGAGCTGCTGGGGGGCTATGAAATCCTCGAGCTGGTAGTCGGCGGGTTTGTTTACAAGGCCGTGCACGCGCACGCTCCAAGGCTTGGTTTTCAACAGGTGGGCATTTTCTCGGGGGTCGGACTTGAGTACGCCCATTTCATAGAAATTGTTGTAGGTGGTGGCCGCCGCCTTCTCGGTGGTCGTATCGGGAAGCAGGTAGCGCTTGTTGGCTTTTATGTCACCGAGGCTAAATTGCCCGTCGCTGTCCCCGGCCGTGACCGCTGCCGGTTCACAACCGGCAAGAAACGCCCCGGCTCCCCCGCTGCTCGCCGCCAGGGCAAGGCCTGCACCCCTGGCGGCCTTGCCCAGGAAGCGGCGTCTCGAAAGCCAGGTGTCGCGGTCGGTGACCTCGCTTTCGCGCGCGTGAAGGGGCTTGGGCAACTTGATCAGCATGGTGGCCAACCGGGACTCTAGCAGCACTCCTGCGCAGTCTCACCTCCCCCCGGACGGGTCGCGGATCGCAGGTTTTACTGAATATATACCCGCTTGGGGGCTGGCGTGAAAAGGATATGGGTGGTTCTATATAAATAGGGGTATCACCGCGTTAAGGCGCGGTTACTTCCTACGGACGGAAACGGGTACGCCCTGCTGTTCGGTGGTTCCTGTGCGGGGCCCACCGGGGGGGGGGGGCCCGGGCGGGGTCGCTATGTCTTCCCATACCTGCCGGCAGGCAATATGCCAGCCGGGGCAGCAGAGTGGCTCCGCCAGTTTCTTCGCCCAATCTCTCTGGCCACTCTCAAGACTCCCGGTTTCCCTGTTAGCGATAGGGGTTTTTTGCTGTTAGCTTGCGCCGACAAATCTGATTTTCCAGGAGATACTGATGGCGGGTGATGCTTACACTTTCGAGGCTGAATTCACGGTGCGCGACCAGGTTCGCGCTAGAAGAGAAAACGAAGAACTGCGGGAGCGCACCTTCCTTACCCACGACGATCGTTCGTGGAGCTGGGGGCAGTACTGCGACGAGTCGACCCGGGTTGCCCATTTTATAAAGTCGCGCCTGGGCAAGATCGACGACGCCCAACCGGGCCACGTGGCCATGTTGCTCGAGAACCACCTCGAGCTCAGCTCGCTGTACGGCGGGTGCGCCATAAACGGCTCCACGCTTTTCGGCATCAACAGCGGCCTGCGCGGAGAAGTGTTAGCCGGTGTAATCAACCAGTCGCGTTCGCGGTTGCTGGTGGTCGACGAGCGCAGCTGGCCCGAAGCCGAGCGCATACTCGACCAGCTGGAGACCGTACCGCGAGAAAACGTACTCGTGCTGCGCAGCGGCGACGGCGACTTCGATGCATCGATGGACTACCGCGCCTGCCTCGACTCGGAGATGGGCCCGGCCACCCCCGACCTCGAGTTTCCCGATGTGGAAGTCACGCCTGAAACCAACCTGATGATCATCTACACCTCGGGCACGACCGGGCTTCCCAAGGGTATTAACAACAACCACCTCAAGTTGTGCATGATAGGCGCGATAGTGTCGGATCGCCTGGACCTGGGCCGCGACGATTGCGGTTATGCCTGCATGCCGCTTTTTCACTCGAACTCCATGTTCATCGGCTTCATGCCCAGCTTCTGGGTGGGCGCTCGCATGGCGCTGCGGGAACGCTTCAGCGCCTCGAAGTTCGTGCCTGACGTGATCGGCAACGGCGTCACCTTCTGGAACTACGTGGGCGAACCGGTGCACTACGTGCTGCGCGCGCTGGAGAAGCAGTACGGCGGCGACGTAGAAAAAATACGCGCCGAGGTAACCGAGCACCCCGACAACGTGTTTCGCTACGCGGTGGGCAACGGAGCCGCGCCTCCCGACATCGACCGCTTCGTCGACTGGATGGGGCTCGAAGATATGTTCGAGCTCTACGGCAGCACCGAGGCAGCGATTTCGACCTTTCGCAAGATGGGCGACCCGCGCGGCAGCGTCGGCCAGGTGACCGACCCCGCTGTGAAGATAATCGGCGAGGGCGGAAACGAATGCCCGCCCGCCGAGCTCGACTCGGACGGCAAGATCGCCAACTACGACGACGCGGTGGGCGAAATCTGTCGCGTGGCCGAAGACACGTCGTTGTTCCAGGGCTACTACGAAAACGACGACGCCAACTCGAGCAAGTACCGCGACGGTGTTTATCACTCCGGGGACCTCGGCCACATCCTTGAGCGCGACGGCGAGCGCTTTCTCTTCTTCGACGGTCGCACTGATGACTGGATACGCAAGGACGGCGAAAACTTTTCAGCCATGCAGGTGTCACGGCTGATTTCCGAGCATCCCGACTTTCCGTTGGCTGCGGCCTACGGCGTGCCGTGCTCGGTGTCGGACGAGCTCGTGATGGCTGCCGTCAAGATGCGCGAGGGGATCGAGTTCGACCCCCAGTCGCTGTTCGACTACTGCGAGCAGCAGATCGAGCACGGTGGCATGGATCGCAAGTGGTTTCCCGACTTCGTGCGCGTGGTCGACGATTTCGAGTACACCGGCACACAGAAGATCCTCGTGCGCAATTTGAAGGCCGATCACTACCACCCCGAGCGCGTGCCGGGCTCGATCTACTGGCGCGAGCGCGGCGACGAGGGCTACAAGGCATTGGGCGAGGAGGATTGGCAGCGCCTGCGCACGATCTTCGAGGCCGCCGAGCGCCTCGAACTCCTTGAGCGCTGAAAGGGGGATACGTTCCTTTTGCGTAAAAAACACCTAGGCTGGCAGCTGGTGGCAGGGTAGAAAGGGCATGGCCTGGGCTTGCCCCGTGTAGTAGTGTCGTTAGAGGAGTAGAAGGACCAGCAATGCATGATTTTTTGGGTAAGGTGGCAGTCATCACGGGCGGCGCCAGTGGTATAGGCAGGGCGCTTGGCGAAAGGGCCGTTGCCGAGGGCATGAAGGTGGTACTGGCCGATGTAGAGGAGTCGCCCCTCGCGCTTGCCGCGGCCGAGCTTGGCTCGGGCGGCGCGCCGGTGCTGCCGGTGGTCACCGACGTTACCAGTACTGCCGAGGTCGAGTCGCTGGCCGAGCGCGCCTTTGCCGAGTACGGGCAGGTGAACCTGCTGTGCAACAACGCCGGCGTGTTCTGCGCGGGGACGGCCTGGGATAGTAGCGACGACGACTGGCGCTGGGTGTTCGACGTCAACGTATTTGGCATCGCCAACTGCCTGCGCAGTTTCATCCCGCGCATGATCGAAAGTGGCGAGCAGGGCTACGTGGTCAACACCTCGTCGATGGCCGGTCTTACGTCGATGCCCTTCGTGGCGGTTTACCACGCGAGCAAGCACGCGGTGGTGGCCATGAGTGAATGCCTGTACCACGAGCTGTCGTTCAAGGGCGCCGACATTCGCGTGTCGGTGCTTTGTCCCGAGGCTGTCTCGACCAACATCAACGGTGCCGAACGCAACCGGCCTGCGTCGCGCTCCGCCACCGGGGCCAACAACGAGGAGAGGCAGGTGGTCAACGACGCCATTGACGAGGCGATGGCCGACGCAGTTTCGGCAACCGCTATCGCCGAGCGTACCTTTGCAGCCCTGCGAGCAGAGCGCTTCTACGTGCTGCCGGGTGATGATCCCTGGGTGCACCTGGCCCACCGGCGCATGGCCGGCCTGCGCGACCGCGAGAATCCCACTTTCATGAGCCCCGACGAGGTGCCCACTCTCCCGGTCGACGTAAAAGGGATCGGCTGAGCCGCCGCCCACCCGCAGTCAAGGCAATGACAACGAGGACTATAGGCGAAGTCGTCGGGCTGTGGCGCTACCCGGTCAAGTCGATGCAGGGCGAGACGTTGGCGAGCGCTGTCCTGGGCAGAGACGGCGTGGCGGGCGACCGCGGCTGGGCGCTGCGCGACGAAAAAGCGGGAGAGATACGCGGCGCCAAAAAAATGCCCCTGCTCATGCGCTGCTCGGCGAGCTACAGCTCGGCCTCAGAAGAGGGCAGCATCGGGCCAGTGCGCATGACCCTGCCCGACGGCTCAAGCCTGGACAGCGGTGACCCCGACGCCAACGCCGTGCTTTCGCGCCTGCTTGGCCGCGAGGTCACGCTGTGGCCGCGACAGCCGGCCGATAACGTCGATCACTACCGCCGCGGCACGCCCGACAACGAGGACTTCGAAGAAGAGATCAGGCAGATGTTTTCTCGCCTGCCCGGTGAGCCACTGCCCGACCTGTCGGTGTTTCCAGAAGAACTCATGGAGCACACCTCGCCGTTGGGCACTTATTTTGACGCCTTCCCGCTGCACCTGCTCACCACCGCCTCGTTGGCGCACATGGCCGACCTCAACCCCGAGGCCGCCTGGGAACCAGCCCGCTTCAGGCCCAACCTGCTCATCCGCACTGTAGCCGAGCTGCAGGGACTCGTGGAGGCCGGTTGGCAGGGCGCGCGCCTGAAAATCGGCGAGGTCGAACTCGACTCGCTGATGCCGACCGTGAGGTGCGGCATGACTACGCGCGCCACGGCGGGCCTGCCCGACGACCCGTCGGTACTGCGCAGCATTGTCGGTGACGCCGGCCAGGACCTCGGCAGTTACGCCGGGGTGGCCCGCGCCGGACAGGTAGAGCTGGGCGATCCCGTGGAACTGTTGGTGGACTGAGAGTCGGTGGCAGGCGCAGGCCGGTCCCGGCCCGGCGTGCTACGCAATTTTGGCTATCTGGCAGGGCTGAAAACGGTGGTGTGGACAGCCGGTAAACGGATCGCGGTCGGCCGCGTCGCTGAGCAGGTTCATGTTCACACCCACGGTCTCGAGCTCGCCGTTGTCGTTTTCGTGCTGCATGCCGAAGCCATTGGGGATGGCCACGTGCCCGTTCTGAAGTCGCTTGTCGACGGTGGCCGGTAACTCCACGCTGGCCCTGCGCGTGGACAGGCGCACCGTCTCGCCGTCGGTGATATCGAGGCGCTCGGCGTCTCCCGGGCTCAGTGATAGGGCGCAGTGTGGGCCACGTCCCTTGCGCCAGTTGGGGTCTCGCTGGATGGTGTTTGCCGTCCAGCGGGTACGCAGGCCGTTGCCCAGTATCATGGGGTATTCAGGGTCGGAGGGCATACCGTTGGTGACCGCCCGTTGTATCTCCTCGAGCATCTCGGGCACTGCGAGGTGGGCGCGGCCGTCGTCGTGGCCTATGTGGTCCACGAGGTTGGCGGTCTCGTCGAGGCAGGCAATCTCAACCCCCTCGGGGTGGTCCAGTATGCGCCGGAATATTTCTTCGCCCAGTTCACCAGGGGTCTTGTCGCTCCAGTCGTCGCCCAGGGTGCGCAGTACCGCGTCGCGGCGCTGCATGGCGTTGGCCTGGCACAGCGCCCACACGGCCACCAGCGATGGCGCCGGCAGGTGACGTCCCACCGAACGGTAAGCCCAGCTCACGATCTGTGTTTCGGCATCCATCCCACGCGATGCGGGGCCGGCCACCAGTTCCAGCGCGCGCGCAAAAAACGCGGCACGTTCGGCGATGGGATCTTCGCCGCAGGCCATCTCGTTAAGCTCATTGGGTAGCGGTTCCACCAGGCCCATCTCTTCGAGCAGGCGCGTGTAGATCTCCGGCTCGGGCCTGGTGTCGGGCGGGGCCGGCACCACCGGCGGCCTGACCTGCACCTCGATCTGCGGGTGGCGGCGCGGAAAGTTCGCTACCTCCCACTTTTCGTAACCGCAGGGCACGGGCAGTACGTAGTCGGCCTCGCGCGCAGTCTCGCTCATGGCGGGGTCGATGACGACCAGCAGGTCGAGAGCGGCAACCGCTTCGCGCCACTTGCCGGTGTCGGAATATGACAGCAGCGGGTTGCCTCCCTCAACGATCAGCGCACGTATGCGGTCTGGATGGTCGACCAGTATCTCCTCGGGCGCCAGGGTGGGAGAAAACATTCCGAAGTTGCCCAGCGCACGAATGGCCGGTATGCCCGAGGCCAGCGCTCTTGCCGGCTCGGCTTTCCTGTTGGCACTGCGCGTTGCCGGCAGAAAACTCTCGATGAAATGCATGCCGCCGGGGTTACCGAAATTGCCGGTTATGCAGGCCAGGATGCGTATGAGGTAAGACACCAGCGTGGAGTAAGGGGTCTGCTCGACGCCAAGATCGAAGAAAAAGGACGCCGAAGGTGCCGTGGCAAAATCGCGGGCGAGCTGCTCCAGTTCGGCGGCCTCGATGCCCGCGCGCGAGGCCATCTCGGCTACGTTGATGGGGCCGAGCGCGTCGCGTATTTCATTGAAACCGGTAGTGGTCGACCGCAGGAACTCGGCGTCGAAAAGTTCGTTCTGCACGATGCTCGCGGCCATGCCCAGCAACAACTGGGCGTCGCTGCCCGGGCGTACCTGCAGGTGGCGGTCGGCCCCGCGGGTGGTTTCGGTCTCGCGCGGGTCCAGGACGACCACGGTGCAAGATTCCTTCTTCTCCAGGGCCTTGAAGGTGTCCAGCGCGCGGTGGCCCCGGTGACTGATCTTGGGATTGGTGCCCATGACAACCATGAAGGCCGTGTTGTCGACGTCGGCGTGCATGAATGCGGCCGGCGAAGCGTCAAATATCCACGAGTCGACCAGGTGGTGCTGGGTCTTTTCCTGGGCGTAGGCGTTGAACCACTTGCGCGTGCCGAAGGCCCTCAAAAAGCCCGTGGCGTATGGTGCGTCCATGTGGTTGCCCTGTCCTCCAACGCCCGACAGTCCCAGTGACCCCGGGCCGTGAGTGTCGCGCAGGTTTCTCAGGCGGCCGGCGATCTCGGTGATAGCCGTGTCCCAGTCGATCTGCTCAAAGCTGCCGTCGTCGCGGCGCCTGAGCGGGTGCTCGACGCGCAGCGGGTGATCAATGTAGTTGGTGATGGTCACTCCCTTGTTGCAGATGTAACCCTGCGTAAAGGGGTTGGTCGGGTCGGCGCGTACATCGGTTATGCGGCCGTCGGCCACGTCTACGCGCAGCCCGCAGTTGTGGCTGCACAGCACGCAGGCCGTGGCGAGATCGTTGCCGCCGAGCTCTATGGGTGTGCTTGAAACAGATGGGTGGGCGGCGGCTGTGCTCATGGGCGTTTCTCCCGGTTCAGACCCATTCATAAGGGACTGATTTTACAGCCCAGACAAGTTCAACCGACTGCTAAGGCAGGTATGCGGTCGGCGCTGCAGCGCGGGCAGCTGTAAACCTGGCTTAGCAGCGGTAGCTGATAGTCGACCGCAAAATAGCTGATTTGGCCCGTGTTTTCAGGGGCTGGGCCAGCTCCAGGGGCCTTGGTACGCAGCTTGCTCTGACAAGGGCGCACAGCCGAATCGGGCACATGGGGTCGGTTTAATCCCGGCCACTTGATCCCGTGCGGCCCACAGACATCAACACAAAACCGAACGAGGAGTAAACACTATGAGAAATAACAAACACAACAACAACACGCTTCGCGCGACTGCCTGGATGGTCTGTGCGCTGCTGACCGTTGCCACGGCGGGTATCCTCGCAGTGAGCCCGGCGGCGGCCAACCACCTGGAGGCCAAGATGTACGGCATCGATAACTGGGACCAGGACTGTTTACAGAACAGCCTGAACTGGAGTGCCCAGGTCGATCGCTGGTACAACGAGATAGACGATCACGGCTGGTACCACCAGGACGGGCGTTTCGTGGATACCGGAATGGACCGCAGTCCCTTCTGTGACCCCGACGCGGCTTCGCCCTGCAACGACGGCTGGCGCATGGATGAGGGCGACGCCGTCATGATCTTCATGCACGGGAGCGACAGTGGCAACCATTGGCGCGGAGCGCTCAGGTTCGACGGTGGAGACGCGGTCAACGATTGTTGGATAGATGCTCCCGAGTCGGGCACCGAGTTTGGCGCGGGCGCCGAACTCTACGCGGGCGATATGGATATGGAGTACCTGCACCTCTCGTCGTGCAACAGCATGGACGACGACAATCTGTCCAATTCCTGGCGCATGTTTCGTGACCCGATTGACAGCCCGCAGAATGGCCGTCGGTTGCACCAGGCTGACGGTTTTCACGGTTTCATGTGGATAGGCTCCGGCTTCAGAGCCGACTACGAGGACTTTGCCGACGACGCGTTTTCGGTCTCGATCAAGGACTCGTGGATGGACAACATGCGGCGCAATAACGTGGGTGCCAACAACGACGACCAGTGCCCGGTGGCCCTGGCAGTAGGCAGCGACAGGGCTGACTGCTTCAACCGCATAGACAACGAGCGCTACAACAACACCATGAGCGATCCATCGGCCATCGGGTACTACTGCTACTACTACTACGACGGTTGTGACCCAGCGGGCGAAACCCCTTTCACGGATCCTAACTGAAGAACGAAGGCATACAGGAGAATAAGACAATGAAAATCACAAAAAGAAACATAACCGGCCTGGTCGTGATGTTTGCTGCCCTGCAGTTGACGATCGTACCGGCCCAATCACAACAGAGCTGCCCCGAGCTTCATGAACTGGCTGGTGGTTCGCTTCCCAGCCTGGTGGGTGACGTGGACACCATGGCGGCACTGGTCGCGGTGGCTGGAGACCCAGGCATAGCGGCGTCGATGAGCGGCGACAAGAAGGCGCTCAAGTTGGCGCTCAATGCCATAGGGGCTCGGAGTCTGAAGGCCTCCAAGGGCGATTGCCGTTTTGACGGTCGGCGTAAACGCTCCGACGGCCGCCATGACGAAGAGGCCGTGCACTGTGACTACAAGGCGCGCAAAACCGGCGCTACGTTGAGCATCAAGGCGGCCGAGGGCAGGCTCACCTTCCTCGATCCCACGCGCAGCTTCCAAGCCCAAACTGATCCTGACAACGAGGTGACTGACTCCGCGGCTGCCGAGACGATCAAGGCGGTAGCGATAGCCTTCGGCCTTGACGAGAAGCAGTTGGACTACCAGCTGGCCGATATCGCCAGGGTCAAGGTGGCCTCGGTGCCGTTGAGCGAGTCGGGCATTCCCGACACCGACGCCGCAACTGTGCAGGTGGCGGAGGTCTACACGGCCGTTCCTCGCCAGGTGCAGGGAGTAGGCGTGCACGGGTCGAGGATACAGGCGTCGATTGATCACCGAGGACAGGTGGCCCGCATGCACCTGCGCTGGCCCGAATTCAGGGTCTGCGAGGGCAACGAGGCTTCGCGCCTGGGCCCCCGCGTGCTCGACCCCTCCAAGGTAAAAATCGCGATTGCCGAAGAGGTTGGCGAGCAGTGGGCTTGCGGTACGGTAGCAGGGCTGCGCAGCAGCATTATGTACGTACCCGCTTCCGAGGTGGACAGCCCCGGTACGGACAGCGACGAGACCGCCAATGACTCAGGTGGCGACGATGACGGCTCAGCTGGCTGCTACGTGCCCGCCCTGGTTGTACAGGTGACCGGGCCCGAGCCGCTCGAAGATTCCGGTGAGGTTTCTTACGCGGGAGCCGAGTACCTGCTGCCGCTGCTCGCGGGTAACGAGGACCCGGACGACGGCTGATAGACCAGTAGACCATCTCCCCAGGACGGCCCGGTCGGCATCAATGCTGACCGGG